>JANNGZ010000094.1:0-2972 GCA_031404155.1 Burkholderiales bacterium
CTGAAACTCACCGCCAGGCGCGGCATCGACATCAACGCGATGCGGCGCGGTGGCAGCGTTGTCCAGTGCAGCGTCAGCCGCCCGCCGCTGCCGGCCTCGGCACTGAAGCCGGCGCGGTCGCTGGCGCCGAAGGTGGCTTCCAGACCCGAGGCGCTCCAGCGCAGCGTGGCATCACGCAAGGCGCCGGGCAGCACCGAGCGCAGGTCAGGCTCGGTGTAGCCCATTTCGCGGTCGAACGCCGCGTCGTACCAGGCCTGCACGGCGCTGCGGGGCCCGGCTCAGCCGCCGGCGATCGGCGGCCAGATCGCGAGCACATCGCCTTCGACCAGGGTGCGCGTGGGGCGCTCCTGCGGTGGCACGTAGACGCCGTTGATCAGCACCAGGTGCACCAGCTTCATCGGCAGGTTGAAGGGCGCAATGATGTCGGCGATGGTGGCCTCGGGCGCGATGTCCAGGCTGACCCGGTTGTCGCGGCGCGCGTCGGCGGGCAGGTGCTCGGAGAGGCTGGCGTAGAGCTTGAAGGTGATCTGCATGCAGGGATGATGCCGTGTCGGCGATAGCGATGCTCGGCTGCGCTGGACTGGCGGGTTGACAGGCGTCACAGCGTCCGGTCGAACCCGCCAAGCTCGGGCCGGCGCCAAAGGCGTCCGGCCCGAGATCACTTCACCAGCGCATGCTCCGACTGCGCCTGCGCGCGCGCCAGGTACGCCTCCATCAGCTTGGTCGGGTCGGCAATCAGCCTGGCCTTCCATTCACCCAGGCTGACCTGGCCTTCGACCAGGCCGCGCATCACGCCGACATGCTCGGTCCAGCCGATGCTGTTGCAGCCGACCATGCGGTCGCCCGAGAACTGCAGGCTCAGGTGGCGGCCAGCCTTGCGGTCGGTGAGTTCGGCGCTCTGCCCGCCGGGCACGCCGGCCCAGTCGCCGAAGCTGGTGGAGACGAGGCCGAGCGTGTCGAGCACATTGATCTGGGTCACGCCGGGCAATGCGGCGTGCTGGCCGACCATGTTGAGTGCGGCGATGCGCGCCTGGTCGGCAGCATTGGGCTGGATCGCGCTGACGATGGTCTTGCCGCTGATCTTGTCGAAGGCTTCGGCGCAGTCGCCCGCGGCATAGATGCCGGGCACGCTGGTTTGCATATGCTCGTCGGTCAAGACACCGAGCAGGCATTTCACATTGCTACCCTCGAGGAAGCCGATGTTCGGCTTGACCCCGGTGGCGCTGATCACCAGGTCGGCGGCAACCGTCTCGCCGTTGGAGAGCTTGACGCGCAGCGGTGCCGCGTCGTCTTCGCTGCCCAGGCCGACCGCGCTGGCGATCTTGCTCAACACGCCACCACCACCACCACCGCCGCCGCCGGATTCAATCGAATTGACCCGCGCGCCGGTGAAAACCCGCACGCCCTTGCTCTCGCACCAGTCCTTGATCATGCCGCCGGCGGTGGGGCCCATCATCCGCGGCACCATGCGGTCGCCCATCTCGACCACGGTGAGGTGCACGCCGCGCGCCGCCAGGGCCTCCAGGATGATGCAGCCGATGAAACCTGCGCCCATCTGGACAACGCGCGCATTCGGGGTCGCGAGTTTCATGATGGCGCGCGCGTCGGCCAGGGTCCAGCAGGAGTGCACACCCGGTGAATCGATGCCCGGGATCGGCGGGCTGGCCGGCGACGAGCCGGTGGCCACGAGCAGGCGGTCGTAGTCGAGCGTGCTGCCGTCTTCGAGCGCGACCTTGCGTACCGCGGTGTCCACACTCGCCGCGCGGCCACGTTTGATCTCGATGCGCTGCTTCGCGAAATGGTCAGCGCCATGGCGCAGGTGGGTGCCGCTCTCGCCCACGTTGCCCATCAGCAGGTACGGAATCGCCATGCGCGAGTACGGCGCTTCGGGCTCGTCGCCGACGATGACGATCGAATCGCCCGGTGCGTGCTTGCGGATCGTCTCCGCGGCAATCACGCCGGCCGGGCCGGCGCCAAGGATCAGGTGTTTCATCGTTTGTCCTTTCAGGGAAACGCAGGGCCGCCCCAAGTTTCCTGGCTCCCCCTCGGGGGGGCAGTCGCCGCAGCGCGGCGACCTTGGGGGAACTCAGAAGAAAAGAAGGCGGTTCGAAAACCGCCTTCGTTGCACCGGCCGCCCGAGGGCCGCGGGTCTTGGGTCTACTGGCCGAGGGTCACAGACCCAGTTGAGCGCGCTTGGCGTCGGTCAGCGTGCCGTCCTGGTTCCAGCCGCGTGCCGTGTAGTACTTCGGCAGCATCTCCGGCAGCTTGCTCACCAGGCCCTTGGCCGGGCCAGTCTTTGCCGGCTCGTTGAGCAGCCGCGGCGGCAGGTTGTCGTCCTTGTTGGTGAAGCCTGCCTTGTTGTTGAAGTCGCGTTCCATGTTCCAGATGCGTTCGCCGATCTTGGCCAGGTTCTCCAGCGTGAACTCGTCGCCGCACGCTGCCGCCACCTGCGGCGCCACGTCTGCGAGGCCCCAGGCGAAGCTGGTGAAGATGCACAGGCCGGCCGAGTCGAAGGCCGCGGTGGCGTCCTGGAACGCGATCACGAGTTCGGGCTTGCCGTCGGCGCTGAGCGGGTCGGTCTTAACCGGGATGCCGAGCACTTCGCTGGCCACGGTGTAGCCGCGCAGGTGGCAGGCGCCGCGGTTGCTGGTGGCATAGGCCAGGCCCATGCCCTGGATGCCGCGGCCGTCGTAGGCCGGGAACTCCTGGCCCTTGACGCTCATGCTCAGCTCGGGGTGGCCGTACTTGGCGGTGAGGCGTTTGGAGCCCTGGCCGATTTCCTTGCCGAAGCCCACGCCGTTGGCGGTCATGTCGGCCAGCTCGCACAGCGCCTTGGCCGAGCCGAACGGCGACTCGATGCCGATCTGCTCCTTCTTGAGCACGCCCATCTCGTACAGCTCCATCACCGCGCCGATGGTGGCGCCGAAGGTGATCGGGTCCATACCCTGCTCGTTGCAGATGGTGTTGGCGTA
>JANNGZ010000095.1:0-15572 GCA_031404155.1 Burkholderiales bacterium
ACCAGATTGAGTTGTGTCACCCCCGGGGAGCCCGGCCTGTTTTGTTGACAGTGTCCAGGCGTTATGACCCGTAAGGAGAAAAAGTATGGCGAAAAAAATCGTCGGCTTCGTCAAGCTGCAAGTGCCAGCTGGCAAGGCCAATCCGTCCCCCCCGATTGGCCCGGCTTTGGGTCAGCGCGGCTTGAACATCATGGAGTTCTGCAAGGCATTCAATGCGCAGACCCAGGGTGTTGAGCCGGGCCTGCCTTTGCCTGTGGTCATCACGGCCTATGCGGATAAAAGCTTTACTTTCATCATCAAGACGCCTCCCGCTGTCACCTTGATCAAGAAGGCTATCAAGCTCGACAAAGGTTCGGCTACGCCGCACACCACCAAGGTCGGCAAGATCACGCGGGCCCAGCTCGAAGAGATTGCCAAAACCAAAATGAAAGACATGACGGCTGCCGACCTCGACGCCGCCGTGCGTACGATTGCCGGTTCGGCCCGCTCAATGGGCGTCACGGTGGAAGGTGTTGTATGAGCAAGCTAACAAAACGTCAAAAATCGGTTGGTAACAAGATCGACAGCAACAAACTCTACGCATTGCCCGACGCGCTGGGTCTTGTGCCGCCCCGCAGCTGTCGAGGCAGCACCGGCAGCCAAAGCCACCGCAGCCAGCGGCGACGAATACCGCGTGCGCGCCGGCGACACCCTGTCCGCGATCGCCGGCCGCAACCAGCGACCGGGTGTTTCGCTCGACCAGATGCTGGTCTCGCTCTACCGCGGCAACCCTGAGGCCTTCATCGGCGACAACATGAACCGGCTGAAGTCCGGCGTGGTGTTGTCGGTGCCTTCGCCCGAAGCCGCCAAACAAACCAGCCCGGCCGAAGCGAAGCAGTTGATCCAGGCGCAAAGCGCCGACTTCGGCGCCTACCGCCAACGCCTTGCCGGCCTGGCGCCCACCGTCAAGACCGATACCGCCACGCGCCAGGCCACCGGCAAGGTGCAAGCTTCGGTCGACGACCGCAAACAGGCGGCCACGACGACGCCGGACAAGCTCAAGCTCTCACAAGGCGGTGTCAAGGGCACCGGGCCCGAGGCGAAGTTGTCCAAGGAGGCCGAGAAGATAGACGCCTCGACCCGCGTTGCCGAGTTGACCCGCAACGTCGAAGAGCTGAAGAAGATTGCCCCGGGCGCCGCACCGGCGGCGCCAGCAACGCCCGGCAAGCCGGCCGCCGCGACGCCGACGCCTGCCCCGGCTGCGGCACCGGCTGTCGCGGCGAAGAGCCCGCCGGTACCGGTACCGGCACCCGCGCCCGCTCCCGCTCCCGCGGCCAAGCCGCCTCCGGCGCCCACCGTGGTGGCCGCGGCACCGACGCCTGCGCCCGCACCGCCACCGCCACCGCCACCGCCACCAGCCCCGGTACCGGCACCGCCACCGCCACCGCCACCAGCCCCGGTACCGGCACCGGCACCGGCACCGAGTGCAAGCCCCGCGTCGCCCGCTGCAACACCGACCTTGCGCGCCGACACACCGGCGTCTGCGGTCGCGGGCGCAAAGCCACCGATCCAGGCGGTCACACCGGCGGCGGCCGAAGAGCCGGGCCTGCTCGGCTCCCTGATGGACAGCCCCTTCGTGCTGCCCGTTGCGAGCTTGCTGGTCGCCTTGCTCGCCGGCCTGGGTTTCTACCGCTGGCGCAACCGCAACCGCAAGGAGAGCGGCGAAACCTCGTTCCTTGAGAGCCGCCTGCAGCCCGACTCGTTCTTCGGCGCCAGCGGCGGCCAGCGCATCGACACCCGCGACGCGGGCACCGCGTCCTCGTCGATGAGCTATTCGCTCAGCCAGCTCGACGCCATCGGCGACGTGGACCCGGTGGCCGAGGCCGATGTGTACCTGGCCTACGGCCGCGACCTGCAAGCCGAGGAAATCCTGAAGGAAGCGATGCGAGGCAACCCGGAGCGCCTGGCGATCCGCACCAAGCTGCTCGAGGTCTACGCCAAGCGGCGCGACTCCAAGGGCTTCGAGCTGCTCGCCACGCAGCTGTTCGCGATCACCCGCGGCGAGGGCGACGACTGGGCCAAGGCGCAGGAGATGGGCCTGGGCATCGACCCCGAGAATCCGCTCTACCAACCCGGCGGCAAGCCGCCCGCGGTGCTGCAAGGTGGCGACCCCTCGGCAGAGCCGCTCGGTGCAAGCACGATGCCGCAGTCGATATTGCCTTCGTCGTCGACCTTCACCTCGACGGTGTTGCCGCACTCGTCGCTGGCGGACCTCGACCTGGATCTCGATCTCGGTGATGCATCTGCCCCTGCGGCCAGCCCGGCCGAAGCGACCAAGCCGCTGACCACCAGCGCGATCGCGTCGATGGTCGACTTCGACCTGCCGCCGGCCGCGGCCGCCACGCCCGCACCGCCGCGCGAAGCGGCAATGCCGGCGACGATGGACTTCGACCTCGGCACCTTCTCACTGGACCCGCCGTCCGCTCCCGCGGCGGCGGCCGCGCCGGCGCGCACCGAGCCAACGCTGCCGCTCGGCGATCTCGGCCTGCCCAGCGTCACCTTGTCGGGCAGCTCGGAGTTTGGCGACAGCGCCTTCGGGCCGCTGCTGCGCAAGCTCGAACTCGCCGAGGAGTTCCGCCAGATCGGCGACTCCGAGGGCGCGCGCGACCTGCTCGAAGAAGTGGTCGCCAAGTCCAGCGGCAACCTCAAGACGCGCGCCCAGGGCATGCTCGACAGTCTCGTCTGAGCATGAAACGGCCCCCAGCTCGATTCGTTCGCGGCCCCCGAGAGGCGCGTCAGTGCCGTGGGGCGGCCAGTCGGCACTGACATCGCGGCAGGCTCACACCGGCTCGCGCTCGGCGTGAGCTACCGCGGCACGGCGTATCAGGGCTGGCAGAGCCAGCCGGGTGGCAAGACGGTGCAGGACCAGCTTGAGCGGGCGCTGACCCTGTTCGCCGATACGCCCGTCAAGACCGTCTGCGCCGGGCGTACCGACGCGGGTGTGCACGCGGTCGGGCAGGTGGTGCACCTGGACACACCGCTTCAGCGCGACGAGTTCTCGTGGGTGCGGGGCAGCAACCGCTATTTGCCCGACGACGTTGCGATGCAGTGGTGCCGGCCGGTGCCGGTAACTTTCCATGCGCGCAACAGCGCAAGGGGCCGCCGCTACAGCTACCGTTTGCTCGAGTCGCCGGTGCGGCCGTCGCTCGAGGCGGGCCTGGTCGGCTGGAGCTTCAGGCCGCTGGACGCGGATGCGATGCGGGCTGCGGCGACGGTGCTGGTCGGCGAGCACGACTTCAGTGCCTTTCGTTCGTCGCAATGCCAGGCCTTGTCGCCGGTGAAGCAGCTGCGCTCGATTGAGATTGCGCGCCGTGGCGCCTATTGGCGCTTCGACTTCGATGCCAATGCGTTCCTGCACCACATGGTGCGCAACATCATGGGCTGCCTGGTGGCGGTGGGGCAGGGCGCGCACCGGCCCGGCTGGATGGCCGAGGTGCTTGCCGCACGCCACCGCGACGCCGCGGCGCCGACCTTTCCGCCGGACGGTTTGTGCTTCATCGGGCCGTACTACGATGCCCGGCATGGACTGCCCGAGAACAACCCGGCCGCCGCTTGGCTGGCCTGACGCGAACTGCCGCTCGTGAACCGGCGAACCCGCATCAAGATCTGCGGCCTGACACGCGAGGCCGATGTCGACGCCGCGCTGCAGGCCGGTGCCGACGCGGTCGGCTTCGTGCTCTACGAGCGCAGCCCGCGTCATGTGAGCATTGCGCGTGCCGCGGCGTTGGCGCGGTGGCTGCCACCGTTCGTGACGCCGGTGTGCCTGTTCGTCAACGCGGAGCCCGAGGCGGTCGAGGCGGCGGTGAAGTCCATACCGACCGCGCTGCTGCAGTTTCACGGCGACGAAACGCCGGCCCAGTGCGATGCGGCCGGCCGGCCCTACCTGCGTGCCGCGCGCATCGCGCCGGGGTTCGATTTGTTAGACTTCGCGCGCCGTTTTCCTCGTGCCAGCGGCCTGCTCCTGGACAGCCATGTCGAGGGCTACGGCGGCGGCGGAAAGGTGTTCGATTGGTCTCTCGTTCCCGCAGGCCTGCCCGCTCGGGTCGTTTTATCTGGTGGGTTGAATCCTGCCAATGTGATCGATGGCGTGCTGCGCGTCCGGCCCTGGGCCGTTGACGTGAGTTCCGGCGTGGAGGCGAGCAAAGGCATCAAGGATGCCGAGCTGATGCGCCGGTTTTGCGAGGCGGTACGCGAGGCGGATGCGCGCTGGGAGAGTGAACCCTCCTGACGCCTTCGAGACCCGCGCCGCCCCGCCATCGACCCCTTCGAGATGCCATCAAGATGCTGAACTATCACCAACCCGACGCCAGCGGGCACTTCGGGCCGTACGGCGGCACCTTTGTCGCCGAGACCCTGATCCACGCGCTCGACGAGCTCAAGGCGGCGTACGACAAGTACCGCGTCGACGCCGAGTTCCAGGCCGAGTTCCGCTACGAGCTGGAGCACTTCGTCGGCCGGCCGAGCCCGGTCTACCACGCGGCGCGCCTGTCGCGTGAGCTGGGCGGCGCGCAGATCTACTTGAAGCGCGAGGACCTGAACCACACCGGCGCGCACAAGGTTAACAACACGATCGGCCAGGCGCTGCTCGCCAAGCGCATGGGCAAGCCGCGTGTGATTGCAGAGACCGGTGCCGGCCAGCATGGCGTGGCCACCGCGACCATCTGTGCGCGCTACGGCATGGAGTGCGTGGTCTACATGGGCAGCGAGGACATCAAACGCCAGTCGCCCAACGTCTACCGCATGCACCTGCTCGGCGCCAGGGTGGTGCCGGTGGAGTCGGGCTCCAAGACGCTGAAGGACGCGCTCAATGAAGCGCTGCGCGATTGGGTCACCAACGTCGAGAACACCTTCTACATCATCGGCACCGTGGCCGGGCCGCACCCCTACCCGACCATGGTGCGCGACTTCCAGCGCGTGATCGGCGACGAGTGCCTGACCCAGATGCCGCAGATGATCGGCCCCGGCCGCCAGCCCGACGCGGTGATCGCATGTGTCGGCGGCGGCAGCAACGCGATGGGCCTGTTCGCGCCCTACATCGAACACGAAGCGGTGCGCCTGATCGGCGTCGAGGCCGCGGGCCTGGGCCTGGCCTCTGGCAAACATGCGGCGTCGCTCTCGGCCGGCTCGCCGGGCGTGCTGCACGGCAACCGCACCTACCTGCTCCAGGACGACAACGGCCAGATCACCGAAACCCATTCGATCTCCGCCGGCCTGGACTACCCTGGTGTCGGGCCGGAACACGCGTACCTGAAGGACATCGGCCGCGCCGAATATGTCGGCATCACCGACAGCGAAGCGCTAGAAGCTTTTCACCGCCTTTGCCGCACCGAGGGCATCATCCCTGCGCTGGAGTCGAGCCACGCGGTGGCGCATGCGATGAAGATCGCGCCCACGATGCACGCCGACCAGCATCTGCTGGTGAACCTCTCGGGCCGCGGCGACAAGGACATCGGCACCGTGGCCGACCTGTCGGGCGCGGACTTCTACTGCCGGCCTTCGTGCCGCGGCCAGACGGTGAAGCAGTGATGATGAACCGCATCGCCTCCACCTTCGAAGCCCTCCAGGCCCAGGGCCGCAAGGCGCTGATCCCGTACATCACCGCGGGCGACCCGTTCGCCGACGCCACCGCCGACATCATGGTCGCGATGGCCCAGGCCGGCGCCGATGTGATCGAACTCGGCGTGCCGTTCTCCGACCCGATGGCCGACGGCCCGGTGATCCAGAAGGCGGCGGAGCGCGCGCTTGCGCGCGGCATCGGCATGGCCCAGGTGTTGAGCTATGTGCGCGAGTTCCGCCACCGCGACGTGAAGACACCGGTGGTGTTGATGGGCTACGCCAACCCGATCGAACGCTACGACCAGCGCCACGGCGCGGGCCGCTTCGTCGCCGACGCCCAGGCCGCCGGGGTCGACGGCGTGCTGGTGGTCGACTACCCGCCCGAGGAGTGCGAGGCCTTCGCGGCGCAGCTCAAATTGCAGGGGCTGGACCCGATCTTCCTGCTCGCGCCCACCTCCACCGACGAACGCATCGCGCAGGTGGGCCGCGTGGCCAGCGGCTACGTGTACTACGTGTCGCTCAAAGGCGTCACCGGCGCCGGCCACCTCGACACCGATGCGGTGGCCACGATGCTGCCGCGCATCCGGGCGCGGGTCAGCGTGCCGGTCGGTGTCGGCTTCGGCATTCGCGACGCCGCCACCGCCCAGGCGGTCGGCAAGGTGGCCGACGCGGTGGTGATCGGTTCGCGCCTGGTGCAAATCCTCGAAACCTGTTCGCGCGATACTGTCGCCCCCGCTGCCGCGGCGTTCATCGCCGAGATTCGTGGCGCGCTCGATGAAGGAACCCCAAGATGAGCTGGCTGGAAAAACTGCTGCCGCCCAAGATCCAGCAGACCGACCCGAGCGAACGCCGCACGGTGCCCGAGGGCCTGTGGATCAAGTGCCCTTCTTGCGAGAGCGTGCTCTACAAGACCGACCTGGAGCAGAACCTCAATGTCTGCCCCAAGTGCGACCACCACCACCGTATCGGCGCCCGCGCCCGGCTCGACGCCTTCCTCGACCCCGAGGGCCGCTACGAAATCGGGCAGGAGGTGCTGCCGGTCGACCCGCTGAAATTCAAGGACAGCAAGAAATACCCCGAGCGGCTGAAGGCCGCGCTGGAAACCACCGGCGAGACCGACGCGCTGGTGGTGGCCGGCGGCGCGGTGATGAGCGTGCCGCTGGTGGCGGCGTGTTTCGAGTTCGACTTCATGGGCGGCTCGATGGGCTCGGTGGTCGGCGAGCGCTTCGTTCGCGGCGTCGAGACCGCAGTGGAGCAGAAGGTGCCCTTCGTGTGTTTCACCGCCACCGGCGGCGCGCGCATGCAGGAGGGATTGTTGAGCCTGCTGCAGATGGCCAAGACCAACGCCTCGCTCACCCGGTTGGCCAAGGCCCGGCTGCCCTACATCAGCGTGCTGACCGACCCGACGATGGGTGGTGTGTCGGCGAGCTTCGCGTTCGTGGGCGACGTGGTGATCGCCGAGCCGAAGGCCTTGATCGGTTTTGCCGGCCCGCGGGTGATCGAGAACACGGTGCGCGAAAAACTGCCCGAGGGCTTCCAGCGCGCGGAGTTCCTGCTCGAACATGGCGCGGTGGACATGATTGCCGACCGGCGCCAGTTGCGCTCGGTGATCGCGCGCAGCCTGGCGATGCTGCTGCGCCAGAGTGCTGACGCGGTAGCGTAATGACAGCCCCAAGCTCGTTTCACTCGACCTTGCAGGCAGCGCTGGGCCATTCGGCCCAGTTCCTCGCCAGGCACAAACAGTCCACAGGGCTGTTTGAGTCCGGGCTCGGCCCCCCAAGGGGAGTCAGGCCGCTTGGGAGCGGCCCGGCGCTGGCCTGAGTTCGCACGTTCGCCCAGAGGCCGGGCCGTGCGCCCCGGTGCTTCTTCGATGACCCCGTTGCCTACCACCCTCGACGACTGGCTCGCGCATTGCGAGCGCATGCACCCGACCGCGATGGACCTGTCTCTGGAGCGCACCCTCGAGGTCAAGCGGCGGCTCGGGCTGGCGTTCAGGGTGCCGCTGGTTACCGTGGCCGGCACCAACGGCAAGGGCTCCACCTGCGCGATGCTCGAAGCGATTGCGCTGGCCGCCGGCTACCGCGTCGGCCTCTACCAGAAGCCCGAGCTGGTGCACTTCGAGGAGCGTTGCCGCGTCGGCGGCAGCGCGGTGGCGGCGCAGGACCTGCTGCCGCACTTGGAAGCGGTGGAGCATGCGCGTGGCGACATCACGCTGACCAAGTTCGAGTTCACTACCTTGGCGATCGCGCGCTTGTTGGCGCAGGCGCCGCTGGACCTGGTGATCCTCGAAGTGGGGCTCGGTGGCCGCTTCGACTCGGTCAACGCCTTCGATTCCGACTGCGCGGTGATCACCAGCATCGACCTCGACCACACCGAGTTCCTCGGCCCCGACCGCGAATCGATCGGCTTCGAGAAGGCGCATGTGATGCGGCCGGGCAAGCCCGCGATCGTCGGCGACCCGATGCCACCGCGCAGCGTGGTCGACTATGCCGAGGCCATCGGTGCCGACCTGCGCCTGGCCGGGCGCGACTTCCAGCAGTCCGGCGACCGCCAGCAGTGGCGCTGGGCCGGGCGTGAGCGGCGCTACAGCGGGCTGGCCTACCCGGCGCTGCGCGGCGCCAACCAGTTGCTCAACGCCAGCGCGGTGCTCGCCGCATTCGAAGCCCTGCACCCACAACTGCCGATCGCCGCGCAGGCGGTGCGCGTTGGCCTGGCGCGGGTGGAGCTGCCGGGGCGCTTCCAGATCGTGCCCGGCCAGCCGGTGTTGGTGCTCGACGTGGCCCACAACCCGCAAGCCGTGGCCGCGCTTGCGCTCAACCTCGACCAGATGGGGTTTTATCCGCGCACGCACGCGGTGTTCGGTGCCATGCGCGACAAGGACCTGAAAGCACTGCTCGCGCGCATGGCTCCGCTGGTCGACGCCTGGCATTTCACCGATTTGCCGACGGCGCGCGCCGCGCGAGCGGCCGACCTGGTGGCGGACTTTGCCGCGCTCGGCGTGCCGCGTGCCGGCGTGAGCGTTGCCACCCACACGAGCCCGTCGGGCGCGCTGTATGCGGCGGTCGCCTCGGCGGACCCGGTTGATAGAATCGTTGTCTTCGGCTCGTTCTACACCGTGGGCGGCGTGCTGAAGGACGGATTGCCCCGCCTGGGTGCCCCGCACATGGCCTGAAGGCGCGGGTAACGCGCTCTCGGACCCAACCCCATCAACGAGCCCTGGTGCGACGTTCTCGCACGGCCCCCGCATGCGTCTGCCATCGTTCTTCAAGCGCGACCCGAGCGCCCCGAGCCCGGCCATCGACACGCCCGACGGCGTGGCTCAGGCCCGAACTCGCGCGCGGCGCCGCCTGATCGGCGCGGTGGTGCTGCTGGGCATCGGCATCGTCGGTTTTCCGCTGCTCTTCGAGACGCAGCCGCGGCCGATTCCGGTGGACATCCCAATTGAAATCCCGAAGCGCGACGGCGCGCCGCCGCTGGTGATGCCGGCGCCGCGGGCCGATGCCAAGGCGGCGTCGAAGCCCGATGTGGCCAAGCCGCTGGCGCCGGTGGTCCCCGAGAAGGCTGCCGACTCTGTGCGCGAGGTGGCAGCGCCGAAGGACCCGCCGGCCGAAACCACTCGCAGCGCGGCTGCGGCTGCGGTGACCGGCAAGGCGACGCCCGCGAGCGCGCCGGCGGCTGCGGCATCAAAGCCGACGGCGAAACCGGCAGAGGTCAAAGCGGCTGAAGTCAAAGCGGCGCCCAAGGCCGACGACTCGGCGCGGGTGAAGGCAATTCTCGAAGGTGGCAGCGGCGCCGGCACGAAGGACGACGGCGCGGCGACGAGCGGGCGCTTCGTGGTTCAGGTGGGCGCTTTTGCCGACAACAATGCGGCACGCGAAACCCGGCTCAAGGTCGAGAAGCTCGGCCTGAAAACCTACACGCAGGTGGTGGACACCGACGCCGGCAAGCGCACCCGGGTGCGGGTAGGCCCCTTTGCCAGCCGCGACGACGCGGCCAAGGCCGCCGAACGTGTCAAGGCCGCGGGGCTGCCCGCGGCGCTGCTGACGCTGTGATGGGCAGCAGCGCGGGCCTGGGCTGGGTGGACTGGACCCTGCTGGCGGTGCTGGGCCTGTCGGTGGTCATCGGCCTGCTGCGTGGCCTGGTCTTCGAAGTGTTGTCGCTGCTCGGCTGGGTGGCCGCCTACATCGCGGCGCAGGCCTTCGCGCCGATGGCGGCGGCGCATCTTCCGGTGGGCACACCCGGTTCGCCGCTCAACACCGCGGCGGCCTTCGTGGCGGTGTTCATCGCGGCGCTGATCGTCTGGTCGATCTGCGCCCGCGTGGTGCGCATGCTGGTCAACGTGACCCCGCTGCGCCTGATCGACCGTGTGCTCGGCGCCGCGTTCGGCGCGCTGCGGGGCCTGGTGCTGCTGCTCGCGGTGGCCACCGTGGTCGCCATGACGCCGGCATCCCGCTCCTCGGCATGGCAGCATTCGTTCGGCGCGGCCTGGCTCGGCGCCCTGCTGCAGGGGGTGAAGCCCTTGCTGCCGCAAGAATTGGCGCAACATCTTCCGGCATGACCAGCCCGGCCCCCTTTTGTTCGTGGCCTGAATTGATCTGAACTGACAGCAACCTGAAGCGAGAGTCCCCATGTGCGGCATCGTCGGCGTGATCTCACGCACGAACGTCAACCAGTTGATCTACGACGCGCTGCTGCTCCTGCAGCACCGTGGGCAGGACGCGGCCGGCATCGTCACCATGGAGGGCACCAAGTGCTTCATGCACAAGGCGCGCGGCATGGTGCGCGACGTGTTCCGCACCCGCAACATGCGCGGGCTGCCTGGGCGTGTGGGCCTGGGCCAGGTGCGCTACCCCACGGCGGGCAACGCCTACAACGAAGAAGAGGCGCAGCCCTTCTACGTCAACGCGCCCTTCGGCCTGGTGCTGGTGCACAACGGCAACCTGACCAATGTGCAGGAGCTCAAGCAGCAACTCTTCGAGCTCGACCGGCGCCACATCAACACCGAAAGCGACAGCGAAGTGCTGCTGAATGTGCTGGCGCACGAGCTGGAATTTGCCGCGCGCGACCTGCCGCTCACCCCACGCGAAGTGTTCGACGCGGTGCGCGAGGTGCACCGGCGCATCAAGGGCTCCTATGCGGTGATCGCCTTGATCGCCGGCCACGGGCTGCTCGCCTTTCGCGACCCCTTCGGCATCCGCCCGCTGGTGCTCGGGCAGTCGGCCGACGGCACGCAGGCCATGGTCGCCAGCGAAAGCGTGGCGCTCGAAGGCACCGGCCACCACCTGGTGCGCGACGTGGCGCCCGGTGAGGCGGTGTTCATCGACCAGCAAGGGCAGGTGCACACCGAGCAGTGCGCGCAGGCGCCGTCGCTGCACCCCTGCATGTTCGAATTTGTCTACCTCGCGCGGCCGGACTCGGTGATGGACGGCATCTCGGTCTACCAGGCGCGGCTGAACTTGGGCGAGTCGCTGGCGCAGCGGGTGATCAACACCTTGGCGCCGAGCGATATCGACGTCGTGATCCCGATCCCCGAATCGAGCCGGCCGAGCGCGATGCAGCTGGCGCAGAAGATCGGCCGGCCGTACCGCGAGGGCTTCGTGAAGAACCGCTATGTGGGCCGCACCTTCATCATGCCGGGCCAGGCGGTGCGCAAGAAAAGCGTGCGCCAGAAGCTCAACGCGATCGGCGTCGAGTTCAAGGGCCGCAACGTGCTGCTGGTGGACGACTCGATCGTGCGCGGCACTACCAGCAAGGAAATCGTGCAGATGGCGCGCGAGGCCGGCGCGCGCAAGGTGTACATGGCCAGCGCGGCGCCGCCGGTACGCTTCCCCAACGTGTACGGCATCGACATGCCCACGCGCGAAGAGCTGATCGCGGCCGACCGCAGCATCGAGGAGATCCGTGAATTCATCGGCGCCGACGCGCTGATCTACCAGGACGTGGACGCGATGAAACGTGTGGTGCATGCGCTGAACCCGAAGCTCGCCGGCTTCGAAGCCTCCTGCTTCGACGGCGAGTACATCACCGGCAATGTGAGCGTGGCCGACTTCGCGGCGATGGAAGCGCAACGCCGCCTGCAATTCGACGAAGAAGACGGCAACGGCCGCGGCCGGCTGGCGCTGCAGAGCGCGGCGGAGGCGTCTTCGTGAGCATCGACGAAAACCAGCACAAGCCGCGCGGCATCCCGCGTGTGCAGCTGCCCGACGGTGTGCGCATCGACACCCTGGCGGTGCGGGAAGGCCTGCCGCCGTCGCCCTGGGGCGAAAACTCCGAAGCGCTGTTCCTCACCAGCTCCTTCGTGCACCCCAACGCCGCCACCGCCGCGGCACGCTTTGGCAACGAAGAAGAGGCGTTTGTCTACAGCCGCTTCTCAAACCCCACCGTCACGATGATGGAGCGGCGTCTGGCGGCGCTCGAAGGCAGCGAAGCGGCGATCGGCACCGCCAGCGGCATGGGCGCGATCCTGTTGCTGATCCTGGGCACGCTCAAAGGCGGCGACCATGTCATCTGCTCGCAGTCGGTGTTCGGTTCGACGATCAAACTGTTCCAGGACTTCGCCAAGTTCGGCATCCAGACCAGCTTCGTTTCGCAGTCCAAGGTCGACGAATGGAGCGCCGCCGTGCTCCCGAACACCAGGCTGCTGTTCGCGGAAACGCCGACCAACCCGCTGACCGAGGTGTGCGACATCGCCGCGCTGTCCGCCATCGCGAAGAAAGCCGGTGCGCTGCTGTGCGTGGACAACTGTTTTTGCTCGCCGGCCCTTCAGCAGCCGATCAAGCTCGGCGCCGATGTGGTGATGCACTCGGGCACTAAGTTCCTCGACGGCCAGGGCCGCGTGATTGCCGGTGCGCTGTGCGGCACCGAGGCGCTGGTCAACGAGAAGCTGGTGCCGGTGATGCGCAGCGCCGGCATGACGCTCTCGCCATTCAATGCGTGGGTGGTGCTGAAGGGCATGGAAACGCTGTCGCTGCGCGTGCGCGAGCAAAGCGCGCGTGCGCTGGCACTGGCGCATTGGCTGGAGGCGCAGCCGCAGGTCGAGCGTGTCTACCACCCGAGCCTTCAGTCGCATCCGCAGCACAAGCTTGCGATGGCGCAGCAGTCGGGGCAGGGCGGCGCGGTGGTCTCGTTCGTGGTCAGGGGCGGCCGCGCCGCCGCGTTCAGCGTGATCGATGCCGCGCGCATCTGCTCGATCACCGCCAACCTTGGCGACACCAAGACCACGATCACGCACCCGTCTTCCACAACGCACGGACGGCTGACCGAAGCGCAACGGCTGGCCGCCGGCATCACGCAGGGCATGGTGCGCCTGGGCGTCGGGCTCGACGATGTCGAAGACCTGAAGGCCGACCTGCTGCGCGGACTCTCGCAGCTCTAGCGCATGAACGTCCGCACCCGCATCGCGCCGTCGCCCACCGGCTTCCTGCACCTGGGTACCGCGCGCACCGCGCTGTACTCCTGGGCCTACGCGCGCCACTTCGGTGGGCAGTTTGTGCTGCGCATCGAAGACACCGATGTCGCCCGCTCGTCGCAGGACTCGGTGGACCAGATCCTGGCGTCGATGCATTGGCTGGGACTTGACCACGACGAAGGCCCGGTCTACCAGATGCAGCGCCTGGCCCGCTACCACGAGGTGGCCGAGCAGATGGTCCGCGAAGGCAGTGCCTACCGCTGTTATTGCACGCCCGAGGAGCTCGACGCGATGCGCGAAACACAGCGTGCCCGCGGTGAGAAGACGCACTACGACGGCCGCTGGCGCCCCGAGCCGGGCAAGCTGCTGCCGCCGGTGCCGCCGGGCGTGAAGCCGGTGGTGCGCTTGAAGAATCCCTTGCAAGGCGACGTGCGCTGGGACGACCTGGTGAAGGGCCCGATCAGCATCAACAACCGTGAGATCGACGACCTGATCCTGCTGCGGCCGGCGCCCGAGGGTGAGCCGGACGGTGCCGCCGCGCTGGGCGTGCCGACCTACAACTTCGCGGTGGTGGTCGACGATTGGGACATGCGGATCACCCACGTCTTCCGCGGCGACGAACATGTCAACAACACACCCTGGCAGATCAACATCTTCAATGCGCTGAAGGCGCCGCTGCCGCGCTTCGGCCATTGCCCGATCATCCTCGGCGAGGATGGGCTGAAGCTGTCGAAGCGGCGCGGCGCGGTCAGCGTGACCGCGTACGAAGAAGCGGGCTACCTGCCCGAGGCGATGCTGAACTACCTGGCCCGGCTGGGCTGGAGCCATGGCGATGAAGAACTCTTCAGCCGCGAGCAGATGGTGCAGTGGTTCGACGGCTCGCACCTGGCCAAGAGCCCCGCGCAATGGGACCCGGCCAAACTCGCCTGGGTCAACGCGCACTACTTGAAGCTGGCCGACGATGGCCGCCTGGCGACGCTGGTGCGCGTCCAACTCGCGCGGCGTGGCATCGAAGCCCGCGACGATGCACACCTGGCACGTGCCTGCGCGCTGTTCAAGGACCGTTGCAACACCACGGTGGAACTCGCCGATTGGCTCGCGATGGTCTTCGCGTCGGTGACGCCGAGCGCCGCCGATCTCACCCAACATGTGAGTGCGGCGCTGCGCCCAGCGCTGGCGAACCTGGGGTCGCGCTTGGCGCATTCGGCATGGGAAAAAACTGCAATCGCCGCCGCGATCAAGTCCACGCTGGCCGAGCATCAACTCAAGATGCCGCAACTTGCGCCCGCGATCCGCGTGCTGGTTTGTGGACGCGCGCAAACGCCATCGATCGACGCGGTACTCGAACTCTTCACGCGTGATGTGGTGCTCGCGCGCCTTCGGGCGGCCTGAAAAATCCGCCTATAATCGTGGTCTCGCTTGAAACGCGTGCTGCTTCCGGATTTCACGGGGGTATAGCTCAGCTGGGAGAGCGCTTGCATGGCATGCAAGAGGTCAGCGGTTCGATCCCGCTTACCTCCACCAAAGGTGGCGCGCGATTCGAGTCGGCGACGGACATGACCCCTTCGTCTAGAGGCCTAGGACACGACCCTTTCACGGTTGTAACAGGGGTTCGAATCCCCTAGGGGTCGCCAATGAAAATTGGCCCAAGTTTGGCGGCACTTGCAGCGAAAGCTGGATCGTCGCTTGCCGCGTGGAGTGGTAGTTCAGTTGGTTAGAATACCGGCCTGTCACGCCGGGGGTCGCGGGTTCGAGTCCCGTCCACTCCGCCAATAGTCGAGCAAACACGGGCCTTTCGGGCCCGTGTTTCGCTTCTATCCACCAAAAAACATCCAACCGGAAGTTGCTTCGGGTCTGCTGAACTTGCGAAGCCAGGTGTCTGGGGCCGCGCCGTGAACTGCAACTCGTGGACCGAACTGCTGGCTTCAGCGCGAGGGCACTGCAACACCGGATCGGCGATAGGACACTGGACACATCGCCAACGACAGCTCACGCCATGACCACCCGCCACGCCTGGGCCTTCCGGGCCAGCCTGCGAAGCCGAGCCTTTGGTTGGAGCGGCACCCGCAAGGCCATCGACCGGCTTGATGCGGCCGCCGGCGAGGTCGTGGCGATGACACGCACCGACGCAGCTCTGGCCGGCGAGGGCGCCGTGCTGCTGCTCGAGAAAGTCTCGCCTGCCGTTTGTGAGATCGACAGCTCCAGCGGTGCGCTGGGCAACGCCACTCACTCGTTGGTCGAGACCCTGGTGCCGATCATCGCCGCAGCGCCCGTCACGGCACCGACGCGACAGAAATGGCTCGAACGCCTGTTCAACGCCTACCAGGAGGACGACCCGCCGTACATCGAGTCCTTGGGCCACCACTGGG
This sequence comes from Burkholderiales bacterium, assembly GCA_031404155.1. Taxonomy (GTDB): domain Bacteria; phylum Pseudomonadota; class Gammaproteobacteria; order Burkholderiales; family Burkholderiaceae_C; genus JANNGZ01. Next base: position 15,373 of record JANNGZ010000095.1, read on the forward strand.
GAACGCTGTGTGCCAGCCCGATGATCGCCTCATGCTGGGCCGACGACCTGCTGCCCTCAGTGCGCAGTGCGATGGCGGATCGGCGACGCGGCGTCCATGCGTTCACCAAGTCCGGCACTCCCTGCCTGAGCGCGCTGTTCAGCGCCGGCCGCTTCGATGAGTTGACGCAGGTGCTGGCTCTGGACCCCAAACCGTTCTGG
>JANNGZ010000096.1:0-1558 GCA_031404155.1 Burkholderiales bacterium
AAGCGGTCGGCGCCGATGTTGCCGCCCGACAGCGTGACGCCCACGCGCTGACCGGCGAACAGCGCGCGGTGCTGCATCAACACCGCGAGCGCGCAGGCGCCCGAGGGTTCGAGCACCACCTTCAGCCGCTCGAACGCAAAGCGCATCGCGTCGACCACCTGCGCGTCGCTCACGGTGAGCACATCGCTCACCAGGCTGCGGATCACCTCGAACGGGTTCACGCCCACCGCCTGGGTCTGTTGCCCGTCGCAGATGGTGCGCGGCACATCGGGCAGGCTCACGATACGGCCCGCGCGCAGCGACAACTGCGCATCGTTGCCGGCCTCCGGCTCGGCGCCGAAGACCCGGATCTGCGGCGCCAGCGCCTTGGCCGCCACCGCGCAGCCCGAGATGAAACCGCCGCCGCCGACACACACGATCAAGGCATCCAGCGGCCCGGTGTCTTCGAGCAATTCCAGCGCCGCGGTGCCCTGGCCGGCCATCACCGGCAGGTGGTCGAAGGGCGGGATCAGCACGCCGTTGGTCTGCGCCACGACCCGTGCGGCCACCTCGGCGCGGTCTTCGCTGTAGCGGTCATAGAGCACCACCTCGGCGCCGTAGCCGCGGGTGGCGGCGAGCTTGAGCGCGGGAGCCTCGCTCGGCATCACGATCGTGGCCCGGATGCCGTGCAGCCGCGCCGCCAGCGCCAGCGCCTGCGCATGGTTGCCCGACGAGAACGCCACCACGCCGCGGGCGCGCTCGGCGTCGCTCAAAGCATTCACCGCGTTGAAGCCGCCACGGAACTTGAACGCGCCCATGCGTTGCAGGTTTTCGGCTTTCAGGAAGGCGTGGCCGCCGAATAGCGCGTCGAGCGTATTCGAGGTCAGCACCGGGGTGCGGTGCGCGGCACCCTTGATGCGCGCGGCGGCGGCTTGAACATCGCTGAACTGAAGCATGCGGGTCTCCTGTGGCCAGCGCGCGCTCAGGCGGCGAGCCGCGCGCGCATCGTGTCGATCACCGCCTTGTAGTCGGGCTGGCCGAAGATCGCGCTGCCGGCCACGAAGGTGTCGGCACCGGCGTCGGCCACACGCCGGATGTTGTCGACCTTGATGCCGCCGTCGACTTCCAGGCGCACGTCCTTGCCGCTGGCGTCGATCAGCTTGCGCAGCCGCTCGATCTTGCGCAGCGCACTGTCGATGAAACTCTGGCCGCCGAAGCCGGGGTTCACGCTCATCACCAGCACCAGGTCGACCTTGTCGAGCACCCACTCGAGCACATCGGTCGGCGCCGCGGGGTTGAACACCAGCCCGGCCTGGCAGCCCGCGGCCTTGATCACTTGCAGCGTGCGGTCGACATGCGCGCTGGCGTCGGGGTGAAAGCTGATCAAGTCGGCGCCGGCACCCGCGAACGCGCTGGCCAACGCGTCCACCGGCTGCACCATCAGGTGCACATCGATCGGCACCCGCGTGCCGTCGGCCTTCACCGCATGTTTGCGCAGCGCTTCGCAGACCATCGGCCCGAAGCTCAGGTTGGGCACGTAGTGGTTGTCCATCACGTCGAAGTGGATCCAGTCGGCGCC
>JANNGZ010000097.1:0-14263 GCA_031404155.1 Burkholderiales bacterium
CGCCAGATCGCGACAGCCGCGCCAGCATCTTCGGGGCGGGTGGTTGAGGGCAGTGTGTTGGCGCAGTCGCTTCACGACAGTCGCGTCACACCCTTCAACTCACACGCATACACCGCATTGCGCAGCGCCGCGATGGCTTCGTAGCGGGTGAAGCTGCGCCGCCAGGCCAGCACCACGCGGCGGGTGGGTGCCGGCTTGTCGAACGGGATGTACTTCACATGCGGCTGCGGGTCGGTGGGCACCGACAGGCGCGGCACCACGGTCACGCCCATGCCCGAGGCCACCATGTGTTTGATGGTCTCCAGCGACGAGCCCTCGAAGCTCTTGCGGATGCCGTCTGCACCGGCGGAGAAGCGCGCGAACTCCGGGCAGACCTCCAACACCTGGTCGCGAAAACAATGCCCGGCACCGAGCAGCAGCATCGTCTCGCGCTTCAATTCTTCGGCGCTGATGCTCTTGCGCTTGGCCAGCGGGTGCGCCTTGGGCACCGCGGCGAGAAACGGCTCGTCGTAGAGCGGCGCGACCGCCAGGCCGCTGTCGGGAAACGGCTCGGCCATCACCGCGCAATCGAGCTCGCCGGTACGCAGCATGTCGAGCAGCTTGACGGTGAAGTTCTCCTGCAGCATCAGCGGCATCTGCGGGGTGTGCTCGATCACCTGGCGCACCAGCGCGGGCAGCAGGTAGGGGCCGATGGTGTAGATGATGCCCAGCTTCAGCGGCCCGGCCAGCGGGTCCTTGCCGCGCGCTGCAATCTCCTTGATCGCCGCGGCCTGCTCGATCACCTGCTGGGCCTGGCGCACGATGGCCTCGCCCAGCGGCGTGACGCTGACCTCGCTGCCGCCGCGCTCGAAGATCTTCACGTCGAGTTCGTCCTCGAGCTTCTTGATCGCCACCGACAGCGTCGGCTGCGAAACGAAGCAAGCCTCGGCAGCATGACCGAAATGTTTTTCGCGGGCCACCGCGACGATGTAGCGCAACTCGGTGAGTGTCATGGCCGGGGGAGGATATCGCAGGGGTCGTGGCGCGAGCGGTCTCGCGCCGCGCGCCACCGGGTACCGGCTGCCGGTACCCGCGCGGTCCGCGCTTGCGGCGGCGTGGCCGCTGCGCTCAAGTCCGGCTCGCGGCATGTGCCGTGAACCGAAGGTGTTTATGAGTCGAAGCCTGCTTGTTGCTGCACTTGCGTTGTCGCTGTCGGCCTGTGTGGTGGTGCCGGTGGACCCGCGCACCGGCCAACCGGTGCACGCCTATCCGGGGCACGCACCGGTGGCGGTGCTGCCGGCACCCGTGCCGCCCGCGGCCAGCGTGCTCACCGCGCGCCTGTACCCGCTGAACGACCTGGCGCACCGCGCCGGCCTGCTCAGCGCGGTGATCGTGGACCACCACAGCGGCCGCGGCAGCATCTCGCTCGGTTACCTCGGCGACACCCTGCAAGGTGAGGCCACGCGGGTCGACGGCCCGGGCCGGCGCGGCATTGCCAACGCCACCGGCGCGCGCGGGGTGAGCGCGCAGTGCAACTACCTGATCACCGGCAACGGCATGGGCACCGGCTCGTGCAGCTTCTCCGACGGTGCGCAGTACCGGCTGCACTTCGGCGGCTAGACATTGCGGCGGCGCGGCGGCCTTGGGGGTCTTCGAAAAGAAGGACGTTTTAGAACGCTTCAGACCCGGTTTCAGGACATTTGGGCGGTGGGCAACGATAGTGAAATCACGTCGCCGCCCACCAGCGTCTGACGCCAGCGAAAGGCAGTCGCCGACGCTGAACCTCAGGCCTCAAAGCCCACCTTGGAGATCGATCATGAACAAGCCCGCCGCCACCGTCTTCGTCTGCACCGCACTGGCCTTCTCGGCCTTCGGTGTTTTCGTCGCCTCCCCCGCCGTTGCGCAGGAAGCCACCTTCTTCGCCGACGACATGCACGACCTGCGCGCCCAGATGGCGCAAGCCTCGGCGCAGCCCGCCGGCGTGTCGAGCACCCAGCAGGTGGTGGTGATCGGCCGCCGCCAGACCACGCGCGACGAAGTCATGGCACAGGTCGCCCAAGCCATCGCCGACGGCACGCTCGACCGCAGCGGCGAAGTCAGCCTCGTGGCCGCCGCTTCGTCGAACAGCAAGCTCACCCGCGCTGACGTGCTGGCCGAAGTGGCGCAGGCGAAGGCCGAAGGCCGCTACGACGCCAGCGGCGAACATTGGATCGGCCATGACCATGGTGGCCGCGACCCGCGTATGGCACTGGCCGCCGCCCCGTCGCTGAAACTGGCGGCACGTTGAGCCGCGGTGCGCGGTGGCCGGACGCGGCCACCGCACCCCTGATCACCCTCATGCCCGACTGAAGTCGCTGCGCCCGCCGAGCCACCGCGCCACATGCGCGGCAGCCCGTTCGGGATGTTCGGCCAGCAGCTGCGGCGCCACCCGGCGCGCCTGCACCAGCAGTTCACCGTCCCCGTTCAAGTCGGCAAACCGCAGCAGTGCGTCGCCGCTTTGACGCGCACCGAGAAACTCCCCCGGGCCGCGAATTTCCAGGTCGCGCCGCGCAATCTCGAAACCGTCGTTGGTTTCGGTCATCGCCTTCAGCCGCGCCTTGGCGGTGGCCGACAGCGGCGGCGTGAACAGCAGCACGCAGACACTCGCCGCGGCGCCGCGCCCGACCCGCCCGCGCAGCTGGTGCAGCTGCGCCAGGCCAAAACGCTCGGCATGTTCCACCACCATCAGGCTGGCGTTGGGCACGTCGACACCGACCTCGATCACCGTGGTGGCCACCAGCAGCGGCATCTGCCCGCCGCTGAAGCGCGACATCACCGCCGCCTTCTCCGCCGCCGGCATGCGCCCGTGCAGCAGGCCGACCATGCGCCCGGGTAGCGCGGCACAGAGCTGGCGGTGGGTTTCGGTGGCGTTCTGCAAATCCAGGTGTTCGCTCTCGTCGACCAGCGGGCAAACCCAGTACACCTGCCGGCCCTCGGCCACCGCGTCGCGGATGCGCTCGACCACCGCGTTGCGCCGGCTGTCGGCAAACAGGCGCGTGGCCACCGGTGTGCGCCCGGGTGGCAGCTCGTCGATGGTGCTCACATCGAGGTCGGCGAAGTAGCTCATCGCCAGGGTGCGCGGAATCGGCGTCGCGCTCATCATCAGCAGGTGGGGGTCGAGCCTGCTGCGGTTGTCGGCCTGGCTTGGGGGGCTCGGGCCCGCGCCACCGGTGTCGCCACTCGGCTCCCGATCCGAGCCGTCGCGCTCGACCAGTTTGTTGCGCAGCTGAAGTCGTTGCGCCACCCCAAAGCGGTGCTGCTCGTCGACCACCGCGAGGCCCAGCCTGGCGAACACCACGTCGTCCTGGATCACCGCGTGGGTACCCACCACCAACATCGCCTCGCCGCTGGCCACCTGCTCGACCATGCGTTTGCGCTCGCGGCCCTTGCGGCTGCCGCTGAGCCAGGCCACGGTGACCCCGAGCGGCTCGAGCCAGTGGATCAGCTTGCGGAAATGCTGCTCGGCGAGGATTTCGGTCGGCGCCATCAGCGCACATTGCCAGCCGGCGTCGATTGCGGTGGTGGCCGCCAGTGCCGCCACCACCGTCTTGCCCGAGCCGACGTCGCCTTGCAGCAAGCGGTGCATCGGCCGCGGTGCGGCGATGTCCTGGGCGATCTCGCGGCCGACCCGCTGCTGCGCGCCGGTGAGCGCAAACGGCAGCCTGGCCAGCAGCTTGTCGTGCAAGGCGCCGCGGCGCGGCCGCAACGCCGGGGCACGCAACAAGGAGCGTTCGTGCTGCGCCAAGGCCCGCGACAACTGCTGCGCGAGCAGCTCGTCGAACTTCACCCGCAACCAGGCCGGGTGGCTGTGCTCGGCCAGCGCTTGCAGCGACACGCCGGGGGCCGGGTGGTGCAGCACCGCCAGCGCCGCGCGCAGCGTGGGCAGGCCGCTGGGCAGCGCAGCAGCGGGCAGGAGTTCATCCAGCGGCGCGCGCATCAAGGCCGACTCGATCGCCTTGCGCAGGTAGGCTTGCGGCAGCTGCGCGCTGGTGGGGTAGACCGGGGTCAGCACGCTGGCCAGCGGGGTGCCTTCGGCCACCACCTTGAAGCTCGGGTGCACCATCTCGCGGCCGAGAAAACCACCCCGCACCTCGCCGCGCACCCGCACCCGCGCGCCTTCGCGCAGCGACTTCTGGTGCGAAGGGTAGAAGTGCAAGAAGCGCAGCACCAGCTCTTCGCGCGGGTGCTCGGCGTCCGCAAGGCGCACCACGAGTTGCCGGCGCGAACGGGTTTCCACCCGTGCGTCGCGCACCACACCTTCCACCTGCACCGTTTCGCCTTCACGCGCCTGCCCGATCGGCACAACGCGGGTCTCGTCCTCGTAGCGCAGCGGCAGGTGCAACGCGAGGTCGATGTCGCGGGTGAGCCCCAGCTTCTTCAACGCGCGTGCCGGGCCCGACTCGGCCGGTTTCGGCGCCGGTGCCGCAGCGGGCGCCGGTGTGGCCGGCGACGGGGATGGCGACGTCGCTGCGGGGGTGGGTGAGGCCGCCGCCGCAGCACCCGCCGGGCCCGCGCGAGGCGCGAGGCGCGGGCGGGTGGCGGCGGTGGTCGGTGGCTTGGCGGCCATGCCCGATTCTCACCGCCGCCGCGGCAACGCAGCCGCGTGCGCCATTTCACGCCGCTGTGGCGCCACGGTTTGCCAGGCGCGGTGGATGTCGCGCCGCCGCAATTTGCAGTACCCGCCGCTGACGTGGCGTTACCGCCGCAGACGCAGACGCGACGACAATCGTGGGGCGCTGCAGTTCAGCGTGTTGTTCTCACCGAAACCACGGCCCTTACTTGAAGCACCCGCACCCCGCCATGCAACTTATCGTTCGTTCCCTCGTCTGCCTGCTGATTGTTCTTGGCACCAGCGCCGCGTTTGCCTGGCTGTGGGACCAGAACGACGCGCCCCAGCAGCCCAACACGCCGGCGCAACAAGGCTCGCGCTGATCGGGCTGGCCGCTGCGAAGGCCAAGGCGCCGAGGGCGCCCACAATGTGGGTGGAACCATTGGCCCGACAACTTCTCCGACAGGCCGGTCCAGCCTGAAGCGATGCCCCTGCCCCAGAACCCCGAAGCGAAGCCCGACCTGCGTGTCGCCGACTTCGATTACACCCTCCCGCCCGAGCTGATCGCGCAGCATCCGGCCGCCGAACGCACCGCCTCGCGCCTGCTCGACGGCCGCGGCCGCCTGCCGGTGGACCGCCAGTTCCGCGATTTGCCCACCTTGCTCGAACCCGGCGACCTGCTGGTCTGCAACGACACGCGGGTGATCAAGGCGCGGCTTTACGGCCGCAAGGATTCCGGCGGTGCGGTGCAGGCGCTGGTCGAGAGGGTGCTGCCCGGCCACGAGGTGCATGCGCATCTGCGCGCGAGCAAGCCGCCGCGGCCGGGCAGCCGGATCCAGTTTGCCGACGGTGCCTTCGAAGCCGAAGTGCTCGGCCGCTGCGGGCCGGGCGACGCGCTGTTCCACCTGCGGTTTGGCGCCGACCCGCTGTTGCTGCTCGAACGCCATGGCCATGTGCCGCTGCCGCCGTACATCAGCCATGCCGACGAAGCCGAAGACGAAGCGCGCTACCAGACGGTGTTCGCGCGCCGTCCCGGCGCGGTGGCCGCACCCACCGCATCGCTGCATTTCGACGAGGCGCTGCTCGACGTGCTGCGGCTTCGCGGGGTCGGCATCGCGAACATCACCTTGCATGTCGGCGCCGGCACCTTCCAGCCGGTGCGTGGGGAAACGCTGGCCGAGCACCGCATGCACAGCGAGTGGTACGAGGTGAGCGAAGCCACGGTGGCCACGATCGAGGCCACCCGCGCCGCCGGCGGGCGCATCGTGAGCGCCGGCACCACGGCCTTGCGCGCGCTGGAGTCCGCGGCGCTCGGCGGGGCGCTGCGCGCGGGTGCGGGGGAGACCGACCTCTTCATCACCCCGGGCTTCAAGTTCCGCGTTGTCGACCGCTTGCTCACCAACTTTCACCTGCCGCGCAGCACCTTGCTGATGTTGGTCAGCGCCTTTGCCGGCCACGCCCACGCGATGGCGCTGTACCGCCACGCGGTGGAGGCACGCTACCGCTTCTTCAGCTACGGCGACGCGATGCTGCTCGACCGCACCGGCCTGTGATCGAAGCCGGGCGCTGCGGCGAGAATCGCGCGCATGCTCACGTTTGAACTGCTGAAGACCGAAGGCCTGGCCCGCCGCGGCCGCATGACGCTGAACCACGGTGTCGTCGAAACACCGGTGTTCATGCCGGTGGGCACCTACGGCACCGTGAAGGGGGTGCTGCCGCGCTCGCTGCACGAGATGGGGGCGCAGATCATCCTGGGCAACACCTTCCACCTCTGGCTGCGCCCGGGGCTGGAGGTGCTCGCACAGTTCGGTGGCCTGCACCGCTTCGAGGGCTGGCAAAAGCCGATGCTCACCGACAGCGGGGGCTTCCAGGTCTGGAGCCTAGGCGAGATGCGCAAGATCTCGGAGGAGGGTGTCAAGTTCGCTTCTCCGGTCAACGGCGACAAGCTCTTCCTCACACCCGAGATCAGCATGCAGATCCAGGGCGTGCTCAACGCTGACATCGTGATGCAGTTCGACGAGTGCACGCCCCACGAATCGGGTGGGCAGCTCACCACCGAAGCGCAGGCGCGCGCGTCGATGGAGTTGAGCCTGCGCTGGGCGCTGCGCTGCAAGGCCGAGTTCGCGCGCCTGGCAAACCCGAACGCGCTCTTCGGCATCGTGCAGGGCGGCATGTTCGAGCCGCTGCGCCAGGCTTCGATCGACGCGCTGGTCGAGATGGACTTCCCCGGCTATGCCGTGGGTGGGGTGAGCGTCGGTGAGCCCAAGGAGGCGATGCGGCGCATCGTCGCGCACACGCCGCAACGCCTGCCCGCCCACAAGCCGCGTTACCTGATGGGGGTGGGCACGCCGGAAGACCTGGTGGACGGTGTGGCCCAGGGCGTGGACATGTTCGACTGCGTGATGCCGACCCGCAATGCCCGCAACGGCCATCTCTTCTCCCGCTTCGGCGATCTGAAAATTCGCAACGCGCGTCACAAGGGCGACCAGCGGCCGGTGGATCCCTCCTGCACCTGTTATGCCTGTGCCGGCGGCGACGAGAGCCTCGCGGGCACCGGCGGCTTCAGCCGCGCCTACCTGCACCACCTGGACCGCTGCGGCGAGATGTTGGGCCCGATGCTGGCGAGCATCCACAACCTGCACTACTACCTGAACCTGATGCGGGAGATGCGCGACGCGCTCGACACCGGGCGCTTCGAGGCTTGGCGGATCCAGTTCGCGGCCGACCGCGCGCAGGGCGTGTGATGGACGCACAGCCGAGCCGCTGGCAACGGGCGGCAAGCCTGCTCGGCCTGTGGCTGCGCCGGGCGCTGAGCCTGCCCGTGGCCCTGCTGGTGGTGTTCTGGGAGTGGGGTTGGGAGCCGCTTCAACGTGCCTTCGCGCGGCTGGCGCGCTTGCGCGTTCTGCACTGGATCGAGGCACGCATCCGCGCCTTGCCGCCCTGGGGGGCTTTGATCGTGTTCCTGCTGCCGTCGCTGCTGCTGCTGCCGGTGAAGCTGCTGGCGCTGTGGTTGATCGGCAAAGGCCAGGCGCTGTTCGGCCTGCTCGTCATCGTGCTCGCCAAGCTGGTGGGCACCGCATTGCTGGCGCGCATCTTCCTGCTCACCCAGCCGGCGCTGATGCGGCTGGCCTGGTTCGCCGCGCTCTACAACCGCTGGATGCCGTGGAAGGACTCCCTGCTGGCACGTGTGCGTGCCTCGTGGGCCTGGCGTGTCGGGCGGGTGTTCAGGCGCCGTGCGGTGGCGCATTGGCGGCGCATGTTCGCGTAGGCGCGACGGGCTGGCCCCGTCACTTGAATCGGGTCACCAGTACTGCCAGTGCCCGGTGATCAGCACCCAGGTGGCGAGCGCGGCATTGGTGACCGCATGCGCCAACACCGCCACCCAGAGCCGGCCGGTGCGCCGGTACAGCCAGGCGTAGGCCAGGCCGGCCACCAGCGCGGCGAGCCACAGGGTGTGGGCGAGCACGAAGACGAAGGTCGACAGCAGCACCGCCTTCGCGCCCACGCTTCGCGGGTCCACGGTTTCGAATTGCGCCTGTTCGATCCAGCGCATCAGGAAGGAGCGCCAGAACAGCTCCTCCATCACCGGCACCAGGAACACCGCGCCCGCTATGCGCACCGCCACCAGCGGCCAGTCGAGCGCGCCGCTGGCGTCCAGCGGGATGAACGCCGCGATGGGCGTGCCGAGCGTCATCCAGGCGGCGTCGAGATGGATCCAGAGCGCGAACACCCCCAGGCCCACCGCCACCGCGAGCCCGCACTCGCGCAGATCGGGCGCATTGGCGCGGGCGAGCTCGCCGTATTCGCTCGAATAGAGCATCAGCAGGCCGCCGACCATCAGCACGGTCAAGCCGTAGACCCAGCGCGGGTCGACATCGGTCGCCTCGCCCGCGGGCATCGCGCCGCGGATCGCCAGCAGGATCATGAAGGCCGCAAAGGGCGCGATGCGCAGCACCGCATTGCGCGACAGGTGGGTGGTCATGGCCGGCTCCGGGCGGTTCGCAAAAAGGCGCGAGCGTAGCGTGGCGCCGGCCGCGCGGGCAGCGGGGTCATCCCCGGAGGCGAAGGAACGCGAGTCGGCGCCGCCGCCGCGAGCCGCTTGATGCCGGCGCGGCGATGCGAGTCGGCGAACCCGGGCTGCGACATCGGCCGGCGACCTCAGGCGGCGCAGGGCCGCTCCCAAGACGACTGAGCGCCCCTCGGGGGCCGCGAGCGGAGCGAGCTGGGGGTGGTCATGTTCAGGCGGCACAGGGCCGCTCCCAAGACGACTGAGCGCCCCTAGGGGGCCGCGAGCGGAGCGAGCTGGGGGCGGTCATATTCAGGCGGCGCAGAGCCGCTCCCAAGACGACTGAGCGCCCCTAGGGGGCCGCGAGCGGAGCGAGCTGGGGGCGGTCATGTTCAGGCGGCGCAGGGCCGCTCCCAAGACGACTGAGCGCCCCTCGGGGGCCGCGAGCGGAGCGAGCTGGGGGAGGTCATATTCAGGCGGCGGCATCAAACATGGAGCAGCAACTGCACCCGCTCGCGCAGACGCTCGGGCGACACCTCGGCTGCTGCCACCGCCGGCCCGGCCGCGAGGCCGACCCGGCTGAGCAGGCCGCGGCGGAAGGGCCGCACCATCGCCGTGCCGCGCTCGATGCGCGAGAAGAACGAGCCCCAAAGGTTCTGCAATGCCAGCGGCACCACCGGCACCGGGTGCGTCTGCAGGATTTTCATGATCCCGCCCTTGAAGGGCTGCAGCTCGCCGTCGTGGGTGATGCCGCCCTCGGGAAAGAGGCAGAGCAGCTCGCCGTCTTCGAGCACCTTGCGCGCCTGGACGAATGCGTTTTCGTAGGCCGCGGGGTCGACCTTCTGCGGCGCGATCGGGATCGCCTTGGCGAGCCGGAACAAGGTGCCGAGTACGGGAATGGCGAAGATCTTGTGGTCCATGATGAAACGCACCGGCCGCGGGCTGGCGGCCATCAGCAGCACCGCGTCGACAAAGCTCACGTGGTTGCAGACCAGGATCGCGGCGCCCTGTACCGGAATGTGTTCGTCGCCCTGTACCTTGAAGCGGTAAATCATCCGCGAGGCGATGAAGGCGACGAAGCGCAGAAGGTACTCGGGCACCAGCATGAAGATGTAGAACGCGACAAACGCGTTGGCGATGCCGACGGCGAGGAAGACCTGGGGAATCGTGAGTCCGAGCTCGAGCAGCAAGCCGGCGAGCACCGAGCTCGCGATCATGAACAGGGCGTTGAGGATGTTGTTGGCGGCAATGATCCGAGCCCGGTGCGTCGCTTGAGCACGCAGCTGGATCAGCGCGTACATCGGCACGCTGTAGAGGCCGGCGAAGAGGGCGAGCAGGGCCAGGTCGGCCATCACGCGCCAATGCGCCGGCTGCGCGATGAAGGCGCTCACGCTCAGCGCGTCGGCCGGCGGCAGGCCCCGCGAGGCGAAGCAGAGGTCGACCGCAAACACGCTCATCCCGATCGCGCCCAGCGGCACCAGGCCGATCTCGACATGCCGCCTCGAAAGCGTTTCGCAAAGCAGCGAGCCGGTGCCGATGCCGATCGAGAACACCACCAGCAGCAGCGACGCCACCTGCTCGTTGCCGTGCAGCACCTCCTTGGCGAAGGCCGGGAAGTTGGCCAGGAACACGGCGCCGAAGAACCACATCCACGAAATGCCGAGCAGCGAGCGGAAGACCACCGTGTTCTCGCGCGCCAGCTTCAGGTTGCGCCAGGTTTCGCTCACCGGGTTCCAGTTGATCTTCAGCGCCGGGTCGGTGGAGGGCGACAGCGGCACGAACTGCGCGGTGGCGCGGCCGAGCAACGCGAGCAGCAGGCAGCCGATGGCGACCTGCTGCGCGCCGACCTGCGGCACCGCGATCAGCACACCGCCGACCACGTTGCCGAGCAGGATCGCGACGAAGGTGCCCATCTCGACCATGCCGTTGCCGCCGGTGAGCTCACGTTCGTTCAGGTGCTGCGGCAGGTAGGCGAACTTCACCGGGCCGAACAGCGTGGAGTGCAGGCCGAGCAGGAACACGCAGGCGAGCAGCGCCGGCACGTTCGTGGTGTAGAAGCCCCAGGCGGCGACCACCGCGATGCCGATCTCAAGCGACTTGACCAAGCGGATCAAGGCGGTCTTGTCGAACTTGTCCGCCAGCTGCCCCGCGGTGGCCGAGAAGAGCAGGAAGGGCAGGATGAACACCGCGCCGATCACCAGCCCGGCCAGGGCCGGCGGCAACCACTGCACCTGCAGCTGGTAGGTGACCAGCACCGTGAACGCAAACTTGAACAGGTTGTCGTTCGCGGCGCCGAGGAATTGAGTCCAGAAAAACGGCGCGAAGCGGCGCTGGCGGAGCAGCGCAAACTGGTTCGGGTGCTGTTGCGGATGATCTTGCGAGTGAATGACAGCGCTCAAGTTCTCGGCTCCTGCGGGCAAGCGGCTCGGGATTGTGGTGCGCGGCGCGGCGCGTTCTGCGCCCTTGGGCGTGCAGTTCCGCACGCGCCTCACCGGGGGGTACTGGGGCTGCGACCTCAATGCGCGGCGAATCGAGGGTCCGGGCTCAAGGGACCGGCAACGGCCGCTCGCCCAGCCCGCTGCGCGCCAGCCAGGCAAACACCGAATCCACGGTCACCGTGTCGATGCGGTCGGAGAAGCGCTTCTCGTTCGGGTGGTCGTCGAAGGCGATGTTGGCCGCGGTCACGCGCGCACCCAGGCGGGTCAGCGCGTCGATGCGCAGCGTGCTGGGCTGGTAGCCCTTGAACTGCAACCAGGCCTGCGCCTGCGCGCGTGTGGTCGCACCGGGCTCGATCGCGCCGGCAAGGGTTTCGATCGCCCATTGGTTGCTTTGCTGATAGGCCTGCGACCAGGGGTAGGCCACCATGTTGTAGCGCCGCTCGTGCCATTGCTCGAGTTGTGAGTTGCTACGCAGCAGCGGCAGCAGCCGAGCCTGCACCTCGGGCCTGAGCACCACGAAGGCAGCTTCATAGCGATGCGGCCGGTCGAGGAAAAATTCGCCTAGACCCTGGCGGTAGACCTCGGCGTTGGCGGTGCCGCAATGGTTGAGCTTGTGCACCACGCGCCAGGTGCCGATGCGCGGCGCAGCGCCTTGAGCTGTTGCAGCTCCATCGCTGCTGGCGTCGCGCGGAGCGGCCGCCTCTTCGCGGTACGCAAAACCCAGGTGCGACCAGCGCAGGCCGTATTTGCTCAGGTCCTGCCCGGCGCGGGCGAGCACCACCACCTGCGCGCCGCTGGTGTCCAGCCGCATCGCGGTGGCCTCGGCCAGCGCCATGCCTCGTTCGACGTGGGCCAACTCCAGCGGTTTGTTTTCGCAGGGCCGGCCGGCGTGGGCCAGCCCGGCGGTGGCGGCCAGTGCGACGGCCGCCAGCGTTCTCACGGTTCCCGCGTGCCAGCCGCCGCTTGCCTTCGGGGTCGGTACCCCACGCAGGGAGGGCAGGTTCACCGCGTCACCCGCTCGTTGTGCAGCAGTGCGCTGCCCACCGCGTTGGGGATGAAGGCGATCGCCTGGCCCGCGGCCGAGAGCACGTAGCCGGTGGACACCACGGTGACCACCAGCGCGGTGCCCATCACCAGCGACGCACCCGCGGCCACGTTGCCGGCGAAGCGCAAGCTGGCGCGGGCACCGTCGGAGGCGCGTTCGAGCACCCACACCGTGCCGGTGGCCGAGGCCTGCACCGAGACCACGGTGAGCACAGCGCCGGCCGACAGGATCATCACCGGCGCGGCCACCGAGACAGCGATCGGCAGCAGCGACAACGCGCTGGCGTCGCTCAACACGGATTGGGCCTGGGCCGGCCGCGGCAGCACGCTGGTGGCCACCAGGCTCGTGGCCATCGCGGCGGCGGTGGCCAGGTGGGTGAGGACGGATTTTGTGGACATGAGTTTCTCCTTCACGGTGCGCCACGATGGCGCCCGCGGGTCGGTGGACAAGGGGATTGGAGCGGCCGCAAGCAGGTAGCCCGGCAGCCGACGAAGCTCAGGCCTTGGCGCCGGCTTCGTCGCCCTCCGGCATCGTGCGGCGGCTGTAGCGGGCCTTGGCGCTTGCAGCCGCCAAGGCCTTCGCCAGCCGCGGGTCAGCACGCAGGTGCTGCCCCGTGCGCGGGCTCAGCCTCGGCAATATCGGCGTCTTGCGCATCGCGCAGGGTCTTGGCGAGCGTGAACACGCTGGAGATCAGGAACAACCAGCACACCATCAGGAAGGCCTTGTAGGTGGGGTTCACTTCCATGCGCCACAGGCCCCAGCCGGTGAGTGCCATCGCGAGTGCAAAGCCGCCCCAGACCACCAGGCTCCACATCGGGGTGTCGACCTTGCGCGCCTGGTTGTCGCGCACGAATTTCGAGAGTGCAAACGCGGCCGAGAGGCAGAAGAAATAGCCCATCACCATGAACGCGCGGTCCAGGTCCTGGCCGGGCAGGTAGGCCAGCCCGATACCGCACAAGGCCACGGCGATTCCGAAGGAGATCCAGACCTGAAGACGCCATGCCCGCGTGTCGCGGCGGATGATGACGGGAGCTGCGGAGTGCATTGAAAACCCTCTCGGGTGGTTGAACATGTTTTGATGATCAGCCAGGCGGTGCAGGCGGTCAACGCGCCGGCACCGGGTGCCCGGCGGCAAGCCGTGCGGTATCGCCGGATGCTTCCCTCTTTGGGGTGGGCTGGGAGGCTGTCGGGCTTTGGGTCGGGCCCGCGCCGAGGTGAGTTGCCGTGCCAGGCTAGGCGCGAGCGAGGCGTGTGGCGGTGCCACACAACGAGCTGGCAACGACGCCTGGCGCGGCAAATCGCCTCGGCCCTTCGGGTTGGGCCTGCAAAGGGGCTGATCCGTCGTTGCAAAGCCTCGCTGTGCCGCCCGGCACAGCTGCGTTTTGCGCCTAGGCTGAGCCCCTTTGCAGGCCCAACGCGGGCCCAACCCCAAGCCCGACAGGCTCCTAGGCCACTGGCACGGCCGCGGCTGACTACACTGCCCCGATGGACAGCACAGCGACTTCGGACCTGGTTTTCATCGGCGGCGGCAACATGGCCGGCGCGATCGTCGGCGGGCTGCTCGAAGCCGGCCGCGCAGCGTCGTCGATCCGCATCGTCGAGCCGCTGGCCGAGGCGCGCGAACGCCTGGCTGCCCGCTTCGGCGTCGCTGCGCTGTCCGCGCCGGACGCGTCGATCGCCGGCGCTAGGGTGGTGGTGTGGGCGGTCAAGCCGCAGCTTTTTCGCGAGGCCGCCGCGCCGTGCCGGGGATGGTTGGCGAACGCGCTGCACCTGAGCGTGATGGCCGGCATCCGCAGCGACACGATCGTGGCCGCCACCGGCAGCGCGCGGGTGGTGCGCGCGATGCCGAACACGCCGGCGCTGATCGGCCAGGGCATCGCCGGCCTCTACGCGCGTGATGCAGTTGGCGCCGAGGAACGCGAGCAGGTCGAAGCGGTGCTCGCACCCACCGGCCAGGTGCTCTGGGTGGACCACGAAGACGACCTCGACGCGGTGACCGCGCTGTCGGGCTCGGGCCCGGCCTACGTCTTCTATTTTGTCGAGGCCATGATGCAGGCGGCGCAGGAAATGGGCCTCAGCGCCGAGCAGGGCCGCCAGCTCGCGCTGGCCACCTTCAGTGGCGCTTCAGCGCTGGCCGCGCAAACCGGCGAAGCGCCGGCGCTGCTGCGCGAGCGGGTCACGTCCCAGGGCGGCACCACCTACGCCGC
>JANNGZ010000098.1:0-11450 GCA_031404155.1 Burkholderiales bacterium
GCCACGGCCCCTCCGGCAAGGCCGGCACCGGCGGCATCTTCAGGCCCTCAGGGTGGCCCGAGAGCATGCGGCTCATGTCGGGCTCGGGGCCCTTCGCGCCCATCTTGAACGGGGTGTGGCAGTCGTGGCAGCCCGAGGTGGCCACCAGGTATTTGCCACGCGCGGCCTGGGCCGCCGTGCTGCCGTCCTTGGCCGCGCTCTTGGGGGTGTCCTGGCCTGTCTTCTTGTCAGCCGCGGGGTCGGCTGCCTCGGCGGGCGGTGCCGCGGTGAGCGCCACCGCCGCGAGCGCGGCGAGCAAGGAGGTTGAGGCCGCAAGTTGAATCGAATGGCGAGTGCTCATGGTGGGCTGTCCTTCTTGGTGGTGAGGTGGTGGTTGATCCAGCGGTGGATGAGGGCCAGGCCCTCGGGGTCGGGAACCTGGGTGCCCAGCGGCGGCATCTGCGCCCGCGGCTGGCGTGAGTGCATGCGGGTGGCGAGCACGCTGGCGTCGGCGTTGCCGGGCACCACCACACGCGCCACGCCGCCCTCGCCCGGGGGTTGGTAGCGGCTCGGGGCGTTCACCGCCGAGGCCAGCACCGCGGCCTGGCTGCGCAGCGGGTCGGCGGCGGATTGCGCCAGCGTCAGGCGCACCGGCACCTGGCCACCGCTGCTGTGGTGGCAGTGGCTGCAGTTGGCGTGCAGGTAGCCCAGCGCGGCACGCGCCACCGCGCTCTCGGCGACGATGCGCGGCGGCTGCTTGAGCATTGAATTGGGCAGGCCGCGCAAGGCACCGCGCAACACCAGGTCGCGCAGGTTCACATCACCGGCTTGCGGCGGCCGGCCATGTGCGGCCATCGGGTCGCGGTCGGGCGAGAGTTGCAACGCGCCGAAGCCGAGCACCGGCACCGTGGCGCCGCCATGGCAGGCGAGACAGTCGGCGCGGCCGGGCACCGCGTAGCGCCCACCCGGCGCGGTGGCCACCGGCAGCGCCGCGATGCCAGGTTCGGGCGCGAGCAGCGCGTCGCGGCCGTCCTCGGCCCAGACGTAGGTGGCAAAGCGCCAGGAGCCGTCGGCGCGGCGCTCGATGTAGCGCGTCTCGACCGCTTTGCCGTCGTGCGAAAACTCTTTCCAGAAACGCGTTCCCGGCGGAAAGACCCAGGCGTCGGGGCGTGACGCGTCGATCGACTTGCCCGCGGGCAGCGCGATCCAGCGGCGCTTCTCCGCGGCATCGGACCAGAGCGGGTATTGCGGCGAGAACGAGAGCACGCCGGCGCGGACCTGTTGCGTCGAGCCCGGCGTGTACAGCCCGGTATCGCTCAGGCGTGGCGGCAGCTCGGTGCTGGGTGCTGCCGCGGCCGGCGACACGCCGAGCAGCGCGCTCACGGTCACGCTCACGGTCACGCTCAGGGTCACGCGCACGGTCAAGGCCAGGGCGGCCACCTGCCCACGCTTGCGCAGCAGCGGCAAAAGCGCGGACCAGGTGTTGAAGTGCGGTGTCACAGCAGCGTTTGGAGTCAAGGCCGGGACTCTGCGAGCCCCGGGTTGCACCGCTGTTGCGCTTCACATGGCGTGCGTTTCAGTTGAAATCCGGCGCGGAGTTCATGAACGATATGAACTTCGCGGACGCCGCTGGCGCCGCCGCCATCGCCGCCGCGCGGCGTTCAGCCTTGCAGCGCGCTGGCCAGGCTGCGCGCGATGTCGCGCGAGACCAGCGGCTTGTTCAGCACTTCGAACACGCCGGCATCGCGCGCGCGGCTGGAGAGCCCGGCGGTAACGTAGCCGCTCATCATCACGATCGGGATGTCGGGGCGGACCCTGCGGATCTCGCGCACCAGCTCCGAGCCGGTCATCTCGGGCATCGCCTCGTCGGAGAGCACCGCATTGAAGCGCTGTGGCTCGGCCAGGAACGTGGCCAGTGCGGCCTTGCTCGAGGTGAAGCCCACCGGCTCATAGCCGAGCTCGGCGATCATCTCCTCGCCCAGGCGCACCAGGGCTTCTTCGTCGTCGACGAGCAAGATGGTTTCGCCGTTGCCATTCGGCGCCGCAACCTGCTCGGCCAGCTCGGCGGCGGCCACGCAGCTCTGCCAGGGCAGGTAGACGGTAAAGGTGGCGCCTTCGCCGACACGGCTTTGCACATCGACGCCGCCGCCCAGGTCGGTGACGATGCCGTGCACCAGCGACAGGCCCAGGCCGGTGCCGACGCCGATTTCCTTGGTGGTGAAGAAGGGGTCGAAGATGCGCTCGAGCAGCGCCGGCGCGATGCCGCTGCCGCTGTCCTGCACCCGCAGGCGGATGTAGTTGCCGCCGGGCAGCGCACAGGTGGCGCAGATGGGGGCCGGCATGTCGACGGTGTCCAGGCGCACCGTGAGCGTGCCCTTGGACTTCATCGCCTGGACCGCGTTGGCGCACAGGTTCATCACCACTTGGTGGACCTGGGTCGGGTCGCCCATCACAGCGGCGTCGCCGGCGGCGAGCGACTGCTCCAGTTGCACCCCGGGCGGCAGCGACGCGGCCACCACCTCCAGCGCCTCTTCGATCACCGAGTGCACATGCACCGGCACCCGCTCGCCCATGCCACCGCGGCTGAAGGCGAGGATGCGCTCCACAAGCGACTTCGCGCGCATGCCCGCGCTCATCGCGGCATCGATATGGCGGCGCTGGGCGCTGCCCTCGGCGGCGTCCTTCTGCGCCATCTCGCCGTAGCCGAGGATCGCCGCGAGGATGTTGTTGAAGTCGTGCGCAATGCCACCGGCCAGGGTGCCGATGGCTTCGAGCTTCTGCGCCTGGCGCAGTTGCGTCTCCAGGCGCTCGCGCGCAGCCTCGTTGTTCTTGCGGTCGGTGATGTCTTCCATCGAGCCGGCCATGCGCGTCGGCCGGCCCTGCGCGTCGCGCACCGCCACGCCGCGCTGGCGGTACCAGCGCCATTGCCCGGAGTGGTGCTGCAAGCGGTACTCGACCTGGTAATGCCGGGTTTCGCCGCGCAGGTGGCTGGCCAAGGCCTGGCGCACCACGGCGCGGTCGTCCGGGTGGTAGTGGGTCAGGTTGATCCACTCGCGCCGCGGCCGTTGCGGCTCGCCCGGCACCATCCAGGTGAGCTCCTGCGCGCGCGGCGAGAGGAAGAGGCTGTCGCTGTTCATGTCCCAGTCCCACAGCCCTTCGTTGATGCCCTCGACCGCGAGCTGGTAGCGCTCCTCGGAGCGGCGCAAAGCCTCTTCGGTTTTTTTGCTCGCGTCGATGTCGCTCACCGAACCGGCCCAGCGCACCGCGCGCCCGCTGGCGTCGCGCACCGAGCGGCCGCGAAAGCGCATCCAGCGGTACTCGCAGTCGGCGCCGCGCACGCGGTAGTCGCCCTCGTGCGCGTCGGCCGGGTTCTCGCTGTCGCCGCCGAGTTCTTCGCGCAGGCGCTGCGTGTCGTCGGGGTGGAAACGGGGCAGCACCAGGTCGGCCCATTGCGCGCGGGTGAAGACCGTGGTCTGCGGGTCCAGGCCAACCAGGCGCATCGCGCGCTCGGAGACGTACATGCTGTCCTTGACGATGTCCCAGTCGAGGATGCCGTCGTTGGAGCCAGCCACCGCGAGCGCGAAGCGCTCCTCGCTCTGGCGCCGCGCCTCCTCGGCGCGCTTGCGGGCGTCGATGTCGCTGACCGACCCGGCAATGCGGCAAGGCTTGCCGGCGGCGTCGCGGATGCACAGCGCGCGCACCCGGATCCAGCGGTACCCGCCGTCGTCATGACGCACCCGGTATTCAGATTCGTAGGCCTCGCTCTCGCCGGCCAGGTGGGCGCGGATGCCCTCGGCGCGGCGCGGCGCGTCCTCGGGGTGCACCCGCAGCGACTCGACCAGGTCGCCCAGCGGCTGCACCTCCGGCCCCGGCGGCAGGCCCTGCACCTCACGCGCACGCGCGGATTCAAAAGCGACACCGGCGACGAGGTCCCAGTCCCAGACGCCGTCGTCGGAGCCGGCCACCGCCAGCGTGTAGCGCTCCTGGGTATGGCGCAAGGCGTCTTCGGCGCGCTTGCGGGCGTCGATGTCGCTCACCGAGCCGGCCATGCGCAGCGGCTTGCCCGCCGCGTCGCGCACGCACACACCCCGCACACGCACCCAGCGGTAGACACCGTCGGGCTGGCGCAGCCGCCACTCGCCTTCGTAGGCCGGCGCCTTGCCCGCGAGATGCGCCTGCATCGCGGACGCTCGCAGCGGCGCGTCATCGGGGTGCAACTGCAATCCGTCATGCCAGTCGTCCAGCGACTGCACCTCGGGTTCGAGCGCGATGCCCAGGATCTGGCGCGCCCGCCTCGAGCCGAAGGCGCGGCGGGTGGTGTAGTCGAAATCCCAGACGCCGTCGTCGGAGCCGGCCACGGCAAGCGCAAAACGCTGCTCGCTCTGGCGCAGCGCCTCCTCGGCGCGTTTGCGCTCGGTGATGTCCACCGAGGAGCCGGCCACGCGCACCGGCTGGCCGCTGGCGTCGCGGAAGCACTGCCCGCGCGTGTGCAGCCAGCGCAGTTCGCCGCTGGGCAGCAGCAGCCGGTACTCGGCGTCCATCATGTCGACGCGGCCGGCCAAGTGGTCTTCGCGCACCTGGCGCACACGCTCGCGGTCGTCGGGGTGGATCGGCAGCTCGGCGTAGTACACGCTGTACTTGCCCCCCGGGGTGCCCGCCGGTTTGCCCACCAGCTCGTTGAGCTTGCCCGAGACCCAGAGGTCGTCGCTGGCGATGTCCCACACCCAGTGGCCTTCGTTGGAGCCAGTCATCGCCAGCGAGTGGCGCTCCTCGGACTCGCGCAACGCGGCCTCGACCCGCTTGTAGGCGTCGATGTCGCTCACCGAGCCGGCCAGGCGCAGGGGTTTGCCGTTGGCATCGCGCACGCACAGGTTGCGCAGGCGCACCCAGCGGTACTGGCCGTCGGCGCGCTGCACCCGGTACTCGCCCTCGCGCAAGAGCTCACCGCTGGCGAGAAAGCGGCGCAACTCTTCGGCGTGCTGCTGGCGTTCGTCCGGGTGCAGGCGCAGCAGCGCGCTCCACGCGGCACGGGTGCGCACCGTTTCCTTCGAATCCACGCCGAGCATCTCCATCGTGCGCTCGGAGGTGTACATGCGGTCGTTGACCAGGTCCCAGTCGGTGATGCCATCGTTGGAGCCCGCGACGGCGAGCGCGAAGCGCTCCTCGCTGGCGCGCAGCGCTTCTTCGTGGCGCTTGCGCTCGGAGATGTCGACGCTGACGCCGGCCATGCGCACCGCCCGGCCCTCGGCGTCGCGGATGCAGGTGGCGCGCGACAGGATCCAGCGCACCGCGCCGCTGCCCGGCAGCAGGATGCGGTACTCGAAATCCACCCGCGACGCGCGGCCGTGGCGCACTTCGCGCTCGGTGCGCCGGATCAGTTCCAGGTCGTCCGGGTGCAGGGTGACCTGGCGGAAAAACTCCGCGCGGCTCGTTGCCTGGGTATCGGCGGGCAGGCCAAAAAGCGCATTGACCGTGTTCGAAACGAACAGCGCGTCGCTCTGCACCTCCCAGACCCAGTGGCCGCCGGTGGAGCCGATCATCGCCAGCGCATAGCGCTCTTCGGACAGGCGCAGTGCCTCCTCGGAGCGCTTGCGCGCGTCGATGTCGGTCACCGAGCCGGCCATGCGGGTGGGCATGCCGGAGGCGTCACGGATGCACAGGCCGCGCACCCGGATCCAGCGGTATTGGCCGTCGGGGTGCATCACCCGCGACTCGCACTCGTAGGCCTGTGCGTCGCCGAAGAGGTGGGCCTCGATCGCGGCGTCGCGGATGGGCACGTCGTCGGGGTGGGTGCCGATGGCGGCAAACCATTGGTCGCGCGACTGCGTCTCGGGCCCGGGCGCCAGCCCGAAAATCTCACGCGCCCGCGTCGAGGCGAAGACGCGGTCGCCGCTCACGTCCCAGTCCCAGATGCCGTCGTCGGAGCCGGCGGCGGCAAGGGCGAAACGTTCACGCGACACTTCCAGCGACTCGCGGGTGCTGTCCAGGCGCACGAACTGGCGCCGCAGCAACGCAATCAGCAGCGCGGCGAGCACGCCCAGCGCGAGCGTGCGCGCCGCGGTGCCGATGGATTGCTTGCGCCAGGCCGCAAGCGCCACGTCGACATCCCGCGTGACGATCACCGCCAGCGGGTAGTCGCTCACCATCTGCACCGCGCCGAAGCGTTCGATGCCGTCGACCGGGCTGGTGGCGCGACGCGGCGCGGGGCGCTCGGCGCCGCCGCCGCGCAGCATCTCGTCGTACAGCACGAAGCGCCGGCCGAGCGCGGACTCGGCGGCCGGGTGGCGCGCCAGCAGCGTGCCTTCACGGTGCATCAGGGTGACGGTGGTGCCGTCGTCCAGGCGCGCGTCGCGGTAGAACTGCTGGAAGTAGTCGACCCGGCCGCCGGCCACCACCACGCCGGCAAATTTGCCGGCCGGGGTGTCGACACGGCGCCCGATCGGGATAACCCAGTTTTCCGGGCGCACCAGGCTGCGCATCGTGTTGTTGATGACCAGGCCGATGTTGGGGTCGCCCCGCGCGGCCTCGAAGGCCGCGAAGCCGGCCACGTTCGGCGCCGACGGGGGCAACGGCGTGCCGACCGAACTCGCGCGCAGTGCGCCGCTGGCGTCGATCAGCAGCAAGCCGTGGATCTGCACCAGGCCCACCGCCTGCTCCTTCAAGTAGGCATGCAGCCGGGCTTCGTCCCAGTCGGCAATGGCGCCCGAGCGGTGCTGCTCGGCGACATGGCGCAGCACCATGTCCAGGGCCTGCACGCTGCGCGCGGTCTGCTCGGCAATGAGGCGGGCCTGCGCGTCGAGTTCGCGGCCGACCTGCGCCACCGCGGCGTCATGGTTGCGAACGATGTCGACCGCCGCGGTGGCCGCGATCACCGCGATGAACAGCCCACCGACCCAGGCGATGCGACGCCAGGTTCGCCGTCGCGGCGCCGCGGGGGGGCTGGCGGTGGCGGCGCTCATCCGAACCACGACGAAGACACGTCAGCGCCGCGCGGAGCCGGTGCCGGCCGCGTCGCGAACAGCGGATCGAGGGCGCTTGAAGCGAACATCCTGGCGAGACAATAACTGCCCAACGGCTTTGTTCAAAGCCTCTCGCGACGCCGGCTTGGGCAGCACGCAGGCCACGTTGAGCGCCCGGGCCACGGCACCATAGCAGTCGACGCAGGCGAAGAACATCGTCGACAGGGCCAGGATCGGCGTGCCCGGATGGGCCTGCGCAATCCGCTGCACCCGCTGCGCTCCGCCCTGGCGCGGGTACGCGATGTCGACGATGACGAGGTCGAAGGCACCTTCAGCGCCGAGGGTGTCGCCCGGGTCGGCGAGCACGCGGCAGCCCTGCTCCTGGAGCCATTCGCGCAGCAGTTCGACCAGCGCGCTGTCGGCGTCGACGAGCAGCACCCGGGGCGCGCCGCCGCCAAGCGGCAGCGGGCCGATCGGGTGGCTTTCAGTGGCGAGCACGTCGCTGGGGCGCGACGGCTGCGGCGGTTCATCCCTCGTTGGCGTCATAGGCACGTGTCCAGGCCGAGCGAACCGAACCGAGGTCCGCCGAAGCGTCCAGGTCGTCCAGTGTCCATTCGGTCATCGGGGAATCGGGGTCGTCGATCGACGGCAGGGCGTCGTCGAAGGCGTCGAGGTCGAAGGGGGTGGCCATGGCGCGGTCTCCAGGTGTCATCGAACAACTCAACTTTCGGCGCCACGCGCTACCGGCGGGTTTCGGCCGCGGCCGCCGGGGTTTCAACTGAAATCTCGCGGCGGCCGATTTGCGGGCAGCCCCTCTTGCGCCGCGCGCGCGAATGCGAGCGGGAATGGCGGCATTTTCCCCGAATGGTTTCAAGCGTCATGCCGCGGCACGGAACCGAAATCAAGCGTCAACCGGGCCGGCTCAACCTTGAGCTCAACACGTACCCAAGCCTTCAGCCCCGCACTGATCGCCCCCGACCAGGAGACCACCATGCAGGACGACTTGCCGCTCGGAGCGCACCTCACCTCCCCGCGCTGGGGCTACCTGCATCACGGCATCTATGCCGGGCAAGGGCGGGTGATTCACTACGCCGGTTTCAACCGCCCCTTTCAGCGCGGGCCGGTGGAGGAGGTGGCACTGGACCGCTTCACCCGTGGCCGCCCCTTGCGGGTGAACGCCTGGGTGGCCCCCAGCTTCGCCGGCGAAGCGGCCGTGGCCCGCGCACGCACCCGCCTGGGCGAGCGGCGCTACCGCCTCTGGTCGAACAACTGCGAGCACTTTGCGCAGTGGTGCATCTCGGGCTCGAGCCGCAGCACGCAGGTGGAGGCCCTGGCGCAGCGGCTGCGTGGCAGCCTCAGCGGCCTGCGCTCGCTGATCGTGGCCCGGGTGCAAGCGGCCTAGGAGGCTGTCGGCCTAGGAGGCTGTCGGGCTTGGGGGCGGGCCCGCCCCAAACCCCGACAGCCTCCCAGCCGTGTGCAAGCGGCCCAGGGCCTCTGTTCACACCACAGAGGTGCGTGCGTAGCGTGAACCGGCGCTGGCTACGCCGGCTCGCGCAGCGCGTCGAGCACACGCTGCGGCGCAAAGCCGCGCTGCGAGCGGCCCTTGACGATCACGAGGGGTGTGCCTTGGGCCTGGCGTGCGTCGAACTCGGCGCGGCATTTGGCGTCCTGCTCGATAAAACATTCGTCGAACGGCACCTGCGCGCGGCGCATCCAGTCGCGCGCCTGCGCGCAGTAGACGCAGGTGGTGGACGAGAGCATGCGGATGTCGCCCGGCACGGCGCTCGCAGCCAGCGCCTGCGCCAGCCGCAACTCACCGCGGCCGCTCCACCACTGGCTTGCGCCGCCCGCGAGCAACACCAGCAGCAGCAGCACGAGGAGCGAGCGTTTGGAGCTGCGCATCGTCAGCAGAAGTGCTTTGCCGCCCGCGCCCGCGCTCAGAGCGCCGCGGTGACCACGATCTCCACCTTCCACTCCGGCTTGGCGAGCTTGGCCTGCACCGTGGCACGCGGCGGCGTGTGGCCGGGCACCACCCAGGTGTCCCACTCGGCGTTCATGCCGGTGAAGTCGGCGATGTCAGCCAAGAAGATCTGCGCGCGCAGGATCTTGCGTTTGTCGGTGCCCGCGCGGGCGAGCAAGGCATCAACGGCGGCGAGCACCTGGCGCGTCTGTCCGCCGATGCTCTGCGAGCCGTCGGGCGCCACCTGGCCGGCCAGGTACACGGTGCCGTTGTGCACCGCCATCTCGCTCATGCGCACGCCCACGTCATGGCGTTGAACGCTGGTCGTCATCACTTCGCTCCTTTGTGGTTCTGCTGGGGTTTGGGATGGTGTTTTTGATCGTGGCCTTGGCCGTGCTTGTGCGCATGCCCATGCCCATGATCGTGCCCATGTTCGGCATGCCCGTGCGCCGGCACAGCCGCCGCCTTCTGCCCGAGCCGCGACTCGGTGCCCGCGATCAGCTTGCGGATGTTGCCCTCGTGCCGCCACAGCAGCAGCAGCGTCATCACACCGATGGCCACCGCGAGCGGGCCGCCGCCCCAGATGAGCAGCTGATAAAACGGCGCGAACAGCGCCGCCGCAATCGAGGCCAGCGACGCATAGCGGAAGAACCAGGCCACGATCAGCCAAGTGGCCAGCGTGGCCGCGCCGAGCACCGGGTTGAAGGCCAGCAGCACCCCCGCCGCAGTGGCCACGCCCTTGCCCCCGGCAAAGCCGTGGAACAGCGGCCACACATGGCCGAGAAAGGCCGCCAGCCCGACCAGCGCCACCGTACCGGCGCCGAAGCCAAAACGTGGCGCGAGCCACAGCGTGGCCAGCACCGGCAGATAGCCCTTCAGCGCATCCAGCGCCAGCGTGATCACCGCGGCCGCACGGTGGCCCGAGCGCAGCACGTTGGTCGCCCCCGGGTTGCGCGAGCCGTAGCTGCGCGGGTCGGCCAGGCCGAAGGCGCGGCTGACGATCACCGCAAACGACAAAGAGCCGACGAGGTAGCCCACGAGCGCGGCCAGCAGGCTCCACAAAAGGTCCATCGGGTTGCCGCTTCCTGGTTGGGGTTCGAGGGGGATGCGAGTTTACGGCGGGCCAGTTCGCGCTCATTCAAGCGCGCAGTGCACCGCCTTGGCATCGAGCAGCCGCATCAGCACCCCGGGCTCGATGCCCACCAGATAACCGCGCCGCCCGCCGTTGATGAAGATGCGCGGCAGCGCCAACACGCTGGCCTCGACAAACACCGGCATCGGCTTGCGGGTGCCGAAGGGCGAGGTGCCGCCGACCAGGTAGCCGCTGTGCCGCGCCGCCACCTCGGGCTTGCACGGCTCCACCGTCTTGGCGCCGATGGCGCGCGCCAGGTTCTTGGTGCTCACCTGGCGGTCGCCATGCATCAGCACGATCAAGGGCGCGGCGCGTTCGTCCTGCATCACCAGCGTCTTCACCACCGCGTGTTCGTCGACCCCGAGCTGGCGTGCCGACTCGGCGGTACCGCCATGCTCCACGTAGTCGTAAGCGTGTTCGGTGAAAGCCACCCCCTGCGCGCGCAGAAGCTTGGTGGCCAGTGTCTCGGAAACATGTTTGTCCTTGCGAGCCATTCTGGAATGTTGCCATGAGCCAATCGTGATTCAATCTCCGCATGGCCGACGACTCCGCACTGGTCCATGCCTGGCAAGAGCAGGTGCGCTGGTGCGACGAACTCGGCTCGCCCTTCACCGCGCGCTTGCTCCAAGCGCTGCTGGCGCAGTGGAAAGCGGGCGGTGTGCTGCGCGATGCCCTGCCCGGCTGGCGCGGAGACCCGCGGGTGGATGCGGTGCCCTTGCGCGTGGCGGGTGCGCTGCACGCGATGGCGCTGGACGGCGACCAGGAACTCGCCGCGCTGTACCCGCCGCGGGCACCCGGCTTCGACACGGCGCGCGGCCCCGACGTGCTGCGCGCGGCCATCGAACGCCATGCCCCGTTGCTGCGCGAGTACCTGGCCAGCCCGCCACAAACCAACGAGATCGGCCGCAGCGCCGCGCTGCTCGGCGGCTTCGCGATCATCGCTGGGGCCACCCGCGGGCTGCCGCTGTGCACGCTGGAGATCGGCGCCAGTGCCGGGCTCAA
Source organism: Burkholderiales bacterium (assembly GCA_031404155.1). GTDB lineage: Bacteria > Pseudomonadota > Gammaproteobacteria > Burkholderiales > Burkholderiaceae_C > JANNGZ01. The sequence continues at coordinate 11,033 of JANNGZ010000098.1, forward strand.
CCAGTTGTGGCACCGCTTCGCCTACGAGCTCTACACCGGTGACGGCGGTGGGCTGCACTGGGGTGCGCCGGACGCCGCGGTGCGGGTGCGCAGCGAATGGCGCGGCCATGGGCCGGCGCTGCCCACACATTTCGACGTGCGCGAAAGCGCGGCTTGCGACAAGGCGCCGATCGACCTCAACCAGAACGGCGCGGCCGAGCGGCTGATGTCCTATGTCTGGGCCGACCAGGCCGAGCGGCTGGAGCGCCTGCGCGCAGCGATCACGCTGGCGCGGCAGCAGCAGATCCAGGTCGACAGCGCAAGCGCGGACGAATGGCTCGAGGCCAAGCTCGCGCGGCCGCGGCCGGGTTGTGTCACGGTGCTCTACCACTCGCTGGTGTGGCAGTACCTCGGTGAGGCGGCGCAGCAGCGCATCCAG
>JANNGZ010000099.1:0-4976 GCA_031404155.1 Burkholderiales bacterium
CGTGGAAACACGCATCGCGGTGGTGCGTGCGCACCACCGCCTGCTGTCGCGTCACTGCCACTTTGCTCATACCCCCTCGGGGACTGAGGGCCGCGGCTCCGAGTCCGCCTGCGCGGACTTGGACAGCCCGAAGGCCCAGCGACTCTGGCGTTGGGCGGACGACGTACTCGTCGGCCTGGGGGCGCTCATGAGCAAATGTGGCTCCGCCACTTTGCTCATACCCCCACGGGGGGCGGACGACGTATTCGTCGGCCTGGGGGCGCGCTCAAGACACCGCTGCGATCGCCTTGGCCACGGCGTCGATGTTGTGTTCGTTCAGCGCGGCCACGCAGATGCGCCCGGAGTCGATGCCGTAGACGCCGAACTCGCTGCGCAGGCGCAACATCTGCGCCTTGTTCAGCCCGGAGTAGCTGAACATGCCCTGCTGGCGGGTGATGAAGCTCAAGTCGCCGGGGACACCCGCGACGGCGAGCCGGGCCACCAGCGCGGTGCGCATCGCCTTGATGCGGTGGCGCATGCCGGCCAGCTCACCCTCCCACATCGTGCGCAGCGCGGGTGTGGTGAGCACCGTGGCCACCACCTGCGCGCCATGGGTCGGCGGGCTGGAGTAGTTGGTGCGGATCATGATCTTGAGCTGGCTCAACACGCGCCTGGCCTCGTCGGTGCTGGTGCACACAACGCTCAGCGCGCCGACACGTTCACCGTAGAGCGAGAAGCTCTTGCTGAAGCTGGTCGAGAGGAAGAAGTCGATGCCGGCGGCGAGGAACTGCGCCACCACCGCGCCGTCTTCGGCCAGCCCGGCGCCGAAGCCCTGGTAGGCCATGTCGAGGAAGGCGACCAGGCGGCGCTGCTTCACCACCTCCACCACCTGCACCCATTGCGCCGGCGTGAGGTCGCAGCCGGTGGGGTTGTGGCAGCAGGCGTGCAGCACGGCCACGGTGCCGGCGGGTGCGCCGTGGAGCGCATCCAGCATCGCCGCGAAGTTCACGCCGCGGCTGCCGGCGTCGTAGTACGGGTAGTTCTCGACCGCGAAGCCGGCCTGGCTGAACAGCGCGCGGTGGTTCTCCCAGCTCGGGTCGGAGATCAGCACCTTGGCGCCGGGGTTCAACAGGCGCAGGAAGTCCGCGCCCACCTTCAGGCCGCCGGTGCCGCCCACCGCCTGCACCGTGGCGACGCGGCCGGATTCGACCACCGCGCTGCCCGGGCCGAACACCAGCCCCTGCACCGCGCGGTCGTAGGCGGCAATGCCGTCGATCGGCAGGTAGCCGCGCGGCTTCGGCGCTTCCACCATCGCGCGCTCGGCCGCGGCCACACAATGCAGCAGCGGCAGCTTGCCGTTGGCGTCGTAGTACACGCCCACGCCCAGGTTCACCTTGTTCGGGTTCGGGTCGGCGTTGAACTGTTCGGTCAGGCCGAGGATTGGATCGCGCGGGGCCAGGTTGACAGCGGCGAAGAGGGACATGTAAGGCGCCTTCTTGCGTGGGGTGAGGGGCGATGGCGCGGGGCTTGGCGGCCACCGGGCGGCTTGCGATAACCTGCCGGGTTCGCCTTGCCCGGGCCTGCATCCCGAGCCGTGCGGCCAGCGCGATTCTAGTTTGTCCTCCAGGGGTAACCCGATGCCTGAAGCGACCGCCGAGACCGAACTCACCGACGCCACCACGGCGGCGCCCAGCGCGGGCGAATTCGTGAGCTTTGCCGGCTCGCCTTTCCAGCTCTTCATGCCCTACCCGCCGGCGGGCGACCAGCCCACCGCGATCGCGCAGCTGGTGGACGGCATCAAGGACGGCCTGAGCTTTCAGACCCTGCTCGGCGTCACCGGCTCGGGCAAGACCTTCACCATGGCCAACGTGATCGCGCGCCTGGGCCGCCCGGCAATCGTGTTCGCGCCGAACAAGACCCTCGCCGCCCAGCTCTACAGCGAGTTCCGCGAGTTCTTTCCGAAGAACGCGGTGGAGTATTTCGTCAGCTACTACGACTACTACCAGCCTGAGGCCTACGTGCCGCAGCGCGACCTGTTCATCGAAAAGGACTCGGCGATCAACGAGCACATCGAGCAGATGCGCCTGTCCTGCACCAAGAGCCTGCTGGAGCGGCGCGACGTGGTGATCGTGGCCAGCGTGAGCGCGATCTACGGCATCGGCTCGCCGGCCGACTACCACCAGATGGTGATGACGCTGCGGGTGGGCGACAAGGTCGGCCAGCGCGACGCTATCGCGCACCTGATCCGGATGCAGTACACGCGCAACGAAACCGATTTTTCGCGCGGCACCTTCCGCGTGCGCGGCGACACCATCGACGTCTTCCCGGCCGAACACAGCGAACTCGCGATCCGCATCGAGCTCTACGACGACGAGGTGGAAACGCTGCAACTCTTCGACCCGCTCACCGGCCGCATCCGGCAGAAGATCCCGCGCTTCACCGTCTACCCGAGCAGCCACTACGTGACGCCGCGCGAGCGGGTGCTGTCGGCGGTGGGCAACATCAAGATCGAGCTGCGCGACCGCCTGGCCGAGTTCGTCACCGCGGGCAAGCTGGTCGAGGCGCAGCGCCTGGAACAGCGCACCCGCTTCGACCTCGAGATGCTCAACGAGGTCGGCCATTGCAAAGGCATCGAGAACTACTCGCGTCATCTCTCGGGCGCAAAGCCCGGCGAGCCGCCGCCGACGCTGGTGGATTACTTGCCGCGCGACACGGTGATGTTTTTCGACGAGAGCCATGTGCTGATCGGCCAGTTCGGCGGCATGTACAACGGCGACCGCGCGCGCAAGACCACGCTGGTGGAATACGGCTTCCGGCTGCCGAGTGCGCTGGACAATCGGCCGCTGAAGTTCGAGGAGTTCGAAGGCAAGGTGCGCCAGGCGGTGTTCGTCTCGGCCACACCCGCGGGCTACGAACAGCAGCACGCGGGGCAGGTGGTGGAGCAACTGGTGCGGCCCACCGGGCTGATCGACCCGGTGGTCGAGGTGCGCCCGGCGCAACGCCAGGTGGACGATGTGCTGCAGGAGATCCGCCTGTGCGTCGAAGCGGGTGAACGGGTGCTGATCACCACGCTCACCAAACGCATGGCCGAGCAGCTCACCGACTACCTGGCCGACAACGGCGTCAAGGTGCGCTACCTGCACAGCGACATCGACACCGTCGAGCGGGTGGAAATCATCCGCGACCTGCGCCTGGGCCTGTTCGACGTGCTCGTCGGCATCAACCTGCTGCGCGAGGGGCTGGACCTGCCCGAGGTGTCGCTGGTGGCGATCCTGGACGCCGACAAGGAAGGTTTTTTGCGCGCCGAGCGCTCGCTGATCCAGACCATCGGCCGCGCCGCGCGGCACATCCATGGCCGCGCCATCCTCTACGCCGACCGGGTGACCGACTCGATGAAGAAGGCGCTCGACGAAACCGAACGCCGGCGCACCAAGCAGATCGCACACAACCTGGCGCATGGGATTACGCCGCGCAGCGTCGTCAAGTCGGTGCGCGACATGATCGAAGGCGCGGTTTCCGACAAGACCGCGAAGGACGACCTGAAGAATGCGCAGGCCGCCGCCGAGGTCGAGGCGATGAGCGAAAAGGACCTGGGCAAGCGCATCAAGCTGCTCGAGCGCCAGATGCTCGAACACGCGCGCAACCTCGAGTTCGAAAAGGCGGCGCGGGTGCGCGACCAGCTCGCCCTGCTGCGCGAGCAGGCCTTTGGCGCGGCGGGGCACGACAGCAACGTGCTGCCGCTCGTGACCGGCCCGCTCGCGCCCTGAATCGACGGCTTGAATCGAAGCTGGCCTGCGCAATGACCAAGCGGTACCGGGTGTTGATGGTCTGCCTCGGCAACATCTGCCGCTCGCCGACCGCTGAAGCGGTGCTGCGCGCCAAGCTCGACGCGGCGCGGCTTGCGGCGCTGGTCGAGGTGGACTCCGCGGGCACCGGCAGCTGGCATGTCGGTGAGCCGCCGGACGGGCGCTCGCAGGCGCACGCGCGGCGCCGCGGCTACGAGCTCTCGGGCCTGCGCGCGCGCACCCTGGTGCGCGAAGACTTCCAGCGCTTCGACCTCTTGCTGGCGATGGACGAGGACAACCTGGCCGAGCTGGAGGCCATGCGCCCGCGCGCGTCGCCGACCGAGCTGGAGCTGCTGATGGCGTACTCGCCGCGGCCGCTGGGCCGCGTGGTGCCCGACCCGTACAGCGGCGACGCCAGCGCCTTCGAGCGGGTGCTCGACCTGGTCGAGCCGGCCTGCGACGGCCTCGTCGACCGCCTCGTACTGCGTTTGCTCGGCGGCCCACGTTCGTAGGGGCGCAGGGCGGCGGCTCCGCCTGCATTCCGGCAAAAAACTATGGCAGGCTTGCCGGCATGCGCGACGGCGAATCTCCTGCATTCCTTCGGGTGCCCACGATGCACGCGCGGTACAGGCGCCGGGCTGATGTGCCCGAGGCCGCTGACTTGCGTGCTGGCGGAGGCTCCGCCCGATGAACTGCCTGTCCTGCGCGATGGTCAAGGCCGGCAACCTCGCACTGCTCACCGCGATGCATGTGACCACCAAGGAAGTCAACAACTGGACCTGGCAGACCTTCTGGTGGGCGCTCGACCCGAACGACCCCGTTTCCGGCCGCGACCGGCCGGCCTTCATGCCCCGGCCCTGGTCGCGCTACAACATGGGCACGGCCTACTACAGGGTCTCGCCACCGACGCGTGCCGAGGGAGACCCGCTGATCAGCTTCAACCCGTACCTGGAAAGCAACCTCGTGGGTGCCGTCCCTGGCCCGAAGGGGCCGATCAAGTGGACCGGGGTGCACAGCAACTGCATGAGCTGCCACCGCATGGCGGCCTGGAAGCCTGCCGGCAAGCCGGTGCCCGGGCAGTACGGCGACAGCCCGGCGTACCAGCCCGACGGGCTGATCGACCCCGCCGATCCGACCTTGTTCGACGGCTACACGAAGCTCGACTTCCTGTGGTCGCTGACGCGCGCGCAGCCGCCACTGCCGCAAGCTTCC
>JANNGZ010000100.1:0-5744 GCA_031404155.1 Burkholderiales bacterium
CTCACGGCCCGCAAGCCGACCCCTGTGCTCCACGGTTCGGCACGCGCCGCCTCGGCGTCAAGCCAGGTGTGCCGACGCCGACGACACCCGCAGCCATGGCCTCATAGGCCGCAACGATTCCATCGCGCAGCAGGCATCAGCCAGAAGACGCATGTGACAGAGCCTGTCCTGAGCCTGTCGAAGGATCAGACCGGCAGCGGGCATCGCCCAAACCCTTGGTGGCTCGAATCGTCGATGTCCACGGGATTGGAATGGAGACCTCGCTGAGCGGTTCGCATCTGGGTCCGCACATCAGGCCACAGCGCTCGTGCAACAAGGCCGTCTCTAGAGAAGCAGTCTGTTCCTCGTTCACGCTCTTCAACGCCGCCTGCTCATCCATCAACCGTGAACCTGCACCGAGGTCATCGACGACGAAAACGAATTCAGCTTGACAGAAAAGGAAGTCCCTTTAAAGGGTTTGGCCGCTTGGGCAGCGGCGCAACCAAGGACCTCATGGAAGGAGCCCGAGCTTCAAGAGGAGAGCGTCCCAATCTTGGATAGCTTGACGCACCACTGTGTCGACCGACGTTGTTGTTCCATCGTCGAGACTTATGACGTACTCGATTTCGGCGGGGCGATTCTGGCCGAGATGGACGGTGACACTCGTAGATGACACGTTTGCCCCGACGCGATTGGTATGCGTGCGTGTCAAGTGCTTCGACGCGATCGCCAGGTCAGCGACGATGCGGAGTGACTGGTGCCTATTGACTTCGTCTTCGATTGCCTTGCCAACTGCCAAGCCTGGATCATTGAGTATCCAGTCCTTGAGATGCCAACAGTCCTGAACGAAATGATGAAGATCATCGTCGTACTCGACGGAACTGGTGTACGGCCCAGTAACCCGCGTGTACGAGCGTCGCATTCGGTCGTACTGGGCTCGCCAGCTTGTTAGCGTTGGCAGGAGCATTTCGGTCTCCTTGGAGCGGCCTAACGCCTAAGCCTCAGCGGCCCGCCGCTTTTGGCGGGTCCGCTGGTGCGCGGCGCGTTCGCGCCAAGGCAGCGATGTGGCGTTGGCGGCCCCATCGAACCGAGCTCGTTGCCGCGCCGCGAGCAGCGCCTGCCCGATCCGCTGCGCGCCGCGCATGCGCATCCCGGGCTGCGTGCGTAACGCGGCCTTGCGCGCCTGGCCAGCCCACGCGCGCGCATCACGGCGGCCCCGGCAGGGCACGCCAAGGGCGGGCCAGCACGCCGCCCGCTGTGCGCGCCGCGCTGCTCCAAGCGTTGCGCCTTGGCTGCCGGTGCGGCCTGTCGCAGCGCCTGCAAGAACTTGCCTCGGAACACGCGCGACAGCGCGTGCACCGGGAACAAGAACAGACTTCACGCCGCACGGAGTTCATTGCGCACAGGCTTCACGCCGCACGGACCTCACGACGCGCGGGCGGCACACAACGCAGGCAGCACCTCACCGATCGGCCCACGCAGCAGCGCATCGGCGACGGGGTCCAGCGGCGTCGGCTGGTTGTTGATGATCACGATGCGTGCACCGGCCTCCTTGGCCACCGGCACGACACCCGCCACCGGGTAGACCTGCAAGGTGCTGCCGACCGCGAGCAGCAGGTCGGCTTCACTTGCGGCAGCCATGGCGCGGTCGATGACCGCCGGCACCAGGGCCTGGCCGAAGGAGATGGTGTCGCTCTTCAGGATGCCGCCGCAGGCGCGGCACGCCGGGTCGGCCTCGCCGGCGCGCACCCGCTCCAGCACCTGCGGCATCGGCGTGCGCTGGCCGCAGCCCCAGCAGATGGCGCGGCGCATCGTGCCGTGGACTTCGATGATCCGCTCCGCCGTATTGCCCGCGAGCCGGTGCAGCTCGTCGATGTTCTGCGTGATGAGCGCATGCAGCTTGCCGCGCTGCTCCAGTGCCACCAGCGCCAGGTGGCCGCGGTTGGGCTGTGCCTGCCACGCGGGGTGCGCGATGCGGCTGCGCCACGCGGCCTGGCGCACCTGCGGGTCGGCCAGGTAGGTCTGCAAGGTCGACTGCGCCTCGGCGGCAGGGTTGGTTGTCCACACACCCTGCGGCCCGCGAAAGTCGGGGATGCCGGACTCGGTCGAGATGCCGGCCCCGGTCAACACCACAACGCGCCGGGCCGCGTCGATCCAGGACCTGACGAGCTTGACGGGATCGGGTGGCTGCAGGTTCATTCCAACAGGCTCCGGTTTCGGCGCGAACCTGGCGCGAGCCGGAAGGTCAGGCATTGACCACGCGCCACCCGTCGATCCGCCTTCTCAGGATGAGGGCCGGCCCAGCCCGCCTCAGCGTCCGCCGGCCCAAGGCGCCTTGCGCGACGGCCCCTTCATCGGCGCCGGCGCGGCGCGTGTCCTCGCCATCCAGGTCTTGAACGCATTGGGCGTGAGCTCGCGCTTGAGCAGTTGCACCACCTGGCCGGGTGAGAGCCCGTGGCTGCGCAGCACGGCCTGGAAGGGCGGGCGGTCGTCCCAGGCGACCGCGATCGCGCTCTTGATTTCTTCCGGCGTCATGGGGGGAATGGTTTTGGCCATGTGGCGATTGTGAGCCACCAGCGCGGCCCACAATTGGTGCCATGACATCGAGCACGCACACGCTGCGCATCGACGGCGCACGGCTTTGGGATTCGCTGATGACACTGGCGCAAATCGGTGCCACGCCCAAGGGCGGCGTGTGCCGGCTCGCGCTCACAGACCTCGACCGCCAGGCCCGTGACCTGGTGGCGCAGTGGGCGCGCGGCGCGGGCCTCACGGTGAGCATCGACGCCATCGGCAACGTGTTCATGCGCCGCGCCGGCCGCAACAACAGCTTGTCGCCCGTCCTCACCGGCAGCCATATCGACACCCAGCCCACCGGCGGCAAGTTCGACGGCAACTACGGCGTGCTCGCGGGGCTGGAGGTGGTGCGCACGCTCAACCAGCACGGCATCCAAACCGAGGCGCCGATCGAGGTGGTGTTCTGGACCAACGAAGAAGGCTCGCGCTTCGTGCCGGTGATGATGGGCTCGGGCGTGTTCGCGGGCGCCTTCACGCTGGACCATGCCTACGCCGCGCGCGATGCCGAGGGACTGAGCGTGCGCGATGAACTCGAGCGCATCGGCTACCTGGGCAGCGAGCTGCCCGGCGCGCGGCCTGTCGGCGCGTACTTCGAGACGCATATCGAGCAAGGCCCGGTGCTCGAAGACCACGCCACCACCATCGGCGTGGTCACCGGCGTGCTCGGCATCCGCTGGTACGACTGCACCGTCACCGGCATGGAAGCGCATGCCGGCCCGACGCCGATGGCCTTGCGCCGCGACGCGCTGCAAGTGGCCGCGGTGTTGATGCAGCAAGTGGTGGCCTGCGCCCACCGCCACCGGCCCGACGGCCGCGGCACCGTGGGCATGGTGCAGGTGCACCCGAACAGCCGCAACGTGATCCCCGGCCGCGTCAAGTTCTCGATCGATTTGCGCAACGCCAGCGACGCGCTCTGCGACGCGATGGACGCCGACATCCGCGGCGTGGCCGAACGCCTGCGCCGCGAGAGCGGCATGCCGATTCACATCGAGCCGGTGTCCGCCTACCCGGCGCAGCCCTTCCACGCCGACTGCATCGACGCCGTGGCGCAGGCGGCCGAGCGCCTGGGCTACAGCCACATGCCGGTCGTCTCCGGCGCCGGGCACGACGCGGTGTACATGGCGCGGCTGGCACCCACCGGCATGATCTTCATCCCGTGCAAGGACGGCATCAGCCACAACGAGATCGAAGACGCGCTGCCGGAGCACATCACCGCCGGCGCGAACGTGCTGCTGCACGCGATGCTGGCGCGCGCAGGCGAAGTCACCGTTCGCTCAGCGCCCCGGTGAGCTCATCGTGACCCAGCCCGACGCGCACCCGTACCGCGATTTCGAACATGCCGGCTGGGAGCGCGCGGCCAGCGCTTACGCCGATACCTTCGAAGCGGCCACGCGGCTCTTCGCGCGCCCGCTGCTCGAAGCGGTGGGCGTGCACGCGCGGATGCCCCCGCAGACGCACCCGAAGACGCAGCCTCAGATGCACCCGCAGATGCACCTGCTCGATGTCGCCTGCGGCACAGGCTTCGTGGCCGCGGCCGCTGCGGCGCATGGCGCCAGCGCCTTCGGCGTGGACTTCTCGGCCAGCATGGTGGCCCAGGCGCGCCAGCGTCACCCGGCGCTGCAGTTTCAGGAGGCCGACGCCGAGGCGCTGCCCTTCGCCGCCGAGAGCTTCGACGCGGTCGTGATCAACTTCGGCGTGCACCACTTTCCGTTCCCGCAGCGTGCGCTGGCGCAAGCACACCGGGTGCTTCGAACGGGTGGGCAGGTGGCGTTCACCGTGTGGTCCACCCCCGACGACCATGCGCTGCACAAGATCACGCTCGGCGCACTGGCCGAGGCCGGTGTGGCTGGTGCCGCGCTGCCCACGCCGCCCGGAGGGGCGATCAACGACGCCGCCGTCTGCCTGCGCTTGCTGCACGACGCCGGCTTTGCAGCGCCGCCCGCACGTGCGGAGAGGGTCAGCCTGCCGCTCGAGCTCGATTCGGAGCAGAGCCTGGTCGACATGCTCGTGGCCGGCACGGTGCGCGTGTCGACGTTGATCCGCATGCAGCCGCCCGCGCAGGTGGCCGCGATCAAAACGGCCATGCTGCGTGCGGCGGCGGCCTACCGCGACGGCGACCGGCTGCGCGTGCCGGTCACCGCAATCCTCGCGGTCGGCAGCAAGCGATAGCCCAACCGCAAGTCAACGCGCGCACAACCCGGCGCGGGCCCGGATCGAGCACATCCGACGGACCGGGCGCGGAATTACTCCCGCTTTGCATCGCGGCCGAGGCGGTCTTCAGCGCGCTGGCGGGCTGACACGCGCTTCAGCTCGATTTCGGCGCGGCGCCCGGGCGCTCCGGCACCAGGCTCTCCAGCGACCGCCCGCGTTCGCGCAGCAGGTCTTCGAGCAGCGGCAGCAGGCCGCCGAGTTTTTCGTCGAGGGCGTCGCGTACCGTGTCCACCATCACCTGCGTCGCGCGCTCGATTTCAATGTTGAGCGCTTCGCCCACGCGCTGGCTCTCGAACGTGGTGGCGCGCAGGGTCTCGGGGATCAGCCAGACCTCGAACCAGCCTGCGCCGCCGGGTTCGCGCTGCGCTTCGGCCACGGTGAGGCTGGCCCCGTTCACCGCGATGTACCCCTTGGCGAAGATGTAGCGCATCCACGGCGCCGGCACCGCGATGCGCAGCACCCGGTTGTTCTCCGGCGTGCGCAGGTCGGCAATGCGGGCCTGGAAGTCGATGTGGCCCGACAGCGGGTGGCCGCCGATCTCCACACCGTCCTTCGCGGCACGCTCCACGTTGACGCGGCTGCCGGGCTGCAAGCCACCGAGCGTGGTGAGCGCGAGGCTTTGCTGCATCACGTCGAAGCTGGCGGCACGATCGCCGTTCAATGCGGTGACGGTGAGGCAGACCCCATCCACCGACACGCTGGCGCCGATCGCGAGCTGGTTCGCAAAGCCTTGCGGGAACTGAAGCCCGAAGCTGCGCAGGCCCGTGCGGTCGGTGATGGCCGCGACCTGCGCGACGCCTTGAACGATGCCGGTGAACACGGTGTCAGCTTAGCAGCGGCCCTGGCGTGCGGGCGCCTACCAGGTCGCGTCGCGGTCCGGCGTGGCGCCTATTCTGTGGATCGACAAGTCCGCGCCCTCGTGTTCCTCTTCCTGCGTCAGGCGCAAGCCGCTCACCGCCTTGATGCCGCCGTAAACC
>JANNGZ010000101.1:0-14080 GCA_031404155.1 Burkholderiales bacterium
GGCACCTCGCTGAAGGCTTCCTTGCAGCGCTGCGCATACACCAGCGACGCGCGGTCGGGCCGACGCCCGCCCACGTCGCCGGGCGTGTAGGCGTCGTCGCTGCGAATCTTGCGGTCGGCGGTGTAGCGGTTGATCATCGAATCCATGTTGCCGGCGGTGACGCCGAAGAACAGGTTCGGTTGGCCCAGCGCCTTGAACGGCTCGGCGCTCTGCCAGTCGGGCTGGGCAATGATGCCGACACGAAAGCCCTGCGCTTCGAGCACCCGCCCGATCACCGCCATGCCGAAGCTCGGGTGGTCCACATAGGCGTCGCCGCTGACGATCACGATGTCGCACGAGTCCCAGCCGAGCTGCTCCATCTCGGCCCGGCTCATCGGCAGAAAGGGCGCGGGGCCGAAGCGTTTGGCCCAGAAGGGGCGGTAGGCCGTCAGCGCTTTCGGCGCCGTCATGGCGGCGCTGGCGTGCGCGCGGCGCGGCGGTGCGGGCAGCGCGGCGGGCGCGACTGGCGCCGACAGCGCGGGCAGCGCCACAGCCGGGGCGGCCGGGGTGGTGGAAGGAAGGGACACGGGGAGGGCGGAAGCGAGCGCAAGCGAACGGCCCGCATTGTCGCCGTTGGCGGCTGCCGAGGGCGCAGTACGCCCTTTGCTCGCCCCGGGCGCCGCAGGTCGGTTTACAGGGCCGGCCTTCCGGTTCCAGAATCGTTGGGCGTTGCCACCGCGCCAGCACGCACGGCAGGCCTGTACAGCGCACCCCCGTCCACCTCAGGATTCACCTCAAACCCAAGGAGACAAGAGCATGGCCGACGCAACCCCCAACGCCACCGTCCAGCAATGGCTGTCCCACTTCGACGACGCGCTCTGCCAGGGCGACCTCGAAGCGGTCCTGGAACTGTTCGGCGACGACTGTTACTGGCGCGACCTGGTGTCCTTCACCTGGAACCTCCACACCGCCGAGGGCAAGGCCGCGATCCGCGCCATGCTGGCGGCCACGCTGGCCGGCGTGAAACCGGTGAACTGGCGCCTCGAAGGCGACGCCACCGAAGCCAACGGGGTGATCGACGCCTGGCTCAGCTTCGAAACCGCCGCAGCCCGCGGCAAGGGGCAGTTGCGCCTGGTGGGTGGCAAATGCTGGACCCTGCTCACCACGATGGTCGAGCTCAAGGGCTTCGAGGAGAAAAAGCGCGGCACCCGGCCTAAGGGCGTGGAGCATGGCGTGCAGGCCGAGCGCAAGTCGTGGCTTGAAAAGCGCAACGAGGAGCAGGCCACGCTGGGCTTCAAGACACAGCCCTATTGCGTCATCGTCGGCGGCGGCCAGGGCGGCATCGTGCTCGGCGCGCGGCTGAAGAAGCTCGGCGTGCCGACCATCATCGTCGAGAAGAACGACAAGCCCGGCGACAGCTGGCGCAACCGCTACAAGAGCCTGTGCCTGCACGACCCGGTGTGGTACGACCACCTTCCGTACATGCCCTTCCCCGACGACTGGCCGGTGTTCGCGCCCAAGGACAAGATCGGCGACTGGCTGGAGATGTACACCAAGGTGATGGAGCTGAACTACTGGCCCAGCACCGAATGCCAGAGCGCCCGCTTCAACGACAAGACGCAGGAGTGGGAAGTGACGGTGCAGCACCGCGGCGAGACCGTGGTGCTGCGGCCCAAACAGCTGGTGCTCGCCACCGGCATGTCCGCGGTGCCCAACCTGCCGCGCTTCGAGGGCATGGATTCGTTCAAGGGCACACAGCTGCATTCGAGCAAGTTCGGCAACGGCGAGGACTGGCGCGGCAAGCGCGCGGTGGTGATCGGTGCCAACAACTCGGCGCACGACATCTGCGCCGACCTCTGGGAGCATGGCGCCGACGTGACCATGGTGCAGCGCTCGTCGACGCATATCGCGCGCAGCGACTCGCTGATGGAGCTGGCGCTCGGCGGCCTCTACAGCGAGGCGGCGGTGAACGCAGGGGTGAGCACCGACCTGGCCGACCTGATCTTCGCGTCGCTGCCCTACAAGGTTTTGCCCGGGCTGCAGGTGCCGGTGTACGAGGAGATGGCCAAGCGCGACAAGGGCCTGTACGACCGGCTTGAAAAGGCCGGCTTCATGCTCGACTTCGGCGACGACGGCTCGGGCCTGTTCATGAAGTACCTGCGCCGCGGCTCGGGCTACTACATCGACGTCGGCGCCAGCGAGCTGGTGGCCGACGGCAAGATCAAACTGCAAAGCCGCACCGACGTCGAGCGCATCACCCCCGGCGGCGTGCTGCTGAAAAACGGCGTCGAGCTGCCCGCGGAGCTGATCGTCTACGCCACCGGCTACGGCTCGATGAACGGCTGGGCCGCCCAACTGATCAGCCAGGAGGTGGCGGACAAGGTCGGCAAATGCTGGGGCCTGGGCTCGGGCACGCGCAAGGACCCGGGGCCCTGGGAAGGCGAACTGCGCAACATGTGGAAGCCCACACAACAGCCCGCGCTCTGGTTCCACGGCGGCAACCTGCACCAGAGCCGCCACTACTCGCAGTTCCTGTCGCTGCAACTCAAGGCGCGCATAGAAGGCCTGCCGACGCCGGTGTACGCGCTGGCGCCGGTGCATCACCCGGCGTAGTCGGCGCCGGTGGATGTCGATCGGCATCGCTCGGCATCGGTGAGTGCGCGTCGGTGCGTGTCGGTGCGCGTGGCGGTTGGCGTCGCCGGGCCGGCGGGGCCGAGCCGGCGTGCCACCATCCCAGGATGCGCTGCAGCCCCGGCCCCTTGCGAGCGACGCCATGACAGGCGCGCCGCCGCAAGAGCGGGCGCGCGGCGCGCCGCACGAGCACCCGCACGAGCACCCGCACGAGCGCCCGCAAGAGCGCCCGCAACAGCACCCGCGCGAGTTCCCGCGTGTCCTCGCCGCCGAAGTCGTCTCCAACTTCGGCTCGATGCTGAGCCGGCTCGCGATTCCCTGGCTGGCCACACTGACGCTCGGCGCGAGCGCTGCCGAGATGGGCCTGCTGCTGGTGGCCGACGTGCTGGCCGGCGCCTTGGGCGCGTTGGCGCTCGGCGCCCTGGTCGACCACCATGGCAAACGCGCGGTGATGCTGCTTGCCGACCTGCTGCGCGCCGCCTTGCTCGCGGGGCTGGCGGCCTTCGCGGTGCTGGGCTGGCTGTCGTTCTGGATGCTGGTACTGGCCGCGGCAGGCAGCGGCGTGCTCAGCATGGCCTTCGAGCTGGCCCGTTCGGCCTGGGTAGCGCGCAGCGTGCCCGTGGCCGAACTGCCGGCGCGCAATGCGCAGTTGTCGATCGGCGGCAGCCTGTCCGAGACGGCGGCCTTTGCGCTCGGCGGCTGGCTCTACCAGGGCTTCGGCGCGGTGGTGGCGCTGGCACTGGACGCGGCGAGCTATCTGGTGTCGGCGCTGTGCCTGCGCGGCGTGCACGACGCACCCACCGGGGAACTGCGTACACCCCGCGTCAGCGCCACCCCGGGCTGGCGTTCCCGGCTGCGCGGCTTCCTGGCCGACGCGGGTGCGGGCTTGCGCGCCGTGGCGGCGCAGCCGACGCTGCGCGCGCTCGCCGCCGTCGAGGTGCTGGTGGCGCTGGGGATGAGCATCGCCGGCACCAGCTACATGATTTTCGTTTCGCGCGACATCGCCTTCGACACCGGCGTGCTCGGCATGGTCTTCGCGGCCGGCGGGCTGGGTTCGGTCGCTGCCGCGGCGCTGGCGCCGAACCTGGGGCGGCGCTTCGGCGCCGGCCGCACCATGACCCTCGGCTTGAGCTTGCTTGCCCTGGGCGCGCTGTGCATCCCTCTCGTCGGCGCGGTGGGCGTGCTCGGCATCGCGCTGCTGGCCACGCACCAGATCGTCGGCGACGGCGGCCAGACGCTGCACAACATCCACGACCGCACGCTGCGCCAGACCTTGGCCGAGCCGGCGCTGCTGGCGCGCGTGGACGCCGGCATCCGCACGCTCGGGCAAAGCGCGACGCTGCTCGGTGCGCTGGCCGGCGGCGCGCTCGCCACCGCCTTCGGCGCGCGCACCGCGCTGTGGCTCAGCAGCGCGGTCTATGCGGCAGCGGCCGGGGTTGCATTCGCGACGCTGGCGCGCCACGCCACCAGGCCGGCGCGGTGACGGGCTCACTGCTGCACCTTGCCGGCGCCGGCAAGGCGGACCGGCGGGCGGGAGACGGGGCCCCTGTCGGCGCCGGCGTCGGCGCAGCCACGCGGCGCCGATCCGATTTCAGTGATTGAGTGGGCTAGCGGCGCTTGAGCAGGCCGAACAAGCTCTTGCGCGGCTCCTCACGCGCCGATGGGTGCGAGCGGGTCACGATCAGGCCCGAGGCGAGGTAGAGCGCGTTGAGCAGGCGGCTGGCGCGGTCGACGCTCATGCCGGGCATCGCCGCCAGGTCGCGCAGCGACACCGAGTCGCGGCGCAGCCGCTCGATCGCCGGTTCGAGCGCGCCGCTCAGGTGCGGGCGCTCGCCCATACGGGTTTGCGCCAAACGGTAAGCCGCCTTGCCGCCGATCTCCGAAAGCAGGGCGTGGCGCGGCCCGTTCAGCGCCAGGTCCCACAGCAACGGCAGCAGCGGCCGGTACTGCTCGGCCGCCCCGATCCGGTCATGCTTCGGGTGGCCCGGTGGCCGCAAGCCCGGGGGCTCGACCGCCAGCACCTTCATCGTCGCCTTGCCTTGCGCGGTGGCCAGCGCCATGTCGCGAGGCGAGTGGTAGACCATCTGGTGCGGGAAGACGGTGATCGGCCAGACCACCTCCTCGTGCTGAACGCACAGCAGGGCTGGCGTCTTGGAGCGCAGGCACGCCGCAACGAGCTCAAGCACGTCGTTGGCGCTGCCGCTGCGTTCCAGCCCACGCAGATCGGCCAGCAGCGTTGTCGGCAGCACCGATTCGTTCTCCAACTGAACGAAGCCGCTGCCGCCCGAATCCCGCCGGGCCCGCTCGTAGGCGCTGACGCGCCAGAGCGTGGAGTCCTCGAAGTCGCGCAAGGGTGCCTCCTGGGTGAGCGTTCTCGCCGGGCCAAGCGGGTCGGCGGGTGGGTGCCGAACTTCCGAGCGGAGCTGCCGAACGAAGGTGTCGAGTATCGTGAATTCTCCGGTAGCGGCCACCGCCTCCAAAACCCCTAACTGCTTGGCGTCATCAATCCTGAGGATGCCGTCGTCCTGGCGCACCCGCGGCCGCCGCCACGGCCTCGCGCTCGTTGCGCACCGGCGCCCCCGCCCCATCATCCGGGCCGCCGTCATCCTCCTCGCCGAGGAAACCGCCACTCTGGTGCGCCCACAGCCGCGCATACAGGCCCCCGTGCGCGAGCAGGGTCTTGTGGTCGCCTTCCTCGACGATGCGGCCTTGGTCCATCACCACCAGGCGGTCCATCGCCGCGATGGTGGACAGCCGGTGCGCGATCGCGATCACGGTCTTGCCCTCCATCAGGCGGAACAGGCTTTGCTGGATCGCGGCTTCGACCTCGGAGTCCAGCGCGCTGGTGGCTTCGTCCAGGAGCAGGATCGGCGCGTCCTTGAGCATCACCCGGGCGATGGCGATGCGCTGGCGCTGGCCGCCGGAGAGCTTCACGCCGCGCTCGCCCACATGCGCGTCGTAGCCCTTGCGGCCCTTGGGGTCGGAGAGCGTGCGCACGAATTCGTGCGCCTCGGCGCGTTCGGCCGCATGCACCATCTGCACGTCGCTGGCGTCGGGGCGGCCGTAGACGATGTTGTCGCGCACCGAGCGGTGCAGCAGCGAGGTGTCCTGCGTCACCATGCCCACCTGCTCGCGCAGCGACTCCTGGGTCACCCGCGCGATGTCCTGGCCGTCGATCAGCACCCGGCCCTGCGCCACGTCGTAGAAGCGCAGCAGCAGGTTGACCACCGTGCTCTTGCCCGCACCCGAGCGGCCGACCAGGCCGATCTTTTCGCCGGGGCGGATGTGCAGCGAGAACTGGTCCACCACACGGCGCTCGCCGCCGTAGCCGAAGTTCACCTGCTCGAACCTGACTTCGCCGCGGCTCACCTTCAACGGCACCGCGCCGGGCGGGTCGGTCACGCTGTGCAGTTTGCTCAGCGTGGTGATGCCGTCCTGAACCGTGCCGATATGTTCGAACAGGCTGGCCATCTCCCACATCACCCAGTGCGAGATGCCGTTCAGGCGCAACGCCATCGCGGTGGCCGCCGCCACCGCGCCCACGCCCACATGGCCACCGATCCAGAGCCACAGCGCCACACCCGCGGTGCAGGAGATCAGTGTCACGCTGAGCACCTGGTTCATGATTTCGAAACCGGTGACCAGGCGCATCTGCTGGTACACGGTGCCGAGGAATTCCTGCATCGCGCTGCGGGCGTAACCCGCCTCGCGCTGGCTGTGCGAGAAGAGCTTGACCGTGGCGATGTTGGTGTACGCGTCGGTGATGCGCCCGGTCATCAGCGAGCGGGCGTCGGCCTGCTGCTGCGCCACCCGGGCCATGCGCGGCACGAAGTAGCGCACCGAGAGCACGTAGAGCAACAGCCAGAGCGCAAAGGGCCCGAGCATGCGCACATCGAACCCGCCGAGCACCGCCGCCATAGTCACGAAGTAGATGACCACGTAGACCATGATGTCGCCGAGGATCATGCAAACGTCGCGAACCGCGAGCGCGCTTTGCATCACCTTGGTGGCAATGCGGCCGGCAAACTCGTCCTGGTAGAAGCCCATGCTCTGGCTCAGCATCAGGCGGTGGAAGTTCCAGCGCAGCCGCATCGGGAAGTTGCCCGCCAGCGCCTGCTGCTTGAACAGCGACTGGAACGTGGCCAGCGCGATGCTGCCCAGCAGCACCAAGCCGAGCAGCAGCAGCGTGCCGCCTTCGCGCTGCCACAACTGCGCCGGCTTGACCTCGGCGAGCCAGTCGAGGATCGATCCCATCACCCAAAACAGCAGCGCCTCGAAGGCGCCGATCGCTGCGGTCAGCAGCGTCATCGCCAGGATGAACGGGCGCGTGCCTTCGGTGCAGGCCCAGACGAAGGGCAGCAGCTTGGTCGGCGGTGCGGCCGGCGGCGCGTTGGGATACGGGTCGACGAGTTTTTCGAAAGCGGCGAACAACAGGCAGGGCTCCGTGTGGGCGTGTGGTTGAACGGCCAGCACCAAGTCGGGCGGCGAACATCGGGCGCCGACGCCGGGCGCGAAGCGTAGCCGAATCGTCGCGGGTAAGCTTCATCGGATGCGCCTCTCCGTCCTCGACCAATCCGTCTCGCTCGTCAATTCCAGCGAGGACGCCGCGATCCGCGACACCCTGGCGCTGGCCGAGGATTGCGAGGCGCTCGGCTACCACCGCTTCTGGCTCAGCGAGCACCACAGCCTGCCCACGATCATCGGCACCGCGCCCGAGGTGCTGATGGCCGCGGTGGCCGCGCGCACCACGCGCATCCGCATCGGCAGCGCGGGGGTGATGCTGCCGCACGACTCGGCCTTCAAGGTGGCCGATCAGTTCCGGGTGCTCGACGCGCTGGCGCCCGGGCGCATCGACCTCGGCGTCGGCCGCGCGCCCGGCGGCGACATGCAGACCGCGCGGGCGCTCAACCCCTATTCGTCGGGCATGGCCGAGGACTTCCCGCAGCAGGTGCACGACCTGCGCGAGTGGGTCAGCGGGCGCGCGGTGGCCGGCATCGTGGCGCACCCGCGCGGCCCGGCGCTGGCCGACGGCGACAGCTCGCGCACGCCCGATGTGTGGGTGCTCGGCAGCTCCGACTACGGCGCGCGGCTGGCGGCGGAGTTCGGCCTGCCCTACGCCTTTGCGTACTTCTTCACCGACGGCCAGGGCGTGGAGCCGGCGCTCGAGCTCTATCGCGCGCTGTACAAGCCGAGCGCGCGCCATCCAGTGCCGTTGGCCACGATCTGCGTCTGGGCGCTGGCCGCCGAAACCCACGACGAAGCCGTGTTCCACGCCTTGAGCCGCGAGCGCTGGCGGGTCGACCGCATGCGCGGCGTGCTCGGGCCCTTGCAGGCACCGGCCGACATCGCGGCGCGCGGCTTCAGCGCCGACGAGATGCGCACCGTGGACGCGATGCGGCGCAAGGCGTTGGTGGGCACCGCTGGAGAAGTCGGCAGTGCGATGCGCACGCTGGCCGCGTCGCTCGGCCTGGACGAGCTGGTGGTGAACACCTGGGCGCATGAACCCGCGGCGCGGCGGCGCTCGTATGCGCTGCTGGCGCGGGAGTTCGGGCTGGCGGCCCCGGGCGCGGTCGGCGCGGCGGCCAGTGCCATTCGCTGACACGCTCGCGCGGGCACTCGCAGCCCCCTTGAGCGCGGCGCCGGCTTGGTGCAAAGTGACCCCGGCACGCTGCCCCTACCCGCTGCCTCCGAAAGGCCCGGCCATGAAACTTCTGCACCACCCGATCTCGCTGGCCCATGCCGTAAAAATCGGCGCCATCGCCGTGGCGGCGCTCGCCGCCCTCGCCTTCAGCCGGCCCGCCCACGCCGCGGGCAGCGTCGAGGTGAGCTACGTCAAGCCCGAAACCTTCACCGACGCCGGCCGCGGCTTGATCACCAGCGAGCGCAACCTCGAGCGCCTGAGCCAACACCTGCAAGGCCTCGGCACAAAGCTGCCCGACGGCCAGACGCTGCGCATCGAGGTGCTCGACGTGGACCTGGCCGGCGAGCAGAACCGGGTGCTGCGCCAGCCCGACCTGCGGGTGATGAAGGGCAACACCGACTGGCCGCGCATCAACCTGCGCTACACCCTGCTCGAAGGCAGCCGCACGGTTGCCAGCGGCGAGGAGCGGGTGGCCGACATGGCCTACCTGGTCCACCCGCCGCGCTACGACCACGAAGCCCAGGGCTTCGAGCGCCGCATGCTCGAGCGCTGGTTTGCCGAGCGCTTTGCGGCCACCGCCACGCGTTGAGCCGCGCTCCGGCGCCTGCCCGCAGATCACCCCAGAGGCGCCGGCCCGCATGGCGATGACGCTGCCCGAATTGCAGGCCCTCTTCGAGCCGCTGTTCCCCGGCTTGATGGGCATGCAGATCACCGAGGCGACGCCCGAGCGGGTTTGTGCGCGCATGACTGTGCGCCCCGACCTGTACACCAGCGGCCACTCGCTGCACGGCGGCGCGCTGATGGCATTCGCCGACACGCTCGGCGCGGTGGGCACCTTCCTCAACCTGCCCGCGGGCAAACGCACCACCACGGTGGACTCGAGCACCAAGTTCATCGCCGGCGCGGCCGAAGGCTCCACCGTGACGGCCGAATGCAGCGCGCTGCACCGCGGCCGCACCACCATGGTCTGGCAGACGCTGGTGCGCAGCGAGGCGGGCAAGCTCTGCGGCGTGGTGACACAGACGCAGATCGTGCTCGACGCCTGAGGCCGCGGCTCCGGGTCTACCGGCGTGGACCCGGCCGGCCGAAGGGGCGCCGCGTCGCGCGGGCTGCAAACCTGCATGCCCGCGCCGCGCCGAGGAGGGCGGGCGACCGCAAGGTCGGCATCGGGGGACTGAAGCCGCACGTGCAACCCGAAGGCGGCTCACGGCTGCGGCAGGCCCTGCCGCAATAGCTGCGTCAGGGCAGCGGCAGGTCCTGCCGCAATCGTCAGGGCAGCGGAGCACAGCGCCGCAGGCGGCTTGGCTCCCGCTCTGCGGGTCACGCGCAATACCGCATTCGAGTCCCGAAGGCAGCTCCTTCTCAGTCGACGAAGAAGTCGGGCAGGAAGTGTTTCGTACCCGCCTTCACCGAGTACTTGTCGAGGTCGGTCACGCCATGCTGTGCGAGCAGTTCGTCGTCGATGAAGAAGTTGCCGCTGGTGGTCTTGGCGTCGCTGGTGAGGACGAACCAGGCCGCGTCGGACAGGATCTCGGGCTTGCGGCAGAGGTTCACGTCGATGCCGGGGATCATCTGCAGCGCCGCGGTGGCGATGGGCGTGCGCGGCCACAGGCTGTTCACCGCAATGCCCAAGGGGCGGAACTCACCCGCGTGGCCGAGCGTGCATTCGCTCATGCCGTACTTGGCCATGGTGTAGGCCACATGGCCCTTGAACCAATGTTCGCGCATGTTCAGCGGCGGGCTCATGTTCAGCACATGCGGGTTGCGGCCGGCCTGGGCTGAGGCCTTGAGCTGCGCCAGGCAGGCCTGCGTGCACAGGTAGGTGCCGCGCACGTTCACCCCGAACATCAGGTCGAAGCGCTTCATCGGCGTGGCCGCCGTCGGCGTGAGGCTGATCGCACTCGCGTTGTTGACCAGGATGTCGATGCCGCCGAACCGGGCCACCGCCTGCTCGACCGCGGCGAGCACGCTGGCTTCCTCGCGGATGTCGCATTGCAGCGGCAGCGCCTGGCCACCCGCGGCTTCGATTTCGGCGGCGGCGCTGAAGATCGTGCCCGGCAGCTTCGGGTTGGTCTCGGCCGTCTTGGCCGCGATCACGATGTTGGCGCCGTCGGCCGCGGCGCGTTTGGCAATCGCCAGGCCGATGCCGCGGCTGGCGCCGGTGATGAAAAGGGTTTTGCCTTGCAGCGATGCGATGCTCATCTCGAAGTCTCCTCGTGCTGTTGTGAATCGAGAATCGTGGGCCAGACATGGGCCGCGATGTGCTCGGCCAGGGCCACGCCGCAGATGCGGTAGACGCTCGGGCCGGGGTGGAAGCCGTCGCGCGCCATCAGGCCCGCGTTCAGCGGCAGTTCGATAGGCACATGCGACACGTCGCCGTGGCTGCGCGCCCGCTCGTTGGCCCAATGCGCCATCGCGTGGTCATGGCGCCGCGCGTCCTGCCCGGCCACCCAGCGCAGCGGCTGCGGCAGCCCGGGGAAACGGTGCAGCGGCGGCAGCGGCGCGAAGACGATGTGCGACACGCCGTGCGCATTGCGCAGCCGGTTCGCCAGCGCCTCGCGCGCGGCCAGCGCGCGGTGCGAGGGCACCTGGTCGACGACATCGTTGACACCGAGTGCGATGACCGCCACGTCGGCGTCCACCGGCCCGGCGGCGTCGATCAGCTCGATGCATTGCGCGCTGGTGATGCCCGAGCGCGCCACCAATCGCCAACGCACCCGCGCCGCACAATGCCGCGCCAGCGCCAGGCTCAGCTGGCCCGCGAGCGCATGGCGCTGCTCGGAAGCGCCGACACCCGCGGCCGACGAGTCGCCGGCGATCAGCACCCGCAGCAGCGGCCCGTTGCCGATCTCGCCCTCCCGCTCGCCCACCGCCTCGCGCAGCCGCGGCATGCGCGCGCGGGTGCGCATCGCTTGGACCATCAGCAACGGCGAGAGCACGAGTTTGGCGACCAGGCTCATCTCAATGGTCCATTGGGCTCGGCGCCACCCGCGGTGCACTTCTCGACGCGCAGCGCGGGACGAAGGAGACGGGTGTTTGGCGAGAGCGGAGCAATTTCGAGCCACACAGGATCGGGCTGCTGGGGCGTGCTGCGCAGCGAAGTAAAAGGAGGAGGCGTCGGCCGCTGGCCGACGCCGGGGGACACGAGCGCAGCAGCATGCCGCAGCGGCCCGATCTCGCGCCAACGCCTCCAGAAGCAGGCGTTCAATCGCCGCAACGGTTCCGAAGCAGACGCCAGGATCCGAAGCGGATTCATCCTAGAACTTCGAGAAATCGGGCTTGCGTTTCTGGAAGAAGGCCTGGAAGGCCTCCATCGCCTCGGGGCTGCGCAGGCGCTCGCCGAAGAGCGCGGCCTCGACCCGGATCGTCTCGCGGATCTGCTCCGGCTGCGAGCGGCGCATCAGGCGTTTGGCGCCGCGCACCGCACCCGGCGGCAAGGCGTTGAAACGCTCGGCCATGCGGCGCGCATGGGCCACCACTTCGCCGGCCGGCAACACCGCATTGGCGATGCCGCACTCCACCGCCGTCTCGCCGTTGAAGGGGTCGCCGAGCAGCAGCTTCTCGGCGGCGCGGCGGTGGCCCATCAACTGCGGCAGCACCAGGCTGGAGGCGAACTCGGGCACCAGGCCCAGGCTCACGAAGGGCATGGCCAGGCGGGCGTCGTCGGCCACGTAGACAAAGTCGCAATGCAGCAGCATCGTGGTGCCGATGCCGATGGCCGCACCGGTGACTGCGGCCAGCACCGGCTTGTCGCAGTCGAGCAGCGCATGCATGAAGCGGAACACCGGCGAGTCCATCGGGTCGGGCCCGGCCGGCGGGCGCTGCATGAAGTCCTCGATGTCGTTGCCCGAGGTGAAGATGCCCGGCTGGCCGGTGATCAACACCGCGCGCACCGCGTTGTCCTCGCCTGCCGCGTTCAGCGCGTCGGCCATGGCCTGGTACATCCCCACGGTGAGCGCATTCTTTTTCTCCGGGCGCGCGATCTCGATCGTGGCCACGCCGTTCAGGGTTGCGGTCTTGATGCTCATCTCTCGTGCTCCAGAAATGTCGACGATGAAAGCCCCGTGGCGCTCGGCCGAGCCCGAGTCACACGCGCTCGAAAATGCCCGCCGCGCCCTGGCCGGTGCCCACGCACATCGTGACCATGCCGTACTTCAGGTTGTGGCGGCGCAGCGCATGTACCACCGTGGCGGCGCGGATCGCGCCGGTGGCCCCGAGCGGGTGGCCCAGGGCAATCGCGCCGCCCATCGGGTTCACCACCGCGGGGTTCAGGCCCACGGTGTTGATCACGGCCAGCGCCTGCGCCGCAAAGGCTTCGTTCAATTCGATCCAGCCCATGTCGGCGAGCGAGAGCCCGGCGTATTTCAGCGCCGCCGGAATCGCCTCGATCGGGCCGATGCCCATGATCTCGGGCGGCACGCCGCGCGAGGCGAAGCTGACAAAACGCGCCAGCGGGGTGAGGCCGAAGCGTTTCACCGCGGCTTCGCTGGCCAGGATCAGGGCACCGGCGCCGTCGCTGGTTTGCGAGCTGTTGCCCGCGGTGACCGAACCCTTCGCCGCGAACACCGCGCGCAGCTTCGCCAACCCTTCGAGCGAGGTGTCGGGCCGCGGGCCTTCGTCGACGCTGACAGTGCGGGTCTTGGTCGTGATCTCGCCGCTGTTCAGGTCGGGGAACCGGTCAAGCACCTCCACCGCAACGATCTCGTCCTTGAACTGGCCGTCGGCAATCGCCTTGATCGCCTTCTGGTGCGAAGCCAGCGCAAACGCGTCCTGCGCTTCGCGGCTCACCTTCCACTGCTGCGCCACTTTCTCGGCGGTCATGCCCATGCCGTAAGCGATGCCGACGTTTTCGTCCTTGGCAAACACCGCCGGGTTGAACGACGGTTTGTTGCCGCTCATCGGCACCATGCTCATGCTCTCGGCGCCGCCGGCGATCATCACCTCGGCCTCGCCGACGCGGATGCGGTCGGCGGCCATCTGGATCGCGGTGAGGCCGGAGGCGCAGAAGCGGTTCACCGTGACGCCGCCCACCGTGTTCGGCAGCCCGGCGAGCAGCGCGCCGACACGGGCCACGTTCAGGCCCTGCTCGCCCTCGGGCATCGCGCAGCCGATGATCGCGTCTTCGATGGCTTTCGGGTCGAGGCCGGGCACCTGCCGCAGCGCGGCCTGGATCGCGGCGACCAGCAGGTCGTCGGGCCGGGTGTTGCGGAACATGCCGCGGCCGGATTTGCCGATCGGGGTGCGGGCGGCGGCGACGATGTAGGCGTCTTGAATCTGTTTGCTCATGTCCTGATCCTTCGAGTTGATCAGCGTTGAAAGAAGCTCGGGTTCGGTGTTGAGGAAGCGTAGCGAGCGGGCGCCAGGCTAGGCGGACGGAGCGCAGGAACCGGAACGTAGCAGCGCTACGTGAGGATTCCGAGCACCGGCCAACGACGCATGGCGTTCGCGCAGTAGCTTCATCAATTCCGAACCGGTTTGCCGGTTTGCAGCATGCCCGCGATCCGTTCCTGCGTCTTCGGGTGGTCGAGCAGCGCGCAGAAATGTTTTCGCTCCAGTGCCAGCAAGTACTCCTCGCTGACCAGCGTGCCGGCATCGACCTCGCCGCCGCAAACCACGTCGGCGATGCAGCTGGCAATGTGGAAGTCGTGCGCACTGATGAAGCCGCCGTCGCGCATGCCCACCAGCTGGGCCTTGATCGTCGCGATGCCCGAACGCCCGGCCACCGGGAACAAGCGCTTCAGCGGCGCGCGCCAGCCGGCTTCGAACATCGCCTTGGCTTCGGCGCAGGCCACATGCAGCAGCTCGTCCTTGTTGGCCACGATGGTGTCG
>JANNGZ010000102.1:0-3117 GCA_031404155.1 Burkholderiales bacterium
GCGATCAACGACCCGTTGGAAATGCGAACGCGCGCTGACGACCTGCTCATGGCTGCCCTCCTTGCAGTGCGCCGGACAACCACAAATCTTGACGCCCAAGTCAGCCCGGCACGGGCATTCAACTTAGGTGATGGATTTCGCGCGTTCAATCCCCTAGGTTTGAGATCGCGCAGGGTCAAATTCGACCCGGTGCGCGTGTCGACGCACGCGCTGGGCTTCGCAGCACCTGGCCTTACCGGCTCGCCGCGGCCAGCGCCTGATCGACATCCCAGAGGATGTCGTCGATGTGTTCCAGCCCGACCGAGATGCGCACCATGTCGGGCTTCACACCCGCCGCGAGTTGCTGAGCCGCGTCGAGCTGGCGGTGCGTGGTCGACGCCGGGTGGCTGATCAATGTTCGGGTGTCGCCGATGTTCACCAGGTGGCTCATGAACTGCGCCGACTCGATGAACTTGATGCCGGCGGCCAGACCACCCTTGACGCCGAAGCCGAGCAGCCCCGACGCGCCGCGCATCTGGCGCATCAACAACACATGCTGCGGGTGGTCTTGCAGGCCCGGGTAATTGACCCAGCTCACGGCGGGGTGCGCTTGCAAAAACTTCGCCACCGCGAGTGCGTTGCTGCCATGGCGCTCCATGCGCAAGGGCAGCGTCTCCACGCCCTGCAGGATTTGCCACGCGCTCATCGGCGAGAGCGCCGCGCCGTACACGCGCAGCGTTTCCATGCGGCAGCGCATCGTGAAGCCGAAGTCGCCGAAGGTCTCGTGGAAGATCACGCCGTGGTAGCCGGGCGAGGGCTCGGTCATGCCCGGGAACTTGCCGTTGGCCCAGGGGAATTTGCCGCTCTCCACCACCACGCCGCCGAGCGTTGTGCCATGACCGCCGAGGTACTTGGTGGCCGAGTGCACCACGATGTCCGCGCCGAGCGCGAGCGGGTTGCACAGGAAGGGCGTGGGCACCGTGTTGTCGACGATCAGCGGCACGCCGTGCGCATGTGCCACCGCGGCCACGGCGGCGATGTCGAGCACCACCAGGCTCGGGTTGCCGAGCGTCTCGGCAAACACCGCACGGGTGTTCGGGCGCATCGCGGCGGCAAAGCTCTCGGGCTGGGTGGCATCGACGAAGGTGGTCTCGATGCCGAACTTGGCCAGGTTCACCGAGAGCATCGTCACCGTGCCGCCGTAGAGCGCACCGGCCGCCACCACATGGTCGCCGGCTTGCAGGATCGTCATCAGCGCCATCGCCTCCGCCGCCATGCCGCTGGCTGAGGCCACCGCGGCGCGCCCGCCTTCGAGCGCAGCCACGCGTTCTTCGAGCGCGGCCACCGTGGGGTTGCTCAGGCGCGAATAGACGTTGCCGAAAGTCGCCAGGTTGAACAGGCTCGCCGCATGCTCGGCCGAGTCGAAAACAAAACTCGTGGTCTGGTAGATCGGCAAGGCGCGCGCGCCGGTGGCCGCGTCGGGAATCTGGCCGGCGTGGATCGCGAGCGTCTCAGGCTTGAATTTGTGGTCGGGCATGGGGGACCTGCTGACGGGCTTGCTGACACCGCACCGGATTAAACGGGTCGCCTTGCCGAGATCACCTGCGTGTTCACGCCCGCCCAGTTCAGGCCGCCGAACAGGCGTGCGTGTTCGATCTTCACGCAGCGGTCCATCACCGTGTCCAGCCCGGCGCCGCGTGCGAGTTGCTCGGCTTCGGTGTTGAGCACGCCGATCTGCTGCCACAGGCACTTAGCGCCAATGGCCACCGCGCTCTGCGCGATCGGCAACACGTCGGCGGTCTTGCGGAACACGTCGACCATGTCGACCGCAAACGGGATGTCTTCCAGCCGCGCATAACTCGGCTCGCCGAGCACCTCGGGGTAGCGCGGGTTCACCGGCACGATGCGGTAGCCGTGTTGCTGCATGTACTTGGCCGCGAAGTTGCTCGGCCGGTTCCATTCGGCCGACAGGCCCACCACCGCAATCGTGCGGCAGCTCTTGAGAACGCGGCGCAGCGAGGCGATGTCGTCGAGAGGCATGCGCGGATTGTGCCCGCGTCGCACGGCGTGCGCTGCCTTGCCTGCACCGCAGTTCGTGCGCTGTAGTACAGACGTTCGGCGCTGCCACTGCACATGATGCGGGCTCCCTCCGCGCCGCGAGACGCCCGATCGCGCAGCCCCACTCCCGCCGCTTTACACAGCTTGACCGCGCATCAACACCAGCCTCGCAAGGCCACGTCAGATCGAGTCCATGTTGCCCAGCACCCGAATCTGCCATGTTCGCCACGCCCGGCCGCTTCCGCGCTAGGCCCTGCGCGCGGCAGCGCGTCGCGGTCGCCACCGGCGCGAAGCTGCTCACGCTCGGCGGCCGCGCGTCGTTGATGCCGCCGCGCAGTGCGCCCGCAGCGATCGAGCCGCCTCAAGGCGGGCGAAACTCCCCCTCGGGGGACCGCGCCGAAGGCGCGAAGGGGGCACCATGAGCCCGCCGGGCCGTCCCAAGTGCGAATGCTCCCGCTTGGCGGGACGACGCGCAGCGGCCAGGGTGCCCCAATGAGTGCCAGCGGCCGCGGCCGCAATCTCACGCTGCCCCTGACACCCCACCATTTCAACCGGAGACAAGCGCTGATGCGAAACGACCCCGAACGGCTGGCCGAACTGCGCCGCCGATTGATTCTCGACTCGTCGCAGGAGCGGGCCTACGACGACCTCACCCGCCTGCTCGCCAGTGGCCTGGAGGTGCCGATCGCACTGGTGAATTTGCTCGACGGCGACCGCGACTGGTTCAAGTCGGCGGTGGGCATGGGCGCCACCGAATCGCCTGCGGCCAGCTCTTTCTGCGAGATCTTTTTCCACAGCACGGACGACTTGATCGTCGTCGAGGACACCCGCACCGACCCCCGCTTCCGCGCCCATCCGCTGGTGGCGGGCGAGCCCTTCATTCGCTTCTACGCCGCGGCACGCCTGTCGGTCGACGGGCACACCCTGGGCACGCTGTGCGCCTACGACACCCGGCCGCGCGAGGTGTCCACCGGGCAGGTCCAGACGCTCCAGGCGCTGGCCGGTGCGGCGATGGAATTGCTGCGCCAGCGCGCCGAGCCGATCGCGGCGCACGTGGGCCAGGCCTCGGCGAACGAGGCG
>JANNGZ010000103.1:0-4287 GCA_031404155.1 Burkholderiales bacterium
CCCCGTGGCCACCCTGACCCTGAAGAAAAAACCTGCTGCACGCCGGCCCGACCGCCCGCCGGTGCGGCCCGGCGGCAAACGCCCGGCGTCGTCGCGCGTGGTGCGCCCGGCAGCCGGGCCCACGGACGAGACCACCGTCCCGCCGGCGCCACCTGTGAGGCGGGCGCCGATGCCGACACCCGCGTCGGCGCCGCCTCGGGCCCACGCACCGGACAGCCGACGCGCGCAGGCTTCACGCGACGCGCCGCCGCGCTCGCCCGCGTCGCGGCCGCTGCCAACTCGGCCGGTGCCCGCTTGGCCTTCAAAGCCCGAGCCCGAACCGACGCAGCGGCCACGCCCGCAGCCGTCGCCGTTGCGCCCCGCCGCGGCACGCCCGCAGCCCACCTCATCGCGCCCTGCCGCGGCACGCGCGCAGCCCACCCCATCGCGCCCCGCCGCGGCACGCCCGCCGCCGCCGCGCGACGAGCCGGCCCGGCCGCAACGCGGGCCATCGCGGCAGAAGGCCCCGGAGCCGCTGGCGGGCACAGCGGCCGCCGAAGGCGAGCGCCTGTCCAAACGCATGACCGCGCTCGGCATGGCCTCTCGGCGCGAAGCCGACGACTGGATAGCAGCCGGCCTGGTGCGGGTGGACGGCCGCGTCGCGGTGCTGGGCCAGCGGGTCGGGCCCGACGTCCGCATCGACATCGACACCGTGGCCCATGCCCAGCAGGCGCGGCAGGTCACCGTGCTGCTGCACAAGCCCATGGGTTATGTGAGCGGCCAGCCCGAAGACGGCCACGAGGCCGCGGTGATGCTGGTGCGGCCCGACAACCGCTGGCGCGAAGACGGCTCGCGCATCACCTTCCACCCGAGCCACCTGCGCCACCTGGCGCCGGCCGGCCGCCTGGACATCGACTCCACCGGCCTGCTGGTGCTGACGCAGGACGGGCGCGTGGCCAAGCGCCTGGTCGGCGACCAGACCCATGTCGAGAAGGAGTACCTGGTGCGGGTGAAGTACATCGGCGAAGGCGACTTTCCCGCCGAGTCGATGCGCCTGCTGCAACAGGGCCTGTACCTCGACGAGGTCGAGTTGCGCCCGGCCAAGGTGAGCTGGGCCAACGAAGACCAGCTCCGCTTCGTGCTGCGCGAAGGCCGCAAGCGCCAGATTCGGCGCATGTGTGAGCTGGTCGGCCTGGAGGTCATCGGCCTGAAGCGGGTGCGCATCGGCAGCATCTCGCTCGGGCAGCTGCCGGTAGGGCAGTGGCGCTACCTGCGCGAGGGCGAGAAGTTCTGAGCGGCGCGGTTCAAGCGCAACCACCACCGGTTCAAGCAGGCCTACGCTGAAGTGCGGGACGCGCCGCCCGCACGGCCGATGTCCGCCGACGCGCGTGCATAGCGCGTCCAGTACCAGGAAGGCCGCGCTGCCGACAAGCCGGACGCGAGTCCGGCTTCGCGCTCGACCTCCAGCGCGGCGAACAGCCGGGTCGCCCAGTCGACGAACAGCCGCACGCGCGACAACCACCGCGGTGTTGATCGTGACCAGGAACTTCGCCTTGTCTTCGGCTTGGCGGTACCAGGCCAATGTCGCGTCGAGCTGGCGAAACAGGAATTCGGTCTTCGTCATGAACGGCCCATTCTTCGGTCGCCCGCTGTCCCGAGGCAAGCCCGCCGGCCGCGGCCAAATCTAGCACCGGGCAACACGACACGGGGCTTTCGCCAGGCGCGGTCTGCGTGTCGCGAGACACCGCCCTGCTACCCTCCCCGCCATGCCCTCTGCGCCCGAGCCCTCCGCCAAACCAGCGGCACCCGCGGCACGCACCGCGGCCACCGCAAGCGCTGCCACGCCAGCACCCAAACTCGCCCCCGCTACCGCCGCCACCGCGCTCGCGCTGCTGCTCGGTTTGCAACCGGTGGCCACCGACCTCTACCTGCCCGCGCTGCCCACGCTCACACGTGAACTGGCCGCGCCGATGAGCGCGAGCCAGCTCACCATGTCGGCGCTGATCCTGGCCTTCGGCCTCGCGCAACTGGTGTGGGGCCCGGTGGCCGACCGCTACGGGCGCCGGCCGGTGCTGCTCGGCAGCCTGGGTTTGTTCGTGCTCGCAAGCGTCGGTGCCACTTTCGCCGGCAGCATCTGGCAACTGGTGGGCTGGCGCGCCGCGCAGGGCGCCGGCATGGCCGCGTGTGTGGTCTGCGCGCGGGCCATGGTGCGCGACCTCTACGAGCCGCACGAGGGCGCGCGGGTGATGTCACTCGGACTGTCGGGGCTGGCCGGTTTTGCGCTGGCTTCGCCGCTGCTCGGCGGCGTGCTGGTCTCCGCCTTCGGCTGGCGCGCAACGCTGGCCGCGGTGGCGCTCATCGGCCTCGTTGCGCTGCTCTTCATCTGGCGCGCGCTGCCCGAAACCAACCGGCACAAGAACCCGCACGCCACGCGGCCGGGGCCGGTGTTGCACATCGCGGCGCTGGTGCTGCGCCACCCCGGCTTTCGCGCCTGGGCCCTGCTCGTGGCCTGCACCTATGGCGGCCTGTTCACGCTGCTCGCCGCCTCGTCGTTTGTATATATCGGGGTGCTCGGTGTCACGCCGATGCAGTACGGCCTGGCGCTCGGCTCGGGGTCGGTCGCCTACCTCGCCGGTACCGTCGTCTGCCGGCGCTGGCTGATCCAAGTCGGCCTCGTCGGCGCGGTGCGCCGTGGCGCCTGGTTCACTCTGGCAGGCGGCCTTGCGATGGCCGCGCTTGCACTCGCCGGCATCCAGACCGTGTGGGCGGTGCTGTTGCCGCACTGGCTCTACAGCTTCGGCCATGGCCTGCACCAGCCGTGCGGGCAGACCGGCGCGGTGGCGCCCTTTCCGCAAGCCGCAGGCACGGCTTCGGCGCTCGCCGGCTTCGTGCTCGCGATGACCGCGTTCGTGATCGGCCTGTGGCTCGGCCAGTCGCTGGACAACACCACCAAACCGCTGGCGCTCACGGTGGGTTTCTGGTCGCTGCTCACCGCCACCGTGGCCTGGACCCTGGTGCGCCGGCATGGTGAATTGCCGCGCGGGGTTGCAGCGGCCGCGGCAGCCGCACCATGAGCGGCTCGCTGGGTTGGGTCGGCATCGCAGGGCCGACGGCGTCGGGCAAAAGTGCCGCGGCCATGGCACTGGCCAGCACCTTGCCGATGCCGGTCGAGATCGTCAGCGTCGACTCCGCGCTGGTCTACCGCGGCATGGATATCGGCAGTGCCAAACCTTCGCGGGAAGAGCGCAAGCAGGTGCCGCACCACCTGATCGACATCCTCGACCCGCGCGAGAGCTACTCGGCGGCCGCGTTCGTGGCCGACGCGCGCCGGCTCATCGCCGAGATCAGCGCGCGCGGCGCGCTGCCGCTGCTGGTCGGCGGCACGATGCTGTACTTCAAGGCGCTGGTGGGTGGGCTGGACGAGATGCCGGCGTCCGACCCCGCGCTGCGTGCCGCGCTCGACGCCGAGGCCGCCGAACGCGGCTGGCCGGCACTGCATGCGGCGCTGGCGCTGGTCGACCCGGTCACCGCCGCGCGCCTGCCGCCGCACGATGCGCAGCGCATCCAGCGTGCGCTCGAAGTGCACCGGCTGACCGGCCGGCCGCTCTCGGCATTCCACACGCAGCGCAACGCGCCGGACATCAACACCATGCCCTGCCTGATCGCGCTCGAACCGCAAGACCGCGCCTGGCTGCATGCGCGCATCGCGCAGCGTTTTGCCCAGATGCTGGAGCATGGCCTCGTCGACGAAGTGCGCGCGCTACGGGCGCGTGGCGACCTGCACGCCGCGCTGCCGGCGATGCGCTGCGTGGGCTACCGGCAGGTGTGGCAGGCGCTGGACGCGGCGCCGGTGGACGATGGAACCTTGGATGCGGCGGCGATGAAATCGATTGCCGAACGCGGCAGCGCCGCCACCCGCCAGCTCGCCAAGCGCCAGCTCACCTGGCTGCGCTCGATGCCGTGGCGGCAAGTGGTGGCCTGCGACGCGCCGAACGCGCTGAGCCGGGTGATTCAGATCGCCAGCAATGACCTCGTGAGCTGAACGCCGGCGGCGCCTGTTCAAGCAAGGCGCCGCCAGGAGGCTGTCGGGCTTTGGGTCGGGCCCGCGCCGAGGTGAGTTGCCGTGCCAGGCTCTGAGCCGTCGTTGCAAAGCCTCGCTGTGCCGCCCGGCACAGCTGCGTTTTGCGCCTAGGCTGAGCCCCTTTGCAGGCCCAACGCGGGCCCGACACAAAGCCCGACAGCCTCCTCGCGGCGCCTTGCTTGAACAGGCGCCGCCGGCGTTCAGCGCACGATGTCATTGCAGGCGAC
>JANNGZ010000104.1:0-2169 GCA_031404155.1 Burkholderiales bacterium
TGTTAATGACATGTGCATATGAAACATATCTTACGCCCATGTTGTTCCCTTGTCTCAGGGTGCTGCCGCAGCGCCGCAGCCGGCTTCGCTCCGGGGATCGACGGTGGTGGTTGGCACGACGAAACAGACCTCGGTGGTGAATTGCCGAGGGCGGTGGGTGATCGGCTTCGTGAAGTAAAGGGGGAGCCCGGGTATTGCCCGGGCGGAGGACATGAACGAAGCCGATCGCCCACTGTCCTCGGCATGCGCATATCAGTGGATACGCATTCCCGCCTGCGCGCCGGCCCAGGGTTCGAGCACATACAGCCCGGGGTGCCCCTTCTCATCGGCATGCGACGCGGCCAGCACCATGCCTTGGCTGATGCCGAACTTCATCTTGCGGGGCGCCAGGTTGGCGACCATGACGGTGAACTTGCCGATCAGCTGTTCGGGTTTGTAGGCCGACTGGATGCCGCTGAAGACATTTCGCGTCGTCGCTTCGCCGACATCCAGCGTCAGGCGCAGCAGCTTGCTGCTGCCTTCAACCAATTCGGCATTGACGATCTTGGCGATGCGCAGGTCCACCTTGGCGAAGTCGTCGATGCCGATTTCCGGCGCCAGGGCTTCGCCGCCCGGCAGCACTTGCGGCAATTCTGGCGGCTCGAACAGCGTGTCGAGCAGCTTCGCATCGACACGTTGCATCAGGTGTTTGTAGTCGCCGATGCGGTGGCCGCCCATGGCGCGCGATGCGTCGGCAAACTGCAGCGGCGGCACGTTCAGGAAGGCCTCGACCTGCGCGGCCAGCGCCGGCAGCACCGGCTTCAGGTAGATCGTCAGCACACGGAAGGCTTCGATGCACACGCTGCACACGTCGTGCAGCACGGCATCCTGGTCAATCTGCTTGGCCAGTTCCCACGGCTTGTGCTGGTCGACATAGGCGTTCACGCGGTCGGCCAGTTGCATGATCTCGCGCAGCGCCTTGCCGAATTCGCGCGTTTCATACAGTTCGGCCACGGTGTCGCGGTGCGCGCGCAGGCCGTCGAGCAGTGTGCGCCCTTCGACGCCGAGGTCGGCAGACAAGTGGCCGCCGAAGCGCTTGCTCAGGAAACCCGCCGCACGGCTGGCGATGTTGATGTACTTGCCCACCAGGTCGGCGTTCACCCGCGCCACGAAGTCCTCGGCGTTGAAGTCGATGTCCTCGACCCGCGCGTTCAGTTTGGCAGCGATGTAATAGCGCAGCCATTCCGGGTTCAACCCCAGCTCGAGGTACTTCAACGGCGAGATGCCGGTGCCGCGGCTCTTGCTCATCTTCTCGCCGCTGACGGTGATGAAACCGTGCACGTAGATCTGGTCGGGCACCTTGCGGCCGCTGAACTTCAGCATCGCCGGCCAGAACAGCGTGTGGAAGGTGACGATGTCCTTGCCGATGAAGTGAATCTGCTCCACCGCAGGGTCGGCCAGGTAGGCCTCGAAGTCCAGGCCCTTGCGGTCGAACAAGTTCTTCAGGGACGCCAGGTAACCCACCGGCGCGTCCAGCCAGACGTAGAAGTACTTGCCCGGCGCATCGGGGATTTGAATGCCGAAATACGGCGCATCGCGGCTGATGTCCCAGTCGTTCAGGCCGCCCGCGTGAGCGTCGTCTTCGTCCTTGACAAACCATTCCTTGACCTTGTTCGCGACTTCGCTTTGCAGCTTGCCGTCCTGCGTCCACTGCTGCAGGAACTCGACACAGCGCGCGTCGGACAGCTTGAAGAAGAAGTGCTCGCTGCTCTTCAGCACCGGCGTGGCACCCGAGAGCGCCGAATACGGGTTCTTCAGATCGGTGGGCGCATACACCGCACCGCAGACCTCGCAGTTGTCGCCGTACTGGTCTTTCGCACCGCAGTTCGGGCATTCGCCCTTGATGTAGCGGTCGGGCAGGAACATGTTCTTCAGCGGGTCGAAGAACTGCTCGACGGTGCGTGTGGCGATCAGCTCGTTGGCACGCAGCGCGCGGTAGATGTCCTGCGCCAGCACGTGGTTCTCGGGCGCGTCGGTCGAATGCCAGTTGTCGAAGCCGATGTGAAAGCCATCGAGATAGGGCTTGCGCCCCGCGGCGATGCCGGCCACGAAGGCCTGCGGCGTCAGCCCGGCCTTGTCGGCGGCGATCATGATCGGCGCGCCGTGCGCGTCGTCGGCGCAGACGAAATG
>JANNGZ010000105.1:0-3164 GCA_031404155.1 Burkholderiales bacterium
CAACCGGCGGGGGCGGCGGCGGCGGGGGCGGCGGGGGTGCCGCCGGGGCAGCAGCCGGTGGGGGCGGTGGGGGCGGCGGGGGCGGCGGGGGCGGCGGGGGCGGCGGGGGCGGCGGCTTCAGAGCACCGTCGCAATTCGCGGCCGCGGTCGCGGGCGTCCAGAAGGCGTCGCGCCAGCAAAGTTCATTGGTGCCGTTCTTCCAGATCGTGCCGTCCACGCTTTGCCAATTGTCGTTTGTCTTCGCTTGCGCGAAGGCAGCCGACATGGGGGCAGCGAGTGCGGCCGACGCGAAGAGCAGCGCCACCGTATTCAGTTTCTTCATTGATTCTCCTCAAAAGGAAAGCCGCAGGTTGCCTGCGTTACGTCCGAATCGGAAGCGAGAAAACCTGGCAAACACCCGGTTTGGCGAGCGCTCACCACCGACAACTGATTGTGCCATAGGGTGTTCGACGAGCCTGTTTTTGGCGACCTAGTCGGCAAGTCATCGCATGCTTGTTGCGTCAGTGCTACAAGCACCGGCCCTTAGAATCCTCGGTCGCCTTCATGGCCGGCAGCACCTGTGTGCGCTGGCGCACACGCACCATGTCGCAGTTCGCCAAGGAAACCCTGCCCATCAGCCTCGAAGAGGAGATGCGGCGCTCTTATCTCGACTATGCGATGAGCGTGATTGTCGGGCGCGCCCTGCCCGACGCCCGCGACGGCCTCAAGCCGGTGCACCGCCGTGTGCTGTTTGCGATGCACGAGGTGAACAACGACTGGAACCGCCCGTACAAGAAGTCCGCTCGCATCGTCGGCGACGTGATGGGCAAGTACCACCCGCACGGCGATTCGGCAATCTACGACACCGTGGTTCGCATGGCGCAGCCCTTTTCGCTGCGCCACATGCTGGTGGATGGGCAGGGCAATTTCGGTTCGGTCGACGGCGACAACGCTGCGGCGATGCGCTACACCGAGATTCGCCTGTCGAAGATCGCGCACGAGATGCTCGCCGATATCGACAAGGAGACGGTCGATTTCGGGCCCAACTACGACGGCAACGAAAAGGAGCCGCTGGTTTTGCCAAGCCGGTTGCCGAACCTGCTGATCAACGGGTCGGCCGGCATCGCGGTGGGCATGGCCACGAACATCCCTCCGCACAACCTGAACGAGGTCGTCGACGCCTGCCTGCACCTGTTGAAGAACCCCGGGGCGACGCTAGAAGAGTTGATGGAGATCGTGCCCGCGCCCGACTTCCCCACCGCCGGCATCATCTACGGCGTGAATGGGGTGCGCGAGGGCTACCGCACCGGCCGCGGCAAGGTGGTGATGCGCGCGAAGTGCCACTTCGAGGACATCGACAAGGGCGCACGGCAGTCGATCATCGTCGACGAAATTCCCTACCAGGTGAACAAGAAGACCTTGCTCGAGCGCATGGCCGAGTTGGTTCACGAAAAGAAGCTCGAAGGCATCAGCCACATCCAGGACGAGAGCGACAAGTCCGGCATGCGCGTGGTGATCGAGTTGAAGCGCGGCGAAGTGCCGGAGGTGGTACTGAACAACCTGTACAAGCAGACGCAGCTGCAGGACACCTTCGGCATCAACATGGTCGCCCTGATCGACGGCCAGCCGCGCCTGTGCAACCTGAAGCAGTTGCTCGATATCTTCCTCGAGCACCGCCGCGAGGTGGTGACGCGGCGCACCGTGTTCGACCTGCGCAAGGCGCGCGAGCGCGGCCATGTGCTCGAAGGGCTGGCGGTGGCACTGGCCAACATCGACGAGTTCATCGCCACGATCAAGAACTCGCCGACGCCGCCGGTGGCCAAAGCCGCGCTGATGAGCAAGAGCTGGGATTCGTCATTGGTGCGCGACATGCTCGCGCGCGCCGAGGGCGACACGCCCGGCGGCCGCGCGGCGTACCGCCCGGAAGGGCTGCCCGCCGACTACGGCATGCAGGCCGACGGCCTGTACCGCCTTTCGGACGACCAGGCGCAAGAAATCCTGCAGATGCGCCTGCAGCGCCTCACCGGCCTGGAGCAGGACAAGATCATCGGCGAGTACAAGGAGGTGATGAGCGAAATCTCCGACCTGCTGGACATCCTGTCCAAGCCGGACCGTGTCACGTTCATCATCGCCGAAGAGCTTGCCGCGCTGCGCCAGGAATTCGGCCAGACCAAGCTCGGCGCGCGCCGCAGCGTGGTCGAGCACAACGTGCAGGAGCTCGGCACCGAGGACCTGATCACGCCCACCGACATGGTGGTCACGCTCAGCCATACCGGCTACATCAAGAGCCAGCCGCTGACCGAGTACCGAGCCCAGCGCCGCGGCGGCCGCGGCAAGCAGGCCACGCAGACCAAGGAAGACGACTGGGTCGACCAGCTCTTCATCGCCAACACGCACGACTGGATTCTTTGCTTCAGCAACCGCGGGCGCGTTTATTGGCTCAAGGTATGGGAGGTGCCGCAGGGCGGCCGCGCCTCACGCGGCAAGCCGATCGTCAACATGTTCCCGCTGCTGGCCGACGAGAAGATTACGGTGGTGCTGCCACTGACCGGCGAGTTCCGCAGCTTCCCGGCCGACCACACCATCTTCATGGCCACCGCGCTCGGCACGGTGAAGAAGACCGCGCTGGACGAGTTCAGCAATCCGCGCAAGGCCGGCATCATCGCGGTCGACCTCGACCCCGGCGACCACCTGATCGGCGCCGCGCTCACCGACGGCAAGCACGACGTGATGCTCTTCAGCGACGGTGGCAAGGCGGTGCGCTTCGACGAGGACGATGTGCGCCCGATGGGCCGCCAGGCGCGTGGCGTGCGCGGCATGGCGCTCGACGACGGGCAGCAGGTGATCGCGATGCTGGTGGCCGAAGACGAAACCCAGAGCGTGCTCACCGCAACGCAGAACGGCTATGGCAAGCGCACCTCGATCGCCGAGTACACCCGCCATGGCCGCGGTACCAAGGGCATGATCGCGATCCAGCAAAGCGAGCGCAACGGCAAGGTGGTTGCCGCCACGCTGGTGCGGCCGGCAGACGAGATCATGCTGATCACCGACCGCGGCGTGCTGGTGCGCACCCGGGTCAGCGAAATCCGCGAACTCGGGCGAGCCACGCAGGGCGTGACCCTGATCGCGCTGGACGACGGCTCACAGCTCTCGGGCCTGCAACGCATCGTCGAGAACGATGCCAA
>JANNGZ010000106.1:0-2625 GCA_031404155.1 Burkholderiales bacterium
GGAAGCCACCTTCGGCGCCAGCGACCGCGCCGGCTTCAGTGCCGAGGCCGGCAGCGGCGGGCGGCTGACGCTGCACTGGACAACGCTGCCACCGCGCCGCATCGCGTTGATGTCGATGCCGCGCCTGGCGGTGAGTTTCAGTTTCGACGGCCTCGGCGACGCCGAGCGCCAGCGTGTGATGCGCTACTTCGACCTCTACACTCAGCGCGGCGGCGGGTGAGGGTGAGGGCGCGGCCCGCGCCCTACATGTTGCTCGTCGAGCGCACTTCCTCGATGGTCGAGATGCCCGCCAGCACCTTCTCGATGCCGTCCTGGCGCAGCGTGCGCATGCCGCTGCGCATCGCGGTCTGCTGAAGCTCTTCGACCCGCCCTCCCGTCTGAATGAGGTGTCGCAGGTCGCGGTCCACGGTGAGCAGCTCGTGCAGGCCTGCGCGGCCGCGCAGACCGGTCTCGTCGCAATGTTTGCAGCCCGGGCTGGCGTAGTGCTGCAGGCGGCCGCCCTGGCCATGGCGCTGCGCCCAGTCGGCTATCAGCGCCTCGCGCGTGGGCCGCAAATCCTGCGGGAAGGCGTGCTGGTAGTCGCTCACCAATTCCTCGATCTCCTCAGGCTTGGCGTCGCGGCTGGTGCGGCAGTTCGAGCACAGGCGGCGCACCAGGCGCTGCGCCAGCACCGCGAGCAGCGAGTCGGCGAAGTTGAACGGGTCCATGCCCATGTCGAGCAGCCGGGTCACCGTCTCGGGCGCCGAATTGGTGTGCAGCGTGCTCATCACCAGGTGGCCGGTGAGTGAAGCTTCCACCGCCATCTGCGCGGTTTCGCGGTCGCGAATTTCGCCAACCATGATCACGTCCGGGTCGGCGCGCAGGAAGGCGCGCAGCGCCTTGGCAAAGGTCCAGTCGATCTTCGGGTTGATCTGCACCTGGCGCAGGCCCTTCTGGGTGATTTCCACCGGGTCCTCGGCGGTCCAGATCTTGCGCTCGGCGGTGTTGATCGCGCCCAGCGCCGAGTGCAGCGTGGTGGTCTTGCCCGAGCCGGTCGGGCCCACGCAAAGCACCATGCCGTAGGGCCGCTCGATGGCCGCGCGCAGCCGCTTGTAGACACCTTCGGCCAGGTCGAGTTTGTCCAGGGCCATCGGCTTGGCGCTGGAGAGCAGGCGCATCACCACGTCTTCCAGCCCGTTGGCGGTGGGTATCGTGGCCACCCGCAACTCCAGCCTGTGCTGGGGCGAGAACTTCGCGAAATTGATCTTGCCGTCCTGCGGCTTGCGGCGCTCGGAAATGTCCAGGTCGCACATGATCTTGATGCGCGCCACCAGTGCCGCGCGGTAGGTGTGCGGCAGTTCGAGATAAGGCTTCAGCGCGCCGTCGCGGCGGAAGCGGATCCGCACCTTCTCGCGCCCGGGGTGCGTCTCCACATGGATGTCCGACACCCGCTGCGAGTGAGCGTCGACGATCATGGTGTTGATCAGCCGCACCAGCGAGTTGTCGCTCTGCTCGATCTGCGAATCGTCGTCGCTGCGTTCGGCCTGGCTGTGCTGCTGCTCCAGCGACTCCACAAGCCGGCTCGCGTCCAGGCCGTCGGCGTTGGCCGGGCCCCCGTTGCCGTCGCGCGAGCCCGACATCTCGATGCCGAAGCGCTCGTAGGTGGCACCCAGCGCCTTGGCGATGTGGCTGGACAGCGCCAACACCGGCACCACCTTGCACTGCGATGCGAACTCCACTTCCTCGGTCACGCTGCGGTTGCTCGGGTCGTCCATCGCCACCACCAGGCGGTGGCCGCGCAGCAGCAGCGGCAGCACGTTCAGGCGCTCGGCCACCGACCAGGGTAGGCGCCCCAGCGCCTCCACTTCGGCCGGAAACTGCTGCGGGTCGA
Organism: Burkholderiales bacterium; assembly: GCA_031404155.1. GTDB lineage: Bacteria > Pseudomonadota > Gammaproteobacteria > Burkholderiales > Burkholderiaceae_C > JANNGZ01. The sequence continues at coordinate 1,871 of JANNGZ010000106.1, forward strand.
CCACCGGGTAGCCCATCTTGCGGGCCATCGCGGTTTGCAGGTCCTGGCGTGAGACGCTGCCAGCGCGCACCAGCAGCTCACCCAGTGGAATCGAACGGTCGGCCTTCTGCTCGGTGAGGGCCGCGTTGAGTTGTTCTTCGTTGATCAGGCCCAAGCCGATCAAGGCCTCGCCCAGGCGCACCATCGGCATGCGGGCCTGGTGTTCGATGGCGTCGAGCAACTGCTCGGGCGTGACGATCTGGCGCGTGACCAGGATGTCGCCGAGCTTGCGTGCGCGCAGCGCCTTCTGCTCCTGCGCCGCCAGCTCCAGATGCCGGGGCGAGACCGCGGCCGAACGCGCCAGCACCTCGCCGATGCGGTCGCCGAAGTCGATGCGTTTGTACGCTTCGCGCGGCACGAAGCTGCGGAACACGCTGCCGGTGTTGTTGGCCGGCGGAAACAGAAAGAGGCCGAAGTCGTTTTCCACATGGCCCACGGTGTGCCCTTCCACCACGCCACCGGCGGCCAGCGTGAGCCGGAACGACACCAGCGGCATATGGTCGAGCAGCCCGGCGTGCGGGTCGGCGGCGGCAGAGAGCACCGGCGCCATCGGCGTGGTGAGCGTAAGCCTGCGGATGCGCTCGAAGCGCAGCGGCAGCGCGCCGCGCGAAGGGTGCACCACCATGTGCAGCAGCCGCTCGTGGGGCTGGAAGCCGATCAGCGTGCCGGCGCGGGTGCCGCCGTTGTGGCCCTCGAGCTCGCAGGGCTCCAGCCCG
>JANNGZ010000107.1:0-2441 GCA_031404155.1 Burkholderiales bacterium
GTCGCTGTCGAGCTCGATGCCTCGTCGCAAACGCATCGCGCGGCCGATGCGGTCAAGTGCGTCGTCGCTCAACAAGCGCGCGGCCATCGGCAGCAGTTCCTGGTCCTCGCGTTCGATGTGTTTTGTGTACAGGTCGATGAACGCCTCGACCGGCGCTGACGCGAGCGCCCCGCGGTCGCCTGCGAGCAAGCGCACCAGCGCTGCGCGCAGCCTGCTCCAGGCGGCTTCGAGCTCACGGTGTTCCGCCGCCAGGGCCGCGGTCAGCTCGCGAATGCAGACCGCGTCGGAACCGGCCACCGCTTCGAGCAGCGCGGGGAACAGGTCGGCCTCCTCGTCGGCATGGTGGTGCACCGCTGCGGTGTCGAAGTAGCGCATCAGCGCCGCCGCGGCCGTTTTCGCCTCGTCGTCGGCGCCGCGTGCGGCCAGGTGCGGCAGCAAGCGGCGCAGCGTGCGGCATTGGCGGGTGATGCGGAGGTGGCAGGCCGAGAGCATTTCCAGCGGTACTTCGAAGCCGGCAGCGGGTGCGCTGTGGCCGGGGAGGTGAATGCTCATCGGGGTACTCCGCGCGGGCTCATGGTGCCAGAGTGCCGATGCCCGGCACCGAGAACCCGCCCTGGATCGAAAGCAACTCGTCGCGGTGCAGCCGCGCCAGTGCTTCCAGCTGCTGCTCGCCCGCGGGGGTGAGATGCACCTCGACCATCCGCTGGTCGCCGCGGCTGGCCTGGCGACGGACCAGCCTGGCCGCTTCGCAGCGGGTCAACAGCGCCACCACGCCGTGGTGCTTGGCCTGCAGGCGCTCGGCGAGTTCGGCCACGCTGGCCCAGTCGCGGCCCGGGAAGCCCTTGATCTGGAGCATCAACTGGTACTGCAAGGGCGTCACGCCGCTGCGCCGCGTGGCCTGCTCGCTGAAGCGTAGGAAGCGGCGCAGCTGGTAGCGGAAAGCGGCCAGGGTCTCGAAGTCGGACTTCGTCATCTTGCGGGTGGCCATGGCTGTTCGATGGGGTGACGACCCTGTGGCGCCAGCATATATCACACCGTGATATGTTGAATGGCATGAAGATCAATGTCTTGTCCGACCTGCATCTGGGCGTCGGCGAGATGGGGCGCCCGCTCAACGACGCCGACCTGGTGGTGCTCGCCGGCGACATCGGGCCGCCGCGGCAGGCACTGGCCTGGGCGCTGCGCCTGGGCAAGCCGGTGCTCCACGTGCTTGGCAACCATGAGTTCTACGGCGGCAGCATCGACCTCACCGCCGACGATTTGAAGCGCCTGTGTGCCGGTACCCGGGTGCATCTGCTCGAGCGGCAACACATCCACCCGCGCTTTGCCGGCTCGCCCTTGAACGCTTGTTTTGTCTCCGCTGCCGAGCGCCTGGTGGGTGCCGAGCCGGCGCGGGTCTGGATCCACGGCCACACCCACGACAGCTTCGACTACGAGCTGCAACGGCACCCGCGTGGTCTGCAACCCGCGCGGCTATGCCAGGGCGGGTGTCAACGAGAACCCGCGCTTCGATCCGGATTTCATCGTCGAGCTTTGACCGAGGCGCGCCTGGCGGGCGACGTGCTGACGTTCGCGGCCAGCTGGAACAGGGTGCCGTCAGCGCCTACCTCGGCGCGGTGCCGCTGTTCGGCAACCGCGAGTTGGCCAGGGCCGCCGCCAGCATCCTCGGCGACGATGCGATGCACTGGGCGGTGCTGCGCCAGGTGCTCGGTGAAGTGCCGGTGCCCACGGCGTTTGTGCCGTGAAGCCTTGCGGCGTGTTTGCAGCGCGCGCACCCGGTTTTAGGTACGGCGCCGTACAGACCAGTTTCTAGCCGGCGCGCACAGTGGTTTCCGAGCAGGCAGCGTTCGCGCTGGCTCGCCAAGGAGATGGTCATGAGCACCCCCCTTTCGCTTTGTCCACAAGGCCCGTTGTCCGCCATCGCGCTGGCTTGCACCGCCGCGCTGCTTGCAGCCTGCGGTGGTGGCGTCGACGGTGCCTCGGAGCCGGAGGCCGCATTGGCCCGGCAGAACCAAGCCAGGCTGGTCAAGCAGGGGCAGCAGATCTTCCGCTTCGACACTTTCGGCGACGAACGCCAGTGGACCGATGTGCTGCGCCTGCATGAGGTGATCGCCGCGGCGGTCGATCCGGTGACCGCGCTGTCGGTCGGCCTGAAAGTCGACGCCGAGGCCCTGCCCGTGGCCGTGGTCGAAGGCATCCGCAACGGCAGCGTCGACCTGACCAAACCCGCAACCACGATCGCCTTGCTCAAACTCGATGCGGTGGTCGGCCTCAAGGGAACGGTCGAGTCGGTCAATGGGGTGGACCGGCTGGCGCGTGTCGGCATCACCTGCGCGCTGTGCCATTCGACGGTGGACGACTCCTTCGCGCCCGGCATCGGCAAACGGCTGGACGGCTGGGCCAACCGCGACTTGAACCCGGGCGCGATCATTGCGCTCTCG
>JANNGZ010000108.1:0-5927 GCA_031404155.1 Burkholderiales bacterium
GCCGACAACCGTGCGAAGCGCCAGGAGACCGAGCGCTTCAAGCGCTTCCCCGTGCAAGACCTGCTCAAGCGCGACAAGCTGAATCTCGACATCTTCTGGCTCAAGGACGAGAGCCTGGACGATGTGGACAGCCTGCCCGCGCCCGACGTGATCGCGGCCGAGATCGTGGAGAACCTGCAGGCGGCACTGGAGGCGTTTCAGGCCGTCGCAGAGGAGTTGGCGACCGTCGCGCCTCCCCTCAAGACTCCACCTTCACATCCGCATCCTTCACCACCTTCGCCCACTTCGCCTGCTCCGAGCGAATGAACTGGGCGAATTTTTCGGGCGTGCCGCCGCCGTCCTCGGCGCCGTAGGTGTCGAGCTTCTCCTGCACATCGGGCATCGCCAGGATGGTGTTCACATCGCGGTTCACCTTCTGCGCAATCGGCGCGGGCAGCTTGCCGGGGCCGACCAGGCCGTACCAGGTGGTGGCCTCGAAACCCTCGTAGCCTTCTTCCTGCATCGTCGGCACCGTGGGGTGGCCCTTGGCGCGTTTGGTGCGTGTCTGCGCGATCGCGATCACACGGCCGTTTTTCACATGCGGCGTGGCGGCGGTCATGGTTTCGAAGCTGTACTGGATCTGGCCGCCGATCAGGTCGGTGAGCAGCGGGCCGCTGCCCTTGTACGGAATGTGCAAGGCCTTCACGCCGGCGCGCAACTGGAACATCTCCAGCGCCAGGTGCTGCGCCGAGCCCGCACCCGCCGAGCCGAAGCTCACCGCGCCGGGCTGCGCCTTGCACAGCGCCACCAGGTCCTTCACCGTCTTGGCGGGTTGCGACGCGTTGGCGATCAACAAGTTCGGCGTCACGCCCACCATCACGATCGGGGTGAAGTCGCGCTCGATGTTGTAGCGCAGCTTGGGCTGCAGGCTGGCCGCGAGCGCATGGCTGTTGATGTGGGCCATCATCAAGGTGCTGCCGTCGCTCGGCTGCGTGGCCACGTATTCGGCCGCGAGCACGCCGGCCACGCCGGCCTTGGTTTCGACGATCACCTGCTGGTTCCACATGACGCTGAGCTTTTGCGCCACCACGCGCGCCAGCGCGTCGGTGCCGCCGCCCGGAGGGAAACCGACCACGATGCGCACCGGGCCGCTGGGCCATTCCTGCGCCCGGGCTGCGGGCAGGGCGAGCGCCGCGGCGGCGGCGCCGGTGGCGCGAATGAATGAGCGTCGTTGCATGGTGTGGTCTCCGTCGGTGATTCGTGGGGTTCAGGCCGCCGCTTGCAGCGCCGGGCGCTCCGAGTTGAGCTGCGGAGGGGCGGCGTAAAAATCCATCGCGGCCTGCACGCCGCTGGCGGCCAGCGCCACGCCGGAGAGTTTCAAGCCCATCTCGCAGCCGGCGAGTGCAGCCAGCAGCGTGAGGTCGTTGCTGTCGCCAAGATGGCCGATGCGGAACATGCGGCCCTTGAGCTTGCCCAGGCCCATGCCGAGCGAAAGATCGAAGCGCTCGTGGATCAGGCGGCGCACCCGGTCGGCGTCGACACCCTGCGGCATCACCACGCCGGTGAGAACCGGCGAATGCAGCGCGGCTTCGGTGCACTGGATCTCGAGCCCCCAGGCGCGCACCGCGCAGCGCACGCCCTCGGCCCAGCGCTGGTGGCGCGCGAACACGCTGGGCAGGCCTTCTTCGAGCAGCATCTCCAGCGCCTCGCTCAGGCCGTAGAGCAAATTGGTGTTCGGGGTGTAGGGGAAGTAGCCGCTCTTGTTCATCTCGAGGATCTCGTCCCAGGCGAAGAAGGACTTCGGCAACTTCGCGCGCTTGCTCACTTCGATGGCCTTGGGCGAGAGCGCGTTGAAGCTGATGCCCGGCGGCAGCATCAAACCTTTTTGCGAGCCGCTGACGCCCACGTCCACGCCCCATTCGTCGTGCCGGTAGTCCGCACTGGCCAGGCCCGAGACGGTGTCCACGATCAGCAGTGCGGGGTGTTGTGCCGCGTCGATCGCGCGGCGCACCGCGGCGATGTCGGAGGTGACGCCGGTGGAGGTTTCGTTGTGCACCACGCACACCGCCTTGATCGCGTGGCCGGCGTCGGCACACAAGCGCTGCTCGACCAGGTCGGCTTGCACACCACGGCGCCAGCTCCTGGGCAGGCCTGCGGCATCGTTGCCGGCCTCGCCGATGAATTCGGGTTTCAGGCCCAGACGCAGCGCAATCTTCTGCCACAGCGTGGCGAACTGCCCGGTTTCGTACATCAGCACGGCATCGCCCGGCGACAGCGTGTTGACCAGCGCCGCCTCCCACGCGCCGGTGCCCGAGGCGGGGTAGATCACCACCGGGTGCTGGGTCTGGTAGATGCGCTTCAAACCGGCCAGCACACCCAGACCCAGCGCGCCGAATTCGGGCCCGCGGTGGTCGATGGTGGGCAGGCTGATCGCGCGCAGGATGCGGTCGGGCACCGGGCTGGGGCCCGGGATCTGCAGGAAATGTCGGCCGGTGGGGTGCTGGTTCAGCTTCATCGTGGCTCCGCGTTGGGCTTGCAAGTTTTGCATACAGAATCGCATCCCCATGGTCAAGACACCTTCGCTCGCGCGGCATGCACCGCCTGAGGCCTCCGAACTGGCGCGCCGGCTGGCGCAGGAAACCCAAGGCCAGACGCTGTTCGATGCCGCCTCACGCGGGCGTTATGCCACCGACGCGTCGATCTACCAGGCGATGCCGGTGGGCGTGTTCGTGCCGACCACGGCGCGTGATGTCGAGATCGCGATTCAAATTGCCCGCGAGCAAAAGGTGCCGCTGCTGCCACGCGGCGGCGGCACCTCGCAATGTGGCCAGACCACCGGCGCGGCGCTGGTCGTCGACACCAGCAAGCACCTGCGTTCGGTGCTCGGCTTCGACATCGACGCGAAGACGGTCGATGTCGAGCCCGGCATCGTGCTCGACCACTTGAACGCCTGGCTCAAGCCGCATGGTGTTTGGGTGCCGGTGGATGTGTCCACCAGCGCGCAGGCCACGCTCGGCGGCATGGCGGGCAACAACTCCTGCGGCTCGCGCAGCATCGCCTACGGCAACATGGTGCACAACGTGCAGGGCATTGATGCCTGGCTCGCCGACGGGCGCCTGTTGTCCTTCGGGCCGGTGGCGGGCCTGGGCACGCAGGAGAGAAAAATCGCCGACTTCGTTCGCGGCCTGGCCGAGCAACAGCACGAGGAGATCGCAGCGCGCTGGCCCAAGGTGATGCGCCGCGTGGCCGGCTACAACCTCGACATCTTCCAGCCGCAAAGCGAGCGGCCGTACACCGACGACGGCAGCGTGAACCTCGCCCACCTGCTCGTAGGCGCCGAGGGCACGCTCGCGTTCACGCGCAGCCTGAAGATGAAGCTCAAGCCCCTGCCCCGCGCCAAGGTGCTCGGGGTGGTGAACTTCCCCGGCTTCCATGCGGCGATGGACGCGGCGCAGTACATCGTCAAGCTCGGCCCGAGCGCGGTGGAGCTGGTCGACCGCACGATGATCGATCTCGCACGCGCCAACCCGGCGTTCCGGCCGACCATCGAAGCGGCGCTGGTCGAGGTGGGCGGCAAACCTTCGGCGGCGATCCTGCTGGTGGAATTCAGCGGCGACGACAAGGCGGTGCTGTTGCGCCAATTGAAGGCGCTGGTCGAGCTGACCGGCACCCAGCTGAAGCTGCCCGGCAGCGTGGTGGAGATGGTGGAGGAAGGTCCACAACAGGCCTTGTGGGAGGTGCGCAAGGCCGGGCTGAACATCATGATGAGCCTGAAGGGCGACGGCAAGCCGGTGAGCTTCATCGAAGACTGCGCGGTGCCGCTGCAATACCTGGCCGAATACACCGACGCGCTCACCGAGGTGTTCCACAAACACGGCACCCGTGGCACCTGGTACGCGCATGCGTCGGTGGGCACGCTGCATGTGCGGCCGATTCTGGACATGCGCCGCGACGGCGCGCAGAAGATGCGCGCGATCGCCGACGAAGCCGCGCTGCTGGTGCGCAAATTCAAGGGTGCCTACAGCGGCGAACATGGTGACGGGCTGTGCCGCGGCGAGTGGATCCAGTGGCAGTTCGGGCCGCAAATCAACCAGGCCTTCCGCGCGATCAAACAGGAGCTCGACCCGGGCAACTTGATGAACCCGGGCAAGATCATCGACCCGCCGAAGATGGACGAAGCCACGCTGTTCCGCTTCCCGCCGGGCTACAGAACCATTCCGCTGAAACCGGTGTTCGACTGGTCGGCGTGGAACGTGCAGAACGACCCGGCCACCGAGGCCACCACCGCGCCCGGGACCGGCGGCGATTCGACCGGCGGCTTCGCCAAGGCCGTCGAGATGTGCAACAACAACGGCCACTGCCGCAAGTTCGACGCCGGCACCATGTGCCCGAGCTACCGCGTCACCCGCGACGAACAGCACCTGACGCGCGGGCGCGCGAACACGCTGCGCCTGGCGCTCTCCGGCCAGCTCGGCGGCGCAGCCGGCGCCGATGCACTCACCGGCGACGCGGTGCATGACGCGCTCGATTTGTGTGTCGGCTGCAAGGGCTGCAAACGCGACTGCCCGACCGGCGTGGACATGGCCAAGATGAAGCTGGAGGTGCTGGCGCAGCGGCGCCTGCATCACGGCCTGTCGATGAAGGACCGGCTGACCGCGCACCTGCCCGACTACGCCGGCCTCGCGAGCCGGCTGCCGTGGCTGTTCAACCTGCGCGACCGGGTGCCGCTGCTGAAGCACTTGAGCGAACGCTGGCTCGGCCTGTCGGCAAAGCGTTCATTGCCGCGCTTTCGCAGCGACACCTTCTGGCGTGATGCCGCGGCGCTGAAGCTCGCCAGCCGCGACGATCTGCTGGTCGCATCGAAACCGGTGGTGCTGTTCGTCGACACCTTCAACGGCTACTTTGAGAGCGAAAACGCGGTCGCTGCGGTGCGGGTGCTGCAAGCCGCCAGCTACACGGTGCACGCCGCGCGCGGCGCTGGCGATGCAACGCTGTGCTGCGGCCGCACCTACCTCGCCGCCGGCATGGCCGACGAGGCCAAGGCGCGGGCGCGGCAGTTGCTCGGCGTGTTGCTGCCGCTGGCCCGAAGCGGCATCGCGATCGTCGGCCTGGAACCCTCGTGCCTGCTCACGCTGCGCGACGAGATGCTGGTGATGGGACTGGGTGACGAGGCGACCACCGTGGCCGACCAGGCGCTCCTGTTCGAAGAATTCCTGGCCCGCGAAGCGACCGCCGGCCGCTTCCGCCCGGCGCTGAAAGCCGCCCAACAGAAGTTGCTGGTGCACGGCCATTGCCACCAGAAAGCCTTTGCCGCGATGCAGCCGGTGCTCGATGTGCTGCGCCTGATTCCGGGCGCAGACGTCAGCTTGATCGAAAGCTCCTGCTGCGGCATGGCCGGCAGCTTCGGCTACGAAGCGGCGCACCACGCGGTGTCGATGCAGATGGCCGAGCTGAACCTGCTGCCCGCAGTGCGCGCCGCCCCCGACGCCCTGATCGTCGCCGACGGCACCAGCTGCCGGCACCAGATAGCCGATGGCGCGGGGCGCGAGGCGGTGCATGTGGCGCGGGTGTTGGCGGCGCATTTGGTCGGCTGAGGAGTCGCGCCGACGCGGTTCATTCGAGCCTGCATTCACGGGCGGGAGCTGCGTACGCTGCCCGGTGCCGACTTCCTGTGGCTGGTGAATCGTTATGCGTCGCTGCGGCGCCGCCAGTAGGTTGGCCTGCGCTTGAAGTGGGCGACCGCGAAGACGACCAGTTCCGTTGGTTCGACGCGGTACACAACTGCGAACGGGAAACCCCTTGGGAAGACCCGGCGCGTACGAAGCTTCCAGGGTGACCCCAACTTCGGGTGCGCAGATGCAAGGGCTGTCGCAGCCTGAACGGACTCGCGGAAGCGATCACCAAGGCCCTTTTGACGTTCCTCGTAGAACGAGACCTGTTCGAGGAAC
>JANNGZ010000109.1:0-8282 GCA_031404155.1 Burkholderiales bacterium
AGCTACACCAATGAACCGGGCCGATGTTCGGCCGGGTCGTTGCGAATTCACGAGGAAATGTGCCATGAGTAAATCTAGCACCACCACCTTGTGCGTCGGCTGCACTTTTCACTTGGACAGCATCGACATCGCTGTGGCCGAACCCGGCCGGGACGGCGAAGTGCCTTGGGGTCAGCCACCGCTGACGTGGTGGTAGCACTACCCCGGCCGCCGCGCCCTCACATGCCAGCCGAAGGACAACAACTCGCTGGACTTGCGCCGCGCCCGCGGGCCGTCGAGTGAGGCCATCAGGCGCACGCTCAGGCGTGCGATCAACAGCAGCAGCCAGCTCAGCGGGTCGACGATCCAGCCCGAGTAGCGGCGCCGCACCGAGCCGACACGGCCGAGTTCCTGGTCGATGAAATCGAAGTAGCCGCCGTTGGGTTCGAGGGTTTCGATCGCCAGGCCCAGGCGCTCCAGATGATGGCGGTAGAAGTACTCCGAGAAGCCGGTGGCGAAGTGGTAGGGCGCAAAGTGGGTCAGGCTCGCAAACGGCGCAGTGAGGATCAGAGCGCCACCGGGTTTGAGCAGGCGGCTTAGCTTCTCGACCGCACGCACCGGGTCGGTGACATGTTCGAGCACCTCGGTACAGAGCACCGCATCGAAGCCCTCGGCTTCGGGGATCTCGTAGAGGTCGCAGACAAAGTCGAGGTGGTGGGTGTCCCAGCGTTGGGTGTGCAGACCGCGCTGGTTGCCCGCGCCGTCGTATTGCGCAATGTCCTGCGCGCGGTAGTTCAGGTGCGCGCAATGCGGCTTGTAGGCACATTCGCCGGCGCCCACGTCTAGCAGCGTGTGGCCGGCGGGCAGCCGCGAAAGTTGATCCACCACCCAGGCATGGCGTGCGTCGGCGTTGCGCAGCCGCAGCGCCATCACCAAACCGCCTTGTCGACGAAGAGCTTGTTGATGTGCGTGTCGGCATACACGAAGTAGCCGCAGTCGAGCAGGTGCTGCTCGATGCCGTCGACCTGCCGGCCCTCGCGCCCGGCGGAGTAGACGATCGTCTCGACACAAACCACCTTGGGCCGCCAGCGCTTGAAGTCCAGCGCGCGCAGGATCGCCAGGTCCAGGCCCTCCACGTCGAGCGAGAGGAAGTCGGGCGCGGCATCGGCGAAATGCGCTTGCAGCACCTCGTTCACCGGGCGCACAGGCAGCTTCAGGGTGCGTTCGATACGCGCGCGGCCGTTGCTGGCGGCGGCTTGGGCTTCCTCGGCGGAAAAGGTGTTGAGCGTGCGCGCGCTCATCACGAAGAAGTCGAGTTCGCCGGCCTGGTCGCCGATGCCGATGCCGATGTTCAGGTTCATGTCGCGCGGGCGCTCGCTGACGAAGCGTGCATGCAGGTCGGGGTCGGGCTCGATGTTCACGCCGCTGGAGCCGGCTTCGTAGAAGGTGCGCGTGTTGTTGAGGTAGCTCGGGTGGTGCGCGCCGATGTCGAGGTAACTCGGTTTGGCGAGCTTCAGGGTGTCGAACACGAAGCGGGCGATCATGTCTTCGCCGCATTGCGAGTAGGAGACACGGCCGGCCTCGCCGATGCGGCGCTTCAGGCGGCCAGAGACGCGGTAGAGCAGCCAGGCAAGGCGCATCGTTGAAGCCGCGAGCAGCGGGCGGTTTGGCGCAGGACGCAGGCGCGTGCAGGAACCGCGCGACGGGTGCGAGCAGCGATTCAGCAGCCGCAAGCGGTCGTTATGATAGCCCGCGCCTCGACCCTCGCCACCTGCTAGCACGCCCCTGTTGCACGCCTCTGTCGCACGCCCCACGCCGTACCCTCACGCCCCACGCCGCACCGCCCCCGCCCACCGCCTCGATGACGCCAGCCCCACCTGCCACAGCCTTCACCGCGGGCCCGCCATCGGCCCTGCACACCGGGCGGCAGCTGGCGGCAACGCTGCTCAAACTCTTCGGCTTGTGGCTCCTGGTGTGCACGCTCGGCCGCAGCGTGATGTTCGCCTGGCAGCAGACACGTTTTGCCGAACTCGGCGGTGCGATGCAGGCGATGGCCTTCGTGCAGGGCCTGCGCCTGGACACGATGCTGTTCAGCTTCTTCTTGCTGCCGCTGGTGCTGCTGCTCACGCTGGCGCCGTCGGTGTTGCAGCGGCCGGTGGGCCTGCTGGTGCGCGGCTGGGCGCTGGCCACCTTGCTCTTGATCGTGTTCGTCGAGATCGCGAGCTTTCCGTTTTTTGCCGAGTACGACGTGCGGCCGAACATCCTCTTTGTCGAGTACCTGGCGTACCCGGTAGAGGTGGCGTCGATGCTGTGGAAGGACCAGCGGCTCAACCTGGCCTTGTCGGCGGTGGCGCTGGGGCTCGCCACCTGGCTCTTCTTTCGCCTGCGGGCCTTCGACGGCGTCCACGCTTTGCTGGGCGCGGCGTGGTGGCGGCGCGCGCTGTGGTGCCTGCCGCTGCTGCTGCTGCTGGCGCTGGGCATCCGCTCCTCGCTCGGGCACCGCCCGGCCAACATCTCCGAAGCGCTGTACTCGCCCAACCGGGTGGCCAACGAGGTGGCAAAAAATGCGCTCTACAGCGTCGGCTACGACGTTTACCGCGCGCGCAAGGACGGCTCGCGCAAGGCGCCCCAGTACGGCGAGATGCCGATGGACGAAGCCTATGCGCGGGCGCTCAAGCTCTTCGGCCTGACGCCCGGCGACCCCAAGGCGCCGTTCTCGCGCGTGATCCAGCCGACGCACCCCGCCGCCGCGCCGCGCAACCTGGTGCTGCTGGTGCAGGAGAGCGTGGGCGCGCAGTTCGTGGGCTACACCGGCGCGGCGCAGAGCCTGATGCCCAACCTGGACGCGCTGTCCCAGGAGAGCCTCGCCTTCACCCGCCTGTACTCCAACGGCACGCGCAGCATCCGGGGCCTGTCGGCGATGAGCTCGGGTTTCCTGCCGGTGATCGGCGAGGGCGTGCTCAAGCGCCCGAAGAGCCAGAGCGGATTTTTCACGCTGGCCTCGCTGCTCAAGCCGCTGGGCTACCACGCCAGTTTCATCTACGGCGGCGAAGCGCGCTTCGACGACATGAAGACCTGGTACCTCGGCAATGGCTTCGACGAGGTAATCGAGCAGAAGGACTACGTCAAGCCCGGCTTCGTCAGCACCTGGGGCGTAAGCGACGAAGACCTGATGCAAAAGGCGCACGAACGTTTCATGGCCCACCACGCGGCGGGCAAACCCTTCGTCAGCGTGGTGTTCAGCTCGTCGAACCACACCCCCTTCGAATTGCCCGAGGGCAAGATCGAGTGGGTGCCCGGCGTGCCCAAGTTCTCGGTCAAGAACGCGGTCAAGTACGCCGACTACGCGATCGGCCGCTTCTTCGCTCTCGCCAAGGCCTCGCCGTATTACGCCAACACCGTGTTCGTGGTGGTGGCCGACCACAACGTGCGGGTGTATGGCGACGACGCGGTGCCGGTGCCCGGCTTCCACATTCCCGGGCTGGTGCATCTGGCCGGCGTCGCGCCCCAGCGCTTCGAGGGCATCGCCTCGCAGCCCGACCTGCTGGCCACTGCGCTCGGCATGGTCGGTGTGCCGCTGCGGGTGCCGGTGCTCGGCACGTCGGTGGTGACACCGGGACGCCAGGAGTTCGTGCTGATGCAGTTCAACGACAGCTACGGCTTTCGCCGCGGCGACGAGGTGGCGGTGTTGCGCCCCGGCGTGCCGCCGCTCACCCAGCGTTATGCCGACAGCCGCCTGCACCCCGCGCCGCCGAACCCGGACTTGCTGCGCGATGGTCTGTCGCTGCTGCATGTGACCGAGGATCTCTACGAACGCCGGCTCTTTCGCTGAAGTCATGACGGCCCCCACGCTTGTCGCTTCGCGCCTGCGCTGCCCCCCTGGGGGGCGCAGTCCGGCTTGGGGCGGCCCGGCGCCGGACTAGCCATGCTCAGCGCCCTCGTCCGCGCCCTCTACACCGCGGTGCTCTGTGCCGGGGCGCCGCTGCGTTCGGCGAGCGCACGTTGGCGCGCGATCACCGACCGCCGCGCCTGGGGCGACTACCTCGCGCGCACGGCCCACTATGCCGAGCCGGCGCTGAGCGGCAACGTGGTCTGGCTGGACATTGGCGAGGACTCGGATGTGGCCGTGGCACCGCGCCTGGTGCAGGCGCTGCGCGAGCGTTTGCCGCAGATGCGCCTGGTGATCACGCTGCGCTCGCAGGCCCACCGCAACGCCCTGCGGCTGCTGCCGCGCGAGGGAGACTCGCGGCTGTGGCTGCCGATCGACACCCCGCTGGCAGTGCGCCGCTTCCTGCGCCACCACCGGCCCAGCGTGGGCGTGGTGCTCGACGGCCTGCCGCGGCCGAACCTGATGGCTGCGGCGCGGCGACTGCGGGTGCCGATGGTGTTGGCCAACGCACGCGCCCACGACGCGCGGGCGCACGATGCCCGGTCGCAGGGCCCGTTTGGCGCATCGCTGCTGCTGCGAACCGCGATGCGGCGCTTTGCGCTCGTGCTCTCGCAAACCGGCCGCGATGCGATGGTCCTGCGCCGCAGCGGTGGCGTCACCGTGGACGTGTGCGGCAGCCTGCGCCTGGACTTCATGCCGTCGCCGAAGCTGGTGGCGCGTGGCATCGAGTGGCGCCAGAGCCTCACGCGCGAGGTGGTGCTCGCCGCCGACACCCATGCCGGCGAAGAGGCGCAGCTGATCGAACTGTGGCGGCGCCACCAGGCGCCGCGGCCCTTGCTGGTGATCGCACCCAACGACGCCGCGCGTTATGACGAAGTGGCCGCGCTGGTCGAACATGCCGGCCTGTGGCAGGCGCGGCGCAGCGGCTGGCGCGGCCACCCGCCGCCCGACGTGGCCCGCGCCGATGTCTGGCTCGGGGATTTGCCGGGCGAGATGCCGCTGTACTACGCGATGTCGGACGTGGCGCTGCTCGGTGGCAGCTTCGAGCCCAACGGCGGCCACAACGTGGTCGAGGCGGCCGGCTGCGGCTGCCCGCTGATCATGGGCCCGCACACCCTGCGCGTGGCCGGCGAAGCGGAACAGTCGCTCGCCGCGCGGGCCTCCTTGCGCGTGACCGACCTGGCCCAGGGTGTCGAGCAGGCCTTGTCGCTGGCCGACGACCCGATGCGCAACGCCTGGGTGGAACGCGCGCTGGGCTTTTCCGCGCAACACCGCGGCGCGGCCGAACGCATGGCCGACCGCATCGTGCGGGTGATGGGCAGCGAGGCGGCGGTGGTGTAGCGGTGTAGCGCTGTGTCGGCGCGTCGGCGCGTCGGCGTGTGGCGTGTGGGCGTGCCGCAGTCTCGTGCGGTACTGCTTTTAGGAACTCGAATGGTTGCTGCGCCTGGCGCTGACCGCGATCGCGGAGCCGACTGCGGCGCTGTGCGCCGTTCATGCCCGGGGGCAGAGCCCCGGGCATGAACGGAGCCGGTCGCCCGCTCTCCTCAGCACGCGCGGCGCGTGCGGTGTGGACATGGACATGGACATGGGCATGGGCATGGGCATGGGCGCATTGCCTGGCCCGGTCACACCCTCACCATGGAATGCAAACCGGGATCAGCCCTTCAGCCCTTCAGCCCTTCAGCACGTCCAGCACCCGCAGCCCCGCGCTGCCGGGCAGCACCTCACGTTCGAGGGCCGCGGTGGGTACTCGCAGGTGCTGGTCGAGCACCGTCTTGAACAGCGCGCGCAGGTCGGCGGTGATGCGCAGGTCGCGGCCTTCGAAGCGGTCCTTCTTCGCCAGGCCCGGCCAGTCGCCGAGCACCTGGCCGCCCTTCACCGCGCCACCGAGCACCAGCGCCATGCCGCCGCTGCCATGGTCGGTGCCGAGCGTGCCGTTGATCGCCACCTCGCGGCCGAACTCGGTGGCTACCACCACCACGGTGCGCTGCCAGGCGCCTTGTGCGGCCGGCTCGAGCAAGGCGTCGCGCAGGGCGGCGAGTGCCGCGTCCAGGCTGCGCAGGTTGCCGGCCACCGCGCCCTGCGCCGCCGTTTGGTTGGCATGCGAGTCCCAGCCGCCGATCTCGATCACCGCGGCCTGCGGGCCGTTGGGCTTGCCCAGGAACTCACCGGCCTTGCGCGCCAGCGCCACCACCTGCACCCGGGGGCCGCCCTGCATCATGGCGGCGTCGTTGCCCGCGGCGGCCATGTCGGTGTCGCCGCGCAGGCCCTTGGCGCGCGCGAGCGCCTCGGCCAGGGCGCGGTCGCCCGCGTACAGCCGCTCCAGCCGAGCCACCAGGTCGGCCGACGGGTCGGGCATTGCCGACGGCGCCCAGGTGTCCACCTCGCCCGCGCCGCGCAACACCAGCGGCACCGCGGTGTTGAGCGCCAAGCCCTTGTGGCCGGCGGACTTCAGCGCGCGCGCGAGCCAGCCGGTGCTGATCTGGTAGGGCTGTGTGCCGCCGCTCTCCAGCATTTGCTGGGCGTCGAAATGCGAGCGCTCCCGATACGGCAGCCCGGTGGCATGCAGCACCGCCATCTCGCCGCGGCCGTACATCGCATGCAGATGGCCGAGGTTTGGGTGCAACGCAAACAGGCCCGACAGCGGCAGCGGCGCCGCGCCGAAGTTCGCCATCTCGCCGCGGGCGGCGGCGAAGTCCGGGTCGCCGATTGCCGGCACCGCTGCGAGGCCGTCGAGCCCGCCGCGCAGCACCACCAGCACGAAGCGGTTGGCGTGGCCGGGGCCACCCGGGCGCCCCGCGGCGAAACTGAGCGTGCACAGCGGCGCCAATGTAGCCGCGAAGAGCGCACCGACAACGCGGCGGCGTGACGGGTCCAGGAGCATTGAGGTCATCTTGGTCCGCACCTTTCTAGCGTCGCTGGAATTCGGGCGAGAGCAGCAGCAGCGCCAGCGCCTGCGGCCCGTCGGCGGCACGGTCGACCTGCTGCGCGGTGTTGTCGCTCAAGCTGGTGCCGAAGGCCGCACGGGCGAGCGCGCGCGCGTCGTTCTGGCGGCCGAGCAGGTCGGCAAAACGGGTGGCCCACTCCACCCGTTTCCACACCGCATCGGGGCCGAGCCATTCCTCGGCGCGGTCGGGCCAGCCGGCGGGTGAGGGCGCCGCCTGCACCCGCTGGCCGAGCGCGGCGATGCCGGCGTCGGCGCTGCGCGCAAAGGCACGTTCGCCAAGCGAGAGCAGCCGGGCCGCCGAGACCACGAACTCCGCCGGCGTCTTCAGCTTGGCCGGCGCCGGGCTCCAGGCTTCGGGGGACGCGAGCAACTCGCGGTAGACCAAAGCCAGGTCGCCGCCGCCGCGGCCGAAGGTGATGGCCAGCCGCGCCACCAGTTCCGGCGGCGGTTCGTCGGCCACGAAGTGGCGTGCGAGTTTGAGGGCAATGAATTGCGCCGTGGCCGGGTGATGCGCCAGGTCGGTGAGCACCGCGTCGAGTGCGCCTTCGCCTTCGCGGTAAATTTTCCCGAGCAGCTGTTTCGGGCCCGGCTCGTGCCACGCCGGCTCGAAGCGGGTCACCGGTTCGCCGGGCTTGATCTCGCCGCTGAGCAGCAGCCGCACCGGCACGCGCCAGCCGGTGAGCACCGCGGCGAACGCGGTCACGTCGGCCTGGCTGTAGGCCTTGCTCGCAGCGCCGAGCGTGTGCAGTTCGAGCACCTCGCGGGCCAGGTTTTCGTTCAGGCCGGTGATGCGCGGGGTGCGCTCTTCATCGCCTCGGGCGCGCCGCATCACCAGCCGCGAATTCGGCCCGGCGGACTGGTCGTTGTCCAGGTAGCGCAGCATCGCGCCATGTTTGACCGCGCTTTTGAGCAGCGTCTCGAACCGGCCGGCGATGAAGGGGCGCACCGCCTCGCGCTCGAACGAACCCACGGTGCCGCGGGCCGAGGCCTTGGCCATCGACACGGTGAAATGGTTGGCCCAGAACAGCGCCAGGCGCTCGGCAAAAGGCCGCTGCGTGGTGGCGGCAGTGGCCAGGTGTGCGCGCAGATCGGCCTGCACGATCTGGCGGAAATGGTCCCCGAACTGTTGCTCGGTGCTGCGCAACTCGGCCATGTTGCCGCCGTTCGCATCGCTTGCGCTGACCGCTGGGGCTTGCGCGCGCTGGCGTTGCAGCAGCAGGAATTCGGCGTAACGCTTCACGCCTTCGGCCGAACTGGCGAGGGCCTCGCCACGCTGCGGGTCGGCCGGGCCGATCTGCGCCAGCAGCCAGCCGGGGGCGTCGTTGCCGATCGGGCTGAGCGATGGCTCGCCCAGGCCGAAGCGGTGCGCGGCGATGCGCGCTGCTTGTGGCCCGGATGCATTGTTGGCAGAAGCCATGCGCTGTCTCCACGTTGCGCCGCGTTGATCTCCGGGGCGAGTGTGCGCCG
>JANNGZ010000110.1:0-7497 GCA_031404155.1 Burkholderiales bacterium
AGGCAGCCACAAGGAAAACGCCGGCACATAGGTCACCAGCAGGAGGCACAGGCCGAGCGCACCATAAAACGGGGCGATCGAGCGCATCACCTGGCCGACCGTCACCCCGCCGATGGCGCAGCCGACGAACTGCACCGTGCCCACCGGCGGCGTGTTCAGGCCGAGCGCGCAGTTGATCAGCATCACGATGCCGAACTGCAGCGGGTCCATGCCGAAAGACATCGCGATCGGCAGGAAGATCGGCGTGCAGATCAGGATCGTCGCCGCCATGTCGAGGAAGGTGCCGAGCACGAACAGCAGCAGGTTGATCATCAGGAAGATGACCCACGGCTCGCTCGAAACGGACTTCATCAGCTCGCCGGTCTTCTGCGGCACCTCGTACAGCGCCAGAAAGTAGCCGAACGCGGCCGAGATGCCGATCAGCAGCAGCACCACGCCGGTCGTCTTGCAGGCCTTGGCACAGGCCTTGACGAAGTTGTGCCACGACAAAGAGCGATAAACGAAGACGGTGATCAGCAGCGCCCAGGCCACCGCGATGGAGGCCGACTCGGTGGCGGTGAAGGCGCCCGAGAGAATGCCCACCAGGATGATCACCACCACCAGCAGGCCGGGCAGCGAGGCCGCGAACGACAGCGCCACTTCACGCCAGCCGGAGAATTTGCCGCGCGTCGGGTAGCCGCGCTTGACCGCCACGTAGTAGGCGGCGCCGAGGTTGCACAGCGTGAGGATCAGCGCCGGCACCAACGCGGCGAGGATCAGCCCGAGCACGCTCACCGAGGCCAGGCCCGAGGTGGCGAGCACGAAGATGATCAGGTTGTGCGAGGTCGGCATCAGCGCGCCGACCAGCGCGGCGTGGGTGGTGACGTTGACCGCGTAGTCGGCGTCGTAGCCCTCTTTCTTCATCAGCGGGATCATCACGCTGCCCATCGCCGACACGTCGGCCACCGGCGAGCCGACGACGCCGCCGAAGAGGGTGCAGCCGAGCACGTTGCTCATGCCCAGGCCGCCACGCACATGGCCCACCAGGCTGTTGGCAAAACGCACGATGCGGTCGGCAATGCCGCCGTACAACATCAGCTCGCCGGCGAAAACGAAGAACGGGATGGCCAGAAAGGAGAAGACCTGCATGCCGCCGACCATCTTCTGGAAGACGACGGCCATCGGCAGGCCGGCGGCGATGATGGTGGCGACGGACGACAGGCCGATCGCGAAGGCGACCGGCACGCCGAGCAGCAGCAACAGCGTGAAGCTGACGCCCAGGACGGTCAGTTCCATGCAGGCTTCACTTCAACGCCGCGCACCAGCGCGATCACATGTTCGATCGAGAACAGCACGATCAGCACGCCGGCAATCACCAGCGGTACGTAGTCGATGCCGTCGGGCACAGGCAGCATCGGTTTCTTCTCGTTCCATTTGGCCAGCGCCCATTGGCCGCCGCCATAGACCATCAATGCCCCGAACAATCCGACCAGCCCGTGGATCAGGATCTCGATGCGGTGCCGCCACGCGTCGGGCAGCAACGCCACCATCGATTCCAGGCCGATATGGCCGGCGTCGCGCACACCCACCGCCACGCCGAAGGCGGTGACGAAGAGCACCAGCAGCAGCGCCAGCGCCTCGGCCCAGGTGGGCGTGTCGTTGAAGACGTAGCGGCCGATCACCTGCCACTGCACACACAGGATGACCGCGATCAACCCGACCACGGCCAGCACCAGGCTCAGTTTCGATAGCGCGGCGCAAAACCTCGTGTACATGGTGCTTTGGTGCGCGTGGATCCAGCAACCGCCGCCGACCCGGCTTTGCCGGTCGGCTGGCGGTGCCCCTTGAGGAGCAGCGCCGAAGGTGCTCCGGGGTGGTCGTTACTTATTTTCTTGCACCGCCTTCACCAGCCGCTTCATGTCGGCGGTGACCATGAACTTCTCGTACACCGGGCCCATCACCGCCTGGAACGAAGCCTTGTCGACCTCGACGATCTCGGCCCCGGCCGCTTTCACGTTGGCCAGCGACTTGGCTTCCTGCTCGTCCCACTTCTGGCGCTCGAAGGCCACCGACTCCTTGGCCGCGGCGCGGATCATGTCCTGCTCGGCCTTGGGCAGCTTGTCGTAAACCACCTTGGACATCACCAGGATCTCGGGCGCCATCGAGTGCTCGGTCTTGGAATACACCTTCACCGCCTCGACATGCTTGGCGGTGTCGAAGGACGGGATGTTGTTCTCGGCGGCGTCGATCAGCCCGGTCTTCAGGCCGGTATAAACCTCGCCATAAGGCATCGGCGTGGCGTTGGCGCCCATCGCGCTCACCAGGGCCACCCAGAGGTCGCTTTGCTGCACCCGGATCTTCAGGCCCTTGGCGTCGGCCACGGTCTTGATCGGCTTCTTGGCGTAGATGCTGCGCGCGCCGCTGTCGTAGAAGGCCAGGCCGATGAAGCCGGCGGACTCGCAGCTCTTCAGGATCTCGTCGCCCACCGGGCCGTCGAGCGACTTGCGCATATGCGCGATCGAGCTGAACAAAAAGGGCATCGTCGGCACCTGGGTCAGCGGGCAGATGTTGTTCATCGGGCCGACGTTGACGCGGGTGAAATCGAGCGCGCCGATCTTCACCTGGTCGATGGTTTCCTTCTCGCTGCCCAGGGCCTGCTTGTTGAAGACCTTGATCTTGTGCTTGCCGCCGCTCTTCTTTTCCAGCAGCTCGCTCATGTACTTGACCGCGGCCACGGTCGGGTAGTCGTCGGCGTTGTGGGTGTCGGCCGAGCGGAACTCGGTGGCACTGGCGCTGAAGGCGGCGGCCAGCAGGGCGGCGAGGATGACGGGCTTGAGTTTCATTGGGGTCTCCGGATTCAGAAAGGGCCTTTGGTCACGAAGCCGCCGCCCTGGTACAGCGCGGCGGGGTCTGCCGGGTCGATGTTGGGTTGGCGTGCTTCAAGGGCAGCACGATAAGGCTCCGAGCTGCTTTCGGCGCGGTAGCCCAAGTGCCGCGCGGTCGTGTTGTCCCACCAGCTGAGCCGGTTGTCGCTCATGCCGTAGACGATGCTGTGGCCGACCACCGGTGCGCTGAGGCTGGCCAGCACCAGCCGCTCCAGGTCGTCGTAGCTCAGCCAGCTGGCGAGCATGCGGCGGTCCACCGGCTCGGGGAATGAGGAGCCGATGCGCAGGCTCACCGTCTCCAGCCCGTAGCGGTCGAAGTAGAACTGGGCGAGGTTTTCGCCGAACGCCTTGCTCAGGCCGTAATAACCGTCGGGCCGCACCGGCACACGCGGGTCGATGGTTTCGCTTTGTTTGTAGAAGCCGGTCACATGGTTGGAGCTGGCGAAGACGATGCGCCGCACCTTGTGGATGCGCGCTGCTTCGTACAAGTTGTAGGCGCCCACGATGTTGGCCGGCAGCACCTCGTCGAAAGGACCCTCGGTGGAGACGCCGCCCAGGTGCACCACCGCGTCCACGCCTTGCAGCAGCGCGAGCATCGCGGCTTTGTCCTCCAGGGCCGCGGGCTGCAGTTCCTCGCCAGCGGCGGCGGCGCCGAGATCGGCGATGTCGCTCAGGCGCAGCAGGTCGCAGCAGGCCTTCAGCCGCGGCCGCAGCACGCGGCCCAGGCCGCCGGCGGCACCGGTGAGCAGCAGGCGCTTGAAACGCAGGGTGGTGGTGCGAGCTGTGGCCATGGTGATTTCGGCGGGGGAACTCCAATGCGTACCATCCGCGTTGGATTCATCACACCATTTTGACCCACGGAGTGCCGCATGAGAGAAAACCGCTTACGCACGCTTTGGAAAAACGACCAGGCCGCCGTCAACGGCTGGCTCGCGGTGCCCAACAGCTTCAGCGCCGAGGTCATGGCCCACCAGGGTTGGGACACGCTCACCATCGACATGCAGCATGGCCTGATCGACGACGCGGCGATGGTGACGATGCTGCAGGCCATCTCCACCACGCCCACGGTGCCGGTGGTGCGGGTGCCCTGGCTCGAACCCGGCATCGTGATGAAGGCGCTGGACGCGGGCGCCTACGGCTTGATCTGCCCGATGGTGAACACCCGCGAGGACGCGCAGCGGCTGGTCTCCTACACCCATTACGCGCCGCAGGGCGCGCGCAGCTTCGGCCCGGTGCGGGCGCTGCTCTACGGCGGCGCCGACTACGCCAGCGAGGCCAACAAGACCGTGGTGGTGTTCGCGATGATCGAGACCGCCCAGGCGCTGGACAACCTGGACGCCATCCTCTCGGTGGAAGGGCTGGACGCGATCTACATCGGCCCGTCGGATTTGTCGCTCGCGCTCGGCTGCCGGCCGGTGTTCGACGACGTCGACCCGCCGGTGGCGCAGGCGATCGACCATATCGTCGAGCGCGCGCGGGCGCATGGTGTACAGGCCGGCGTGCACAACGGCCGGCCGGACGTGGCGCGTGCGCGCATCGCCAAAGGTTTCCGCTTCGTCACGGTGAGCTCCGACGCGCGCATCCTCGCGGCGGGCTCGCAGGAGTTGCTACAGGCGATGCGGGCGAAGTGAAATGAGACCACCCCCGGTTTGAGAATCGCGCATGACCCCGTCGCCCCACACCGACCCCCGCGCCTTCCTGCTCGCCCTCTACAACGCCGCGGTGGCGCGTGCCTTGCCGGCGCACAACCTGGCCGCACACCTGCCGCCGCCGCCGGCCAAGGGCCGCACTTTGGTGCTCGGCGCCGGCAAGGCCGGTGGTGCGATGGCCGCGGCGCTCGACACGCTGTGGCCCGCCAACGCGCCGATCTCGGGCCTGGTGGTCACACGCTACGAGCATGTGCCGCCGGCCTACAAGGCCCGGCCTGGCCGCATCGAGGTGGTGCAGGCGCGCCACCCGGTGCCAGACGTTGCCGGCCGCCGCGCAGCGCAGCGCATCGTCGAACTCACCCGCGGCCTGAAGCCCGACGACCTGGTGCTCTGCCTGATCTCCGGCGGCGGCTCGGCATTGCTCTCGCTGCCCGCGCCAGGCTTGAGCTTCGAGGACAAGCAGGCGGTCAACCAGGCGCTGCTGAACAGCGGCGCGGCGATCGACGAGATGAACTGCGTGCGCAAACACCTCTCGGCGATCAAAGGCGGGCGCCTGGCCGCGATGTGCGCGCCGGCGCGGGTGTTCACGCTCGCGATCAGCGACGTGCCCGGCGACGACCCCGCGGTCATCGCCAGCGGCCCCACGGTGCCGGACAAGACCTCCTGCGCCGACGCGCTCGCGATCCTGGCGCGCTACCGCATCGACATCCCCGCCGGGGCGCGCGCCGGGCTGGAGAGCGGCGCCTTCGAAACACCCAAACCCGGCGACGCGTGTTTTGCCGGCAACGAGCTGCGCATCGTCGCCACCCCGCGCCAGAGCCTGGACGCCGCGGCGGCGCTGGCGCGCGAGGCCGGCATCGCGGCGCACATCCTCTCCGACGAGATCGAGGGCGAGTCGCAGGTGGTCGGCCGGGTGCATGCCGCGCTCGCCCGCTCGGTGCGGCGCGAGGGCACGCCGTTCAAGCCGCCCTGCGTCATCCTCTCCGGCGGCGAAACGACGGTGACGGTGCGCCGCCAGGGCGGGTGCGTGAAGGACGCCGCGGGCACCGCAAACCCACCCGGCCGCGGCGGCCGCGCCAGCGAATTTGCGCTCGGCTGCGCGATCGCGTTGCAAGGGCAAGGCGGCGTGTACGCGCTGGCCGCCGACACCGACGGCATCGACGGCATCGAGCACAACGCCGGCGCCGTCGTCACGCCCGACACGCTGGCCCGCGCCGCGGCGCTGGGCCTCAAGGCGCAGGCGCACCTCGACCGCAACGACGCCTTCAACTTCTTCGCGCCGCTGAACGACCTGGTGGTGCCGGGGCCGACCTTCACCAATGTCAACGACTTCCGGGCGCTGCTGGTGCTCGGTCAATGACGCCGATTGCATCGTGAATTTGCGACCGGACCCGGTAGCGGAAGAACGTCCCCTCCTCGGCGGTGCATCGCCGCTGCCCACTTTGGAACTTCGAACAGCCACCACGGCGGCCTGAGCGAAGCCGGCTGTGGTGCTGTGCGCAGCGAAGTAAAGGGGGAATGCACGGGCGGCAGCCCGTGCAGGAGGACATGAGCGGAGTACAGCGCCGCAGCCGGCTTCGCGAGCGTGAGCGTGAGCGTGAGCGTGACTGTCGAATTCTTGGGCGCGTCGTGGTGCCGCAAGCTCAAGGCGAGCAGCGGTCGACCCGATGAGCAGCGCCGCCCGCATCGCTGCCCTCAGCACCGCCCCCACCGCAACCCGCCTCGCGATTCGCGGCGACCTGCTCGACTTCAGCGCCGACCCTGGATTCGCGCCGCCACACGAGGCACCCGGCGTGCGCCTGCGCGCCAAGCACTGGCTGCTGGTTGACTCAGGCCGCATCGTGGGTGCCCAGCAAGAGCCGCCCGACGCCAACTACGTCCGCCACGATCACGAAGGCGCGCTGATCCTGCCCGGCTTCATCGACACCCATGTGCACAGCCCGCAACTCGAGGTGGTCGCGTCCCATGGCGCCGACCTGCTCGAATGGCTCAGCCGCTACACCTTCCCGGCCGAACTTCGCCATGCCGATCCGGCCTTCTCGGCGGCGGGTGCGGCGGCGTTTTGTGACGCGCTGCTCGCCCACGGCACCACCTCGGCATGTGTGTTCCCCACCGTGCACAAGGCTTCCGCCGACGCGCTCTTTGCCGCCGCGTTCGAACGCGGCATGCGCGTCATCGCCGGCAAATGCCTGATGGACCGCAACGCGCCCGCCGGCCTCACCGACACGGTGGCCCGCGCCGAGCGCGACAGCCTGGACCTGATCGCGCGTTGGCATGGCCGGGGCCGGCTGGCCTATGCGCACACGGTGCGTTTTGCGCCCACCAGCACGCCGGCGCAACTCGACCTCGCCGGCGCGCTGCTCGCGGCGCACCCGGGCACCTACATGCAAACCCATGTCGCCGAGAACCGCGACGAGCTGCGCTGGGTGGCCGAGCTGTTCCCCGAATCACGCAGCTACCTCGGCGTGTACGACGCGCACCGTTTGCTCGGCCCGCGCTCGGTGCTCGCGCATGGCATCTGGCTCGACGCCGAAGACCAGGCGCGCTTGAGCGCGAGCGGCTCGCAGATTGCGCATTGCCCGAGTTCGAACCTCTTTCTCGGCAGCGGCCTGATGAACTGGCAGGCCTTGCACCACGCCGGTGTGCCGGTGAGCCTGGGCAGCGACGTGGGCGGTGGCACCAGCCTGTCGATGCAGCGCACCCTGGCCGACGCCTACCGCGTGGCCGCGCTGCGCGGCGTCAAGCTCAGCGCCTGGACGTTGCTGCACGCGGCCACCCGCGGCGCGGCGCAATCGTTGCGGCTCGGCGGTGAAATCGGCAGCTTCGAGCCCGGCACGCTCGCCGACATCGCGGTCTGGCAATGGGCCGCCACGCCGGTGGCAAAACAGCGCGACGCGGTGGCGCGCGACACCCACGACCGCGTGTTTGCGTGGATGATGCTGAGCGACGAGCGCAACCTGGTTGCCACCTATGTGGCGGGGCAA
>JANNGZ010000111.1:0-8924 GCA_031404155.1 Burkholderiales bacterium
GCCTTCTTCACCGGCTTGGAAGGCGCGCGTTTGCGCCGCAACAGGTAGCGCCGCATCAGCGGCTGGGCGGTGATACCGTGGGCGACGATCGAGGCGACCACGGTCCACAGGGTCAGCGACACCAGGGTGTCGGCCACCGCCACATCAACCCCTTGGCGCAGCGCAAACAGCAGGTAGAACACCGAGCCGATGCCGCGGATGCCGAACCAGCCGATCATCGCCTGCTGGGTGCGGCTCAGGCCCTCGCCCACCGTGGCCAGAACCACCGACAGCGGGCGCAGCACCAGCAGCAGCAGCGGCACGAACCACCACACCGCGGGCAGCGGCTTGGCGTAGGCCAGCATCGCACCGACCATCAGCACCAGAGCCAGCTCGGCGAACTTCTCGAGCTGTTCGTTGAAGCCGCGCACCGATTCGCGCATCGTGGCGCTGGCGTGATGCGGGTGGGTGGCCAGCGTGTCGTAGGGGTGGCCTTCGGCGGCCGCGGCGGGTGGCAGCGGCGGGGTTTGCGGCTGCGCCGGCACGCGCACCCGTGCCAGCGCCAGGCCGGCGGCGAACACGGCCAGGAAGCCCGAGGCCAGGCTGAGTTGGGCGATGCCGAAGGACAGGCCGAGCAGGCCGAGACCGAGGAATTCGTCGAGGCCAAGCGCTTCGGCGTAGCGGCTGCGCAGGTGCACCACCAGGCGCCCGGTGGCTGAGCCGAGCGCCCAGCCGATGGCGAAGCCGCCAAGCGTGCTCCAGAGCAGATCGACGCTCCACCAGCGCAGCAGGCCAGAACCGAGTTCGTGGCTGCCGATGAGTCCGAAGCCGAGCATCACAAAAGGGAACGCC
The DNA here is from genome assembly GCA_031404155.1 of Burkholderiales bacterium. Classification (GTDB taxonomy): domain Bacteria; phylum Pseudomonadota; class Gammaproteobacteria; order Burkholderiales; family Burkholderiaceae_C; genus JANNGZ01. The sequence continues at coordinate 832 of JANNGZ010000111.1, forward strand.
GAGCCGTCGTTGAGCCCGCCTTCAGCGGCCAGGCTGAAGCGCAGCCGCTCGGGTTGCGAGCCGGTGTCCGGGCGCACATCGGACGCCAGCACCGGGTCGGTCGGCGCGAGGATCGCGCCGAGCAGCACTGCCACGCCCAGCGGCAGCCCGAGCCCCCAGACGCCGATGGCGGCCACCATCGCCACCATCGCGCTCATCGACAGGAAGGCCAGGCGCAGCGGCAGGCGCCAGCGCCGGTCGCGCAGCGGCACCCCCAGGCGCAACCCCACCGCGAAAAGCGAGATCAGCAGCGCGACTTCGGCCAGCCGTTCCAGCGCCGCGGCGTGGGCGAACGGGTCTGGGCGCAATACATCCATCGCCGCCGGGCCGAGCAGCCAGCCGAGCGTGAGGTAGACCATCGCGCTGCTCAGCGGAATGCGGTCCAGCCAGGTGCCCGCCAGCACCATGGTGACGAGCAGCACGCCAACGAAGACCGCCCATTCAGCGAAGGCCATCGGGCACTCTCGCGTGTGCGGGCATCAGACGCAGAAAAGGCCCGCGTGGCGGGCCTTCGTCGTCGTCAACACGAATTCGATCAGGTCTTGCCGAACTTGGCCTTGGCGGCTTTCACGCACGCGGTCTTGGGGTCGCCAGACATCGCATCGCACTTCTCGGTGGCGAGCTTGTACTCGGCGTCGCGTTTGTCGTCAGCGGCGTCGCCCTTGGCCTCACCGATCTTCTTGCCCATCTTGGCGTCGGCCAGGGCCTTGACCTCGGTGGCCTTGGCGGCCTTGACACAGACGTCCTTCTCGTTGCCGGACTTGTCGTCGCACTTTTCCTTGGCCACGGCATAGGTGCTCTCGGCCTTGGCCACCAGCACCTTGTTCTGGTCCGCCGGCTTGGCGGTGTAGCTGTATTCCAGCTCGGCCTTCGCCACCTTTTCCTTGGCCTTGGCTTCCTGCATGCAGACGTCCTTGGCGTTGTCGGCCAACGAGGCGCAGGCCGCCTTGGCTGCCTTGTAATCGGCGCTGATGCGGGTCTTGCCGGCCTGGTAGTCGGCCTTGGCGATATTGGCCGCGTTGGCCAGCGGCAGCGCCAGCAGCGCCGCGACGATGAGTGATGCCTTGAGATTGAATTGCATGTTCATGAGAGTCCTCGTGGATGGTCGGATGGATGGTCGAAAAAAATTGACCGAGGGGAATCGGCAGCGCCCCGCACCGCCCCTCGAGCGATGCGCTAGCCCAGCGGACGAACTGAAGGGTCCGGGAAGCGACGGGATGCAACGCGAGAAGTATGGAAAGTGCCGCGCGCGGCGAACAGCGGACTGCGCCGCCACCGGCCGTAGTAGTTGTCCTACGCGCGTGAAGTCAGCGGTGAACGATGGCGCCGACGACGATCGCCGCGTCGAGCAAAATCCATCCGATGCAGGCGAGGTAGATCGTCTTGTCACGCTTCTGCACGCCGTACACGAACCACAGGCAGGCCGAGCAGAGGTAGGCGCTCCAGGAAAGCAAGGAAACGCCAGCGGCCTCGCGCCCGACCCAGACGGTGAGCACCTGGGGTACGGTCATCAGCATCGTGACCACCGAAAACACGCGCAGGAATTTTTCGAGCGCGGTCGGTGGCGTCTCTTGGGATGGTGACGTGTTCGCGGCGCAGCCCGCGGCCCCGTAATCGTTCATCTGGTCCTCGTCTGGGCAGCGGCGTATTGCCGACGCGGCTGCATTGTCGGACGATCCGGCAGATGCCGCGATGCGCCTCTCGGGCGCGGCCGTCAACGCCGAGCGGGCGTTCAGAAACGAAAAAAACGCAGTGAGCCGCGGGCGGCACACTGCGTCGAGCGGAGGTCGTGGGGCTTAAGACTGGGCGCGCGGCTCACCCAGCCGGTTCACGGTCACCGTGGGTCCGGGCGGCGCGGCCAACTGCACCCGGTGATCTTGGCCGCGGAAGTTGTAGGTCACGTCCCAATAGTCGGGCTGGACGGGTCCAGGAGCGTTGGCGCAACGCTGCACGGGTTGCGATTGCACCTGCCGACCGCCATTGTTGCGGTTGACCTGGTTGCCTATGGCAGCGCCGGCGACAACGCCACCAACCGTGGCGATATCGCGCCCGGTGCCGCCGCCGATCTGGTGACCCAGGATGCCGCCGATGACGGCGCCAGCGATCGCCCCGGGCACATTGCCGCCGCTGCGGTGCTCGGAGATTTGTTCGCGCTCTACCCAGCAGCGCTGCTCCGGGGTGCCGAGCACCGCGCGCACCGAGGTGACTGGCGCTTCGAACAGCCGTTCGTTGTCGCGGCGGCGGTAGTCGTACACCGGCGCGGGGCTGTAGCGGTTGTCGTCAACGCGTTGCTCGCGGGTCACCATGCGCACCGAGGTGACGCGGTCGTCGAGGCCCATCGCAGCCAGATCCCGGTAGCGGCCCGGGCGCAGCACGACGCAGCGGCCGTCGAAGCGCGGCTGGTCGCAAACCTCCCAGCGCGTCCAGCGGTCGCCCTGGACCACGACCGAAGAAGCCCGGTCGCTGAACCCGAAGCGCTCGAAGTTGCCGACGCGCCGGTCGGTGGTGAAGGACCCTCCGCGGAAGTCCGGGTGTTCGTAGAAGGTGACCTGGGCCATGGCCTGTGTGGCCAAGGCCAGCGCGGCAGCAGCCACGGTGAGTTTCAAGATTGAATGCATGGATGTCCCCGGTGATGAGCGGCAACCATCGAGGCCGGCAGCGGAAGCCGCCCGACAAGGGTGGTTGATGAAGTATCGAAACAGCCGCAGGCGCCGCACAGCGGACGGCGCCGCCAGACGCGGTAGTCGATCTCCTACCATGCGGCCGCGCGTTTACAGAATTCGGCTCAAACTCCAACAACCCCCAAGCACCCGAAGGAGCCCGTGTCATGAACTACGTTGATGGATTTGTTGCCGCCGTGCCCACCGCGAACCGCGAGGCTTTCCGCAAACACGCCGAAGCTTCCGCCGCGGTGTTGAAGGAGCATGGCGCGTTGGCGGTGGTGGAATGCTGGGGCGACGATGTGCCCGAAGGCAAGCTCACCTCGTTCCCGATGGCGGTGAAACGCGAGCCCGATGAGACGGTGGTGTTTTCGTGGATCACCTGGCCGTCGCGGGCCGCGCGTGATGCCGGCATGAAAACGTTCATGGCCGATGCACGGATGAACCCCGCCGTGAACCCGATGCCGTTCGACGGCAAGCGTGTCATCTTCGGCGGCTTCGAGGTGCTCGTTGACGCCTGAGCGCTTGGCCGCAGCGCTTCGTGGGGCGCGCGGGGCGAATGCCGCCGCGGCGACCCGTTCCTGCCGGTGAAGCACAACAGTATTGCAGTCAAGGCAACCCGCCGCGAATGGATCGGCTTGGGCGTGATCGCGCTGCCCTGCATGGTCTATGCGATGGACCTGACGGTGCTGAACCTGGCGCTGCCCGCGATCAGCGCCGAGTTGCGGCCGTCGAGTTCGCAGCTGCTCTGGATCGTGGACATCTACGGCTTTCTCGTCGCGGGTTTCCTGATCACCATGGGTACGCTGGGCGACCGCATCGGCCGGCGCAAGCTGCTCTTGATCGGCGCGGCGGCGTTTGCGCTCGCGTCGGCGCTGGCCGCCTTCGCCAGCAGCGCCGAGACGCTGATTGCGATGCGCGCGCTGCTCGGCGTTGCGGGCGCAACGCTGGCGCCGTCGACGATGGCCTTGATCCGCAACATGTTCCATGACGAGCACGAGCGCCAGTTCGCGATCGGCGTCTGGATCGCGAGCTTCTCGTTCGGCGCGGTGATCGGCCCGCTGCTCGGCGGCGTGCTGCTGCAGTTTTTCCATTGGGGCGCGGTGTTCCTGATCGCGCTGCCGGTGATGGCTTTGCTGCTGCTGCTCGGGCCGCTGCTGCTTCCCGAATACCGCGACCCCGAGGCCGGGCACGTCGACCTCGCCAGCGTCGCGCTGTCGCTGGCTTCGGTGCTGGCCATGATCTACGGCCTGAAGCAGGTGGCCGAGCATGGCCCTGCGGCAGCGTCGCTCCTGGTGAGCGGGGTCGGCGTTGCGCTCGGCGTTGCCTTCGTACGCCGCCAGCGTCAACTCGCCTACCCGCTGCTCGACCTGGCCTTGTTCCGCAACCCGACCTTCGCCGCCGGCATCGCGGCCTATGCGCTGTCCTGCCTGGCGATGTTCGGCGTCTACATCTTCATCACCCAGTACCTGCAAGGTGTGCTCGGCCTCTCGCCGCTGCGGGCTGGGCTGGCCACGGTGCCCTGGGCGCTGGCCTTCGTGGTCGGCTCGCTGCTGGCGCCGAAACTGGCACGCCGCCTGCCGCGCGTGACCATCCTGGTGTGGGGCTTGCTGCTCTCGGCGGTCGGCTTCGGCCTGATCGCGCTGGTCAACGGCCAGCAAGGTCCGGGTGCGCTGGCCACGCTGCTCGCCGGCATGACCGTGATGAGCCTGGGCATGGCGCCGGTGTTCACCATCGGCAACGAGATGATCATCACCGCGGCGCCGCCCGAGCGTGCAGGCTCGGCGTCCGCGATCGCCGAGACGAGTTCGGAATTCAGCGGCGCGCTCGGCATCGCGCTGTTCGGCAGCCTGGGCACCGCGCTCTACCGCAACACGCTGGCCGGCTCGATGCCCGAGGGCGTACCTGCCGACGCGGCGAGCGCCGCCATGGAAACGCTCGGCGGCGCGATGGCCGCGGCCGGTGCGCTCCCCGGCAAGGTCTCGGTAGCGGCTTCCGGGGCGCTCGGCGACGCGCTGCTCAGCGCCGCACGCGCGGCGTTTGTCGATGCCTTGCAGGCCACCGCCGTCGCCGGCGCGGTGATTGTGGTTTTTGCCGGTGTGGTCGCAGCGCGCCTGCTGCGCCCTCAGGCAGCCTGCTCGACGCCGCGTCGCTGACCGACTTCGGCGCGGGCGGACCCAGGGCCGCCGTTGCGAATCGGCCCGCTCAGCGGTGCATCGCCGGCACCAGGCGGTCCGACGGTTTCACCTGTGCGTCGTCATCGAGTTCGATCGCCACCTGCGTGCACACCGCACGGCACAGCGTGGCCACGCGCTCGCTTTGCAGGCGGTAGTACACCTGCGTGCCCTCGCGGCGCTTGGCCAGCACGCCGCTGCGGTAGAGCATGCTCAGGTGCTGCGACATGTTCGGCTGCGTGGTGGCGATCTGCGCCAACAACTCCGACACATTCTTCTCGCCCTGGCAGACGGCGCTGATGATCTTCAGCCGGATCGGCGTCGACAGCACCGAGAACAGCTCGGCGACGGAATCGAACACGCGGTCTTCGGTGCTCTGGGGTTCCATACGGACCTCGCGGGTGTGGCGACGGATCGAATTCTATTCGCAACCATCGATATTTCAATATCGCACTACTCGGATCGGTACAGGGCACTCATCGCGGCCCCTGCTGCTCCATCAGCAAGTAGGTGTTGTAGGCATTCATGCGATTCACCGCCTTGAACAGCGGCAAACGCTCGAAGCGCGACCAGTCGGTTCTGGCGTAGGCCTCGTCGAAGGGTTCGAGTTCGCGCGCGGCGTCGCCCATGCTCTTGCGCAGATGGATCAGGTAGTCGCGGGTCAGGTTCAGGTCGGCGGCGGGGTCGGTCGAGACCGGCCCGTGACCGGGGACCACGAGCTTGGCCTTGAAATCGAGCAAGTGGGTCAATGAGGCAACCCACTGCTGGCTGTCGGCCTGGCCGACGAAGGGGATGCGGCCCTGGAACACCAGGTCGCCGGCAAACAGCACACCGCGCTGCGGCACGAAGACCACCAGGTCTTCCGAGGTGTGCGCAGGGCCGGCGTGGTGGATCTGGAAATCCAGCTCGCCGACGCGCAGCGTTGTGTCCTCGGCCTCCAGCCAGCGGTCGGCAGCGACGACCTGGGTCTTGTCGTCAATCCACGGGAACAAATCCTGGCGGCTGGCTTCGAGGCGCAGGCGCGCGGTTTCGGAGCCGATGTACTCGCGCCCCGCGCGGTGCGCCACGATCGTCGCGCCGGCCGCCTTGAAGGCCTGCAGGCCGTAGATATGGTCGGCGTGGTAGTGGGTCACGATGACGAAGCGGATCGGCTGCGGCGTGACGCGGCGAATCTCGGCGATCAACTCATCCGCCAGCGCGGGTGAGCCGAGCGCATCGATCACCACAACGCCCGCATCGGTGACCACGAAGCCGGCGTTGGAGATGAAGTTGCGGTTGGCGGCCGAACCCATCGCCGCCTCGCCTTGGACGAACCAGATGCCGGGGCCGACGCTCTTGGCGCGCAGCTTGCTGTCTGCGGTCTGCGCCCATACCGGGCTCGCCGCGCTCACCAGCGCCGCCAGCAACAACGCGGCGAGCGCAGGCACGCCGGAACTTCCCCTCAAGGCTTGATGTAGGCCGAGCCCTGCGCCTGCAGCTTGGCGATGCGCACGACACCCGAGGGCGTGAAGCTGGCTTCCTGGATGAATTGCTCCTTCTTCAGGTCGCGGTTCTTCAACGTGATCTCGCAGATCTCGAAGCTCACGCCGCGGCCTTTGAGCGCCGAGACCAAGGGCGCGTATTCCGTGCCGTTGGCCGCCTTGGCACCTTCCATCAGCATGTCCACACCTTCGGCATGTGTCACCACCGTGATCTTGGCAGCCGGATCGACGTCGAGATGGTTGCGCAAGTTGCGCAGCCCCTTGAGACCCTGCGCCGCCGCGTTGTCGATGTGATAGACGACGCGGTCTTGCGCCAAAGCCGCGCTGGCCGCCAGCCAGAGCAATGCGACAGCAGCAAATCGGGAAAGCGTCATGATGGAATGCCTTTCGTCGGGGTTGAAGATGGAATGACGGCGAACCTGTTCAGCGCCGGGTCAAGAGCGATTTTCCTCATGCCGCGATGCCGGGGTTGCCGGCCATGCCCACCAGCTTGGGCGCATTGATCTTGCGCGGCTTCACGCGCCCGCCCTGCGCCTTCAGCCAGCCCTCGACCACGTCCCACACCGGCTTGTTGCCCGGCGCCGTGCGCGCCTCTTCGGCCACCGGCGCCCAGCCTGCGACCTTGTACTTCTTGTCGGCCTCGATCGGCTTGCCGCCCAAGCGCATCTCGCTGATGCGGCTGCCCATCTTGGCCATCGGATCGCAGGTGTAGGCCAGGCCACCCACGCGAACCATGTCGCCGCCCTGCTGGTAATACGGGTCGGGGTTGAAGAGGTTGTCGGCCACGTCTTCGAGAATCGTCTTGATCGTCTCGCCGCTCATCTCGGACACCGTGGCATACGGGTAGGTGATCGCGAGTTGGTCCATCATCAGTTCGCGCGTGATCGTGTCGCCCGGCAGCAACGTGGTGCCCCAGCGGAAGCCCGGCGAAAACGCGATCTCGGCGCCCTGCACGTCCATCAGAGCGTCGCAGATCAACTGGTCCCACGAGCCGTTGAAATTGCCGCGGCGGTAGAGCAGGCCGTCGGTGACGGCGAGCTGGTCGGCCAGCTTGGCTTCGTAGGGCGCGCGCACTTTGGTGATCAGCGCGGCCATCTCGGGGTCGGCCTTCAAGTGGTTGGCGAAGATCGGCAGCAGGCGGTAGCGGAAGTCGGCCACCTTGCCGTCCGTCACATCGAAGTCCATCACGCCGAGGAATTTGCTGTTGCTGCCGGCGTTGGTGACCAGCGTCTTGCCGCCCGCCGTAGTTCCCCCATTCGAAACCGGCACCGCCACCGGCACGCCATCGTGCGTGTGGCCGCCGAAGATGGCGTCGATGCCGCGCACGCGGCTGGCCATCTTCAGGTCGACATCCATGCCGTTGTGCGACAGCAGCACGACGACCTGGGCACCCTTGGCGCGCACCTCATCGACCATCTTCTGCATGTTCTCGTCCTGGATGCCGAAGCTCCAGTCGGCGACCAGGTAGCGCGGGTTGGCGATCGGGGTGTACGGGAAAGCCTGGCCGATGATGGCGCAGGGCACGCGGTTGATCTGGCGCATTGCGTAGGGCATGAAGACCGCGTCGCCGAAGTCTTGCGTCTTGATGTTCTGCGCCAGGAATTCGATACGGCCCTTGAAATCCTTCTCGACGATTTCCTTCACCCGCTCCATGCCGTAAGTGAATTCCCAGTGCCCCGTCATGATGTCCACGCCGAGCAGCTTGCCGGCATCGACCATGTCCTGCGCGTCGGTCCACA
>JANNGZ010000112.1:0-24924 GCA_031404155.1 Burkholderiales bacterium
GCGAGCAGTTCAGCAGCGCGCACCGGCTCACGCCGCTGAAGCGCTCGTCGAGCCCGGACGATGTGGCGCGGGCGGTGCGCTTCCTGATTCAGTCCCCGGCGATCACCGGCACCACGCTGCTGGTGGACGGGGGGCAGCATCTTGCGGCGCAGGCTCGGGATGTGGCGTTTCTGGTCGCGGCCGAGGCGCCGAAATGACCGCCATGTGGCCCGGGCGTCGGCGGGCGATCGATCCCGCAGGTCCGCGCGCTTCGCTCACCCCCTCCCCAACCCTCCCCCGTCGAGGGGGAGGGCGAAATCAGAGCGGCCTGACGCATCGCGTGCCCACCAGCGCTTGAGCCAACTCGCAACCCCATGCACACCCTCCTCGCCCACCCCAGCCTGATGGACTGCAGGCGCCTGTTCCTGCGCAACTACGAGGTCTGGATCAACATCGGTGTGCACGACTTCGAAAAACGCGGCGAGCAGCGGGTGCTGATCAACGTCGACCTGTTCGTGCCGCTGGCGCTGTCCACACCCAAGGACGACGACCTCGACGAGGTGGTGGACTACGACTTCATCCGCCGCTCGATCGCGCAGCGGGTCAAGCAAGGCCATGTGCATTTGCAGGAAACCCTGGCCGACGACGTGCTCAAGCTGATGCTCACGCACCCGCGGGTGAAAGCGGCTCGGGTATCGACCGAAAAACCCGATGTCTACCCCGACTGCGATTCGGTGGGTGTCGAGGTCTTCGGCATCAAGCAACCGGAAGAAGCCAAGCCATGAAACCCGCCACAGCAGACGCAGCACAGGACGCCCCCACGCCGGACCGCAAAGCCGCGTTCGAGCTCAACAAACTCTCCAAGCGCCTGCACCGCCAGGTCGGCCAGGCGATTGCCGACTTCAACATGATCGAGGCCGGCGACAAGATCATGGTCTGCCTCTCCGGCGGCAAGGACAGCTACACCCTGCTCGACATCCTGCTCAGCCTGAAGCAGCGCGCGCCGGTGCCCTTCGAGATCGTGGTGGTCAACCTCGACCAGAAGCAGCCCGGCTTCCCCGAGCAGGTGCTGCCCGAGTACCTGCGCAAACTGGGGGTGCCCTTTCACATCGAGAACCAGGACACCTACTCGATCGTCAAGCGCCTGATCCCGGAAGGCCAGACCATGTGCAGCCTGTGCTCGCGGCTGCGCCGCGGCATCCTCTACCGCGTGGCCAGCGAGCTCGGCGCCACCAAGATCGCGCTCGGCCACCACCGCGACGACATGCTGCAAACCCTGCTGATGAACATGTTCTTCGGCAGCCGGCTCAAGGGCATGCCGCCGAAGTTGGTGAGCGACGACGGCAGGCACATCGTGATCCGCCCGCTGGCCTATGTGGCCGAAACCGAGATCCAGCGCTGGGCCACACACCGTGCGTTCCCGATCATTCCCTGCACCCTGTGCGGCAGCCAGAACAACCTGCAGCGGGTGCAGATCGGCCAGATGCTGCGCGACTGGGAGCAGCGTTTCCCGGGCCGCGTCGAGAACATGTTCACCGCGATGGGCAACATAGTGCCCTCGCACCTGATGGACCGGAAACTCTATGGCTTCACCACGCTCCAACGCAGCGGCGTGGCCGACGCCGGCGGCGACAAGGCCTTCGACGAGGACGACGCGGGCGGCTGTGCACCGGTGGCCGCGGACGGCGTTTTGATGAGGCTCCGGCGCGAGGCCTGAGCCGCGGTCCACCCCCGGCTTCGGATTCAGGCAGCGAGCGCCGGCGCAGGAGTCACTTGCCCGCGGGTCCCCGTCACGACGCCGGCCCGCAGCCACGCACGAAGCCACGCACGAAGCCCACACGAAGCCGGTATGCCGCAGCAGCCGCCACAGGAGTCCCCCGATGAAACCGCTACGCTCTTTCACTCCCGCCGTCGTCGTCATCGCGGCGGCCTTGCTCGCGGGATGCGCCACCACCCCCAGCGTGGTGAGCGATGTCTCCAGCTTCGGCCAATGGCCCGCGGCGCGCAAGCCGGGCAGCTACGTTTTCGAGCGCCTGCCCTCGCAGGCCGCACGTGCCGAGCAGCAGGCGCAGCTCGAAGCCTCGGCCGCCGGCGCACTGACCAAGGCCGGCTTCACCCTGGCCGCCGACCCGAACACCGCCGACGTGACGGTGCAGATCGGTGCCCGGGTCACCCGCACCGAAATCTCCGTCTGGGACGACCCCCTGTGGTGGCGCTGGGGCGCGGGCTACTGGCGCAACCCCGGCTGGCGCGGCAGCCGCGTCGGCGTGGCGACCCAGTTCGACTTCAGCCGCAGCACCCAGTACGAACGTGAAGTGGCGCTGCTGATCCGCGACCGCAAGGCCGGCACGCCGCTGTACGAAACCCGCGCCAGCAACGACGGCCGTTATGGTGGCGACGCCGCACTGCTGGCCGCGATGTTCGAGGCTGCGCTGAAGGACTTCCCGACACCCGCGCTGAGCCCGCGCCGGGTGGAGACGATGATCGCGGCGCCGGCGGCGAAGTAGCGCGGCTTCGAGTGCTCTGGCAACGGGCCTGCTGCTGTAGCGCGAAGGGCTCGGGGCGGCCCGGTCAACCGGCACCGTCCGCCCTGAACCTGTCGAAGGGCCCGAGCATGAAGCCCGACGAAGCACCTGAGTTTGTCGAAGGGCCCGAGTGCAGCGCCCCTAAGGCGCGCCCTGCACCGCCAGCGCCCGCAGGTCCTCTTCCCAGCCCTTGAGCCGTGCCCGCGCCCGCTCGCGTTGCGCCGCGGACATGCTGTTGTGCAGCTCGGCCATCAGGCGGCAGTTGTGTTCGGCCACCCGCTGCGCATAGGCGTTGTAGGCCGGCCGCGGCGATTTGCGGCTGCGCTCGGCCAGCGCGCGCAGGCTGGCCTCGCGGCTGGCGCGGCCGGCGCCCGGGCTGGTGGACGCGGTAGGCGAAGCGTTCGCTGCTGAGTTCGCCGCTGCGTTCGGTGCCGCACCGGCTGCCATGCCACGCAGCGTCTGCAAAATCTCCCGCTGCCGCGCCAGACGCTCGCCGATCCACACCTCCGGGTCCGACGGCGACGCCGCCACACCGCGGGCCACCGCCGCGCTTTGCGTGTCGCTCAAGGGGCCGTACATCGACTCGAAGCGCTCGCTCCAGCGTTTGATGTTCCCGCGCTGCCGCTCGACACGGTCGGCCGGCGCGAAGTCGGCCTTCGACTCCTCGTTGACCTTGGCAAACTTCCGTTCGATATGCGCGAGCTGCGCCGCGCTCAGCGTGGGCACGATCTCGGCCGCCGCCGGCAGCGCCTGCTCCACCGCGCTGTCTACCCGGCGGCTGAACTCGTCCTGCCAGGCGCAGACCTCGCCCGCCGCCACGCTGCCCGCGAGCTGCACCTGCGCGCGCTGCAGCAGCGCGGCGTAGTCAGTGAGCTGGGTGCGGCGGTGCCAGCGGAATAAGCCGTCGAGCGCGTCGCGGACCTGGGCGGATTGCTCGGGGTTGAAGTCGGCATAACCGTCCAGCCACCAGAAGAGCAGGTCGGGCGCCTGGCCGTAGCCCACGCGCACCATGCTGCAGCCCGGCAGCAGCAGCGCCAGCGTGCACAGGACTGCACCGATAATTCGCCGCGAAACAGTCGGCATCGACAGGGGACAGGGCATGGAATTGAGCGTCGTGGTCATGGCCGCCGGCAAGGGCACCCGCATGAAATCTGCATTGCCGAAAGTGCTGCACCGGCTGGCCGGGCGCAGTTTATTGCAGCATGTGCTCGACACCAGCGCCGAGTTGCACGCGAACACCGTGGTGGTGGTCACCGGGCATGGCGCCGACGCGGTGGAAGCCGCGGTGCTCGCGGCGCAGCCGCCCGCGGGCCTGCGCTTCGTGCGCCAGATGCCCGAGCAGCTCGGCACCGGGCACGCGGTGCAGCAGGCCGTGCCCGAGCTGCCGGACGAGGGCACGGTACTCATCCTCAACGGCGACGTGCCCCTGATCCGCGCGGCCACCGCGCGCGCGCTGGTGGATGCCTGCGACGGCACGCGGCTGGCGCTGTTGACAATCGAACTGGCCGACCCGAGCGGCTACGGCCGCGTGGTGCGCGGCGACGCCGCCGGGCGCAACGCCAACGAAGGCGGGCGGGTGCACGGGATCGTCGAACACAAGGACGCCAGCTTCGCGCAGCGCGAAATCCGCGAGGTCTATACCGGCCTGATGGCCGCACCCGCCGCGGCGCTCAAGCGCTGGCTCGCAGCCTTGAAAAACAACAACGCGCAGAAGGAGTACTACCTCACCGACATCGTGGCGATGGCGGTGGCCGAACATGTGCCGGTGGTGACTGCGCAGCCGGCCACCGAAGCCGAGGTGCTCGGCGTCAACAGCCCGCTGCAACTGGCGCAGCTCGAACGCCTGTACCAGCGCGCGCGCGCCGACGCCTTGATGGAAAACGGGGTGCGCCTGGCCGACCCCGCCCGCTTTGACGTGCGCGGCGAACTCACCTGCGGCGCGGACGTGGAGATCGACATCAACTGCGTCTTCGAGGGGCGTGTGCTGGTGGGCGACGGCGTGCGCATCGGCTCCCATTGTGTGATCCGCGACGCCAGCATTGCCGCCGGCGCGGTGATCCACCCCTTCAGCCATATCGAGGGCGCCACCGTCGGCGTCGGCGCGCTGGTCGGCCCCTTCGCCCGCCTGCGCCCCGGCGCCGAGCTCGGGCCCGAGGTGCACGTCGGCAATTTTGTCGAAGTGAAAAACTCAAGCCTCGCGCGCGGTGCCAAGGCCAACCACCTGGCCTACCTAGGAGACGCCACGGTGGGCGAGCGGGTGAACTTCGGCGCCGGCAGCATCACCGCCAACTACGACGGCGCGAACAAACACCGCACCGTGATCGGCGCCGACGCCCACATCGGCAGCAACTGCGTGCTGGTGGCGCCGGTGACCATCGGCCAGGGTGCCACCATCGGCGGCGGCTCGACGATCAGCAAGGACGCGCCGGCCGGCAAGCTCACCTTGGCGCGGGTGAAGGCGACGACTTTTGAGGGGTGGAAGCGGCCGGTGAAGAAGGCGACGTAGCAACCCAGGACTACGGTCGGATGCAGCCGGCCTGCCGCGCGCAAAGGGCCAATACGGCCCACGCGGTCAAACGCCGAGCAGCTTCTTGGCCTCGCCCAGCGCCTTCATCGAGTCGTCGTGCTTGCCGGCCTTGTGCGCGGCCTCGCCCTCGGCGCGCAGCGTCTTCACCTTGGCGGCGTCGGCCTCGCTGAGTTTGGGATTCGTGGCCAGCTTGTCATCGATGGCCTTCATCTCGTTCGGGCAGTTGTGAGCCAAGGCGGCGCTGGCGGCAAGGGCGAGTGCGGCGGCAATCAGAGCGGTTTTCATGCGATCAACTCCTGAGCTGGCCAAGTCGGCCGGGGCCGCAATTTAACTCCAGCCGGGAGCGGGCGCAACTCGCCCGACGACGGCTTCGATCTTGTGGCTCGATCACGATTCAGATCGAGTTGCCCGACGCCACGGCGCCAGGCGCGACAAGATCAAGGCGCTCTACTGGCATCGCGGCGCTTTTTGTCTTCGGTACAAGCGGCTCGAACGCGAGCGCTTCGCCATGCGGATCCGCGTGCAAGGAACGTAGGCGAGGCGGCGTTACGGAAGTGTTGTGCGGGTTGCCACGCGCGTTGCAGACTGGTCTGAACTGGGAGAACCGTATTGTTCTTGACAGCCTCCTGCTTCAAGCGCATACCATTGCGCACCTCGGTTCATAGATCAAACAAGTAGGGTGACCGCATGATCACGGCATTGACGGGCCGCCTTGCCGCGGCCGCTTCGCTGATGCTTCTCATGCCTTCGTTGGCTCGCGCGGCCGACCCTCCTGGCGTCTTGTGGGAAACGACTTCTCAGATGGCGATGGCGGGCATGCCGATGCAGATACCGGCGCAGACCATGAAGATTTGCTCGGCGAAGAAGTGGACGAAGCCTCCGCCGGGCGGCGACAAGACCTGCGTTGCTTCGGACTACAAGGTGGTCGGCAACAAGGCGACCTGGACGATTCAGTGCAGCGGGCAAAGACCGATGCAGGGCTCGGGGGAGATGACCTTCGAAGGCACGGATTCCTACACGGGCGCGATCCAAGCCACGGCCGAGGGCATGAACATGACGATAAAGCTCTCGGGCAAGAAGGTCGGCACCTGCGATAACCCGCAGTAAACGCCCCCGTTCTGAGGGGCACTTCCCTGACCACCCGAGCTTTCCGGAGGCAGTTGCTTGCGGCAGCGCTCGGTGGGGACGCAAGGGTCAGGTCTGCCCTCTTGCATCGCAACGCTCCTTACGCTCCCGCGACGCGGCTACCCGACGATTGGGAAAGCTGAGGCTCGGGCCGCACCACCCACCCGCCCCGCCACCTCCGCCGCAAAACACAAGTCTTGCCAGGACTTGGCTTTGTCGGCCGGGTTGCGCAGCAGGTAGGCAGGGTGGTAGGTGACGACCAGCGGCACGCCTTCGTAGCGGTGTTCGCGCCCGCGCAGCTGGCCCACCGGCTCGTCGGTGCGCAGCAGGCTCTTCACCGCGAAGGCGCCCATTGCGAGCAGGATGCGCGGGCGCACCAGCGCGATCTGGCGTTGCAGGAAGGGCTCGCACTGGCGCATCTCCTCGGGCTGCGGGTTGCGGTTGCGCGGCGGGCGGCATTTGAGCGTGTTGGCGATGAACACCTGGCGCTCGGGGGGCGCGGCTTTGCGCGTGAGGCCGAGCGCATGCAGCATGTTGTCAAGCAACTGGCCGGCCTTGCCGACGAAGGGCTCGCCGGTCTGGTCCTCCTGCTCGCCGGGGGCCTCACCGACGATCATCCATTGAGCCTGTTGATGGCCGACGCCGAACACGGTGTGGCGGCGGCCTTCACACAGGCCGCAGGCGCGGCATCCGGCGACCGCGCTGCGCAGCGCAGGCCAGTCCATTGCGGCGATGTCGGCGCGCACCAAGGGCGCAGGGTGGGCGGTGGCAGCGCTGCCGGGGCGTGCCGGCGCGGTGGCCCGCCTCGCGGGCGGTGATGCGGCAGGGCCGCCGCGCGAAGGCGGTTGGCCGTCGAGACCGAACTCGCCGTGCGTGGCGGCGGCGGGCGCAGTGGCAGGCACGGCGGCGGCGACGGCGGCTGACCGGTCGGCCGGCTCGAAGGCTGGCTCGAAGGCTGGCGCGTCGATCGGCGGCGTCGCGTGGGGCTCACCCGGCGCTCCCGCGAGGGCCCTGCCCGCCAGCGCCTCGGTTGCAGCGTTGGGCACCGCGCCGCGCGCCACGCGGTCGAGCAGGTCCACCACCGGCAGGCCCATTTCGCGCAGCATCGCGCGCTGCACCTCGCTCCAGCGCAAGTCGGCCGGCTGGCCGTTTTCGGAGTCAGCGCTGCTCATCGCCGAAATTCTCCAGGTCCAGCCGGAGCACCTGCGCGTCTTCGCGCTGCTGCCCCGCCGCCGGGTAGTAGCCGCGGCGGGTGCCCACCTCGATGAAGCCGTAGCGCTGGTACGCGGCGCGTGCGCGCTGGTTGCTCTCGCGCACTTCGAGCCAGAGGCTGATCGATTCGCGCTCGCGCGCATGGGCCACCAGCTCGCGCATCAGGCGGTGCGCGTGGCCGCGGTGTTGGTGCGCCGGCTGCACGGTGAGGTTGAGCAGGTGCGACTCGGCCACACCGTGCATCGCCACCGCGTAGGCGATGAACTCGCCGCTGCTTTGATCGCAGAGCAGGCCAGTCCAGTAACCCGCGGCGATCGAGTCGATGAAGTTGCCGCGGCTCCAGGGGAAGGGGTAGGCGCTGCGTTCGATCTCGAGCACCCCGTCGAGGTCGCTCAAACGCATCGGGCGCATCGTCAGCGCGGCCTGCGGGGTGACGGGTGATGCCTGCCGAGGGCGTGGCACGGCACTCATCGTGCACGCTCGGCCTGCGCTTGCGCCTGCACCGGCGCTTGCGCTTGCGCCTGCACTTGCTCTTTCGCCTGCGCTTGCGTTCGAGCTCCGGCGTCCCCGCGCGCCTGGCGCTGCTGCTCCCGCTCGTTCGAGGTGAACGCCACCTTGTCGCGCACATACAGCGGCAATGCGAGCGCGGCGTCGACCGCTTCGCCCTGTTGCCAGGCCAGCAGCGCCAGCCGCGCGAGCGCGGCGGCACGGTTGAGGTTCAATTCGTAGCGCCTCGTGGCGGCGCTCAGCACCAGCCGGTCGGCAAAGGCCACCAGCGCGTTGCCGGCCACGGCCGCGGGTGGCTCATCGCACCAACTTGATTGCAGGTCGGCGATGTCCCACAAGGCCGGCTCGGCGCGGGTGTGCCAGCGCCGGCCGGTCCAGGCGTAGCGTGCGACATAGGCCTGCGCCATGCGGGCGTCGACCGCCACGGTCACGTCGAAGGTGTCGGCTTCGTCACCGGCGCTCTCGCCGGCGCTTCCACCGACGCTTTCACCCGCGTTCTCATCGGCACTCGCATTGGCTTGTGCATGTTGCGCCCGCGCATCCTCGGCCCCGATCAAGAGGCTGTCGATCGGCAGCACCGGCAGGCTCAAGCCGAGCGCCAGGCCCTGGGCCACCGCGCAGCTGGTGCGCAGGCCGGTGAACGCGCCGGGGCCGCGGCCGAAGGCGATCGCATTCAGGTCTTGCATCGTCAAACCGGCGTCGCGCAACAAGGCTTGCAGCGCCGGCAGGATTGCGGCCGACGCCCGCGCGCCACCTTCGGCTTCCAGGGTGTGGTGCTCGCTGCCCGCCACCACCGCCAGCAGCATGTGCTCGGTGGCGGTGTCCAGTGCGAGCAGGCACGGCGCGGGTTGGGCGGTCATCGGAAAAATGCGTTTCGAAAGTGGCGGCGAAGTGGCGGCGAAGTGGCGGCGAAGTTGCAGTGACGGGAGCGCAATGAAGTGTAGTGGGCGCGGGTTGACGGGGGTGGGTTCGCGTGAAGGAACGGTGCGCTGCCGCGCAGTAAAGTGCGCGTCAATCGCAGCCCCAGAACGCCAGGACCACCCCTCGATGATCCAACTCCTCGACATCCGCTACGTGCGCCTGGGCACGCGCAGCCTCGACACCGCGGACCGCTTCGCGCGCGAGGTGGTCGGCCTGCAAGCGGTGCGCCACGAAGGCGGCGCACGGTATTACCGCAGCGACGACCGCGACCACACGCTGGTGTATTTCGAAGGCGACCCGGCCGACCACACCGTAGGCTTCGAGCTGCGCGACGCGGCCGCGCTGGACGCCGCGGCGGCGCAGCTCTCGAACACCGGCATCGCGGTGCGCGCCGGCAGCGCCGACGAGTGCGAACAGCGGCATGTCGGCGCCTTCATCCATTTCCGCGACCCGACCGGCAACCCGATCGAGCTGGTGGTGCGCCCGCATCACAGCGGCCGGCGTTACTTCGCCTCGCGCGACGCCGGCATCACCGGGTTCAGCCATGTCGGGCTTTGCACCACCCATGCCACGCGCGACGAGGCCTTCTGGACGCAGACGCTCGGCGCGCGGGTGAGCGACCGCATCGGCCAGGCGCCCTTGCTGCGCATCGACGAGGTGCACCACCGCGTCGCGCTCTTCCCCACCACCCACGCCGGGGTGCAGCATGTGAACCACCAGGTGGCCAGCATCGACGATGTGATGCGCGCCTGGTACTGGCTCAAGGAGCGCGGCGTGCGCATCGTCTTCGGCCCCGGCCGGCACCCGACCTCGAGCGCCGTGTTCCTGTACTTCGAGGGCCCGGACGGCATGGTCTACGAATACTCCACCGGCGTGCGCAGCATCCCGCCGGAGCAGGAGGGCAGCTACCAGCCGCGCCAGTTTCCGCGCGCCAACGAATCGTTTTGCATGTGGGGCTCGGTGCCCGATATCGCGGAGTTCAAGACCACATGAGCCCGCACGGCCGCCCGAAGGGCGAATACCGCAGTGCGTAGCACGGAGGTTGCCTGATGAGCCGCCATCGCATCGCGCTGCCCGCGCACCTGAGTTCGTTGCGCTGTTATGTCGACGGCGCGTTTGTCGAAACCGCGCGCCAGTTCCCGAACATCTGCCCGGTGGACGGCCACACGCTCGCTCAAGTGCATGAGGCCGATGCGACCTTGGTCGACCGTGCGGTGAACGCCGCGCGCGCGGCGCTGCGCGGGCCCTGGGGCAAGCTGCCGGTGGCCGAACGCGCCGCGCTGCTGCACCGCGTGGCCGACGGCATCGAGAAACGATTCGATGACTTCGTGGCGGCCGAGGTGGCCGACACCGGCCGCCCGGTGGCGCAGGCCCGCAGCCTGGATGTGATGCGCGGCGTGGTGAACTTCCGCACTTTCGCCGACCTGATCAAGCTCAGCGGCGGCGAAAGCTACGAGACCCACCTGCACGACGGCACCGACCTGCTCAACTACACGGTGCGCAAACCCCATGGCGTGGTGGGCATCGTCTCGCCGTGGAACCTGCCGCTGCTGCTGCTGACCTGGAAGGTGGCGCCGGCGATGGCCTGCGGCAACGCGGTGGTGGTCAAGCCGTCGGAAGAAACGCCCTCCTCGGCCACGCTGCTCGCCGAGGTGATGCACGACGCGGGTGTGCCGCCCGGCGCCTTCAACCTGGTGCATGGCTTCGGGCCCGGCTCGGCGGGCGAGGCGTTGACGCGCCACGCCGGCATCGACGCGATTACCTTCACCGGCGAGTCGCGCACCGGCTCGGCGATCATGAAAGCGGTGGCCGACGGGGTGAAGGAACTCTCCTTCGAACTCGGCGGCAAAAATGCCGCGGTGGTATTTGCCGACGCCGACTTCGACGCCGCGGTGGCGGGTGTGGCGCGCTCGTCGTTCACCAACGCGGGGCAGGTGTGCCTGTGTTCAGAGCGGGTCTATGTGGAGCGCCCGATCTTCGAGCGTTTTGTCGCCGCGCTGAAGCTGAAAACCGAGGCGCTGAAAATCGGCTGGCCCGACGAGCCGGGGGTCGACATGGGCTCGCTGATTTCGCATGAACACCGCGAAAAAGTGTTGTCCTACTACCGCCTGGCGGTGGAAGAAGGCGCCACCGTGGTCAGCGGCGGCGGCGTGCCGAAATTCGGCGACGCCCGCGACGAAGGTGCTTATGTGCAGCCGACGATCTGGACCGGCCTGGCCGACCACGCCCGCTGCGCCCGCGAGGAGGTCTTCGGCCCGGTCTGCCATGTGTCGCCCTTCGATACCGAGGACGAAGCGGTCCAACGCGCCAACGACAGCGCCTACGGCCTCGCGGCTTGCGTGTGGACCACGAACCTGAGCCGCGCGCACCGGGTGTCACGCCAGCTGCACGCCGGTATCGTGTGGGTCAACACCTGGTTCGCGCGCGACCTCCGCACCCCGTTCGGCGGCGCCAAGCTGTCGGGCATCGGCCGCGAGGGTGGGCGCTGGTCGCTCGACTTCTATTCCGAAGTCACCAACATCTGCATCAAGGTTTGAAGGAGAGCACCTCGTGAGCAGCACCGACCCGCAAGTCGACGAAGGCAGGGCCAAACCGCGGGGCGCCTACTCGCGGGTCAAACGCGCGGGCGACTTTCTTTACGTTTCGGGCATCAGCTCGCGCCGTGCCGACAACAGCATCGCCGGCGCCACCATGGACGCGATGGGCACGATGACCCTGGACATCCGCGAGCAGACCCGCGCGGTGCTGCAGAACATTGCCGACATCCTGGCCGGTGCCGACGCATCGATGGGCGACCTGGTCGAGGTCTGCGCCTACCTGGTGAACATGAACGACTTCGGCGGCTACAACGAGGAGTACGCGCGCTGGTTCGCCACCATGGGCGAGCCGCCGGCGCGCACCACCGTGGCGGTGCACCAGCTGCCGCACCCGCTGATGCTGATCGAGATCAAGGCGGTGGCCTACAAACCGCTGGCCGAGACTGAAAGGCAAGGCTCGGCGCAGCGTTGACCAGCCGTGCAGGGTTGCCTGCTGGCTGCGCGCCGCCTGCATCCGCTGCACCAAGTGCGGGCCGGAAGCGCTTCGCAGCGCCGCCGCCCTTCAGGGTTGAACCCGCTTCAAGGCGCCTGCCGCCGGTCTTAGACTCGGCGCGGTTCAGACAAGGAGACCGCATGTCCCGCTTCATCACCCAGTTTGCCTACGCGCTCGCGCTGTGCGCCACCGGAGCTCACTCCCAAGCCCAGGCCCAGACCCCGATCAAGATCGGCTTCATCGCCGAACTCTCCGGCCCGCAGGGCGCCCTCGGCCAGGACCAGTACGACGCCTTCATGCTCGTGGTGGAGCGCAACGGCGGCAAGCTCGGCGGCGTGCCGGTGCAAATCCTGCGCGAGGACAGCCAGCTCAAGCCCGACGTGGCCACGCAGATCGTGCAGAAGCTGATCGAGAAGGAAAACGTGCCGATCATCACCGGCGTGACCTTCTCCAACGTGATGATGGCGATCCACAAGCCGATCACCGAGAAGGGCGTGTTCCTGATCGGCAGCAATGCCGGCCCGGCGCCGATCGCCGGCGCGTTGTGTTCGCCCTTCGCCTTCATCACCAGCTGGCAGAACGACAACCAGGCCGAGGTGGTGGGCAAGTACGCCAGCGACAAGGGCATCAAGACGGTCATCGGGATGGCGCCGAACTACCAGGCCGGCAAGGACTTCATCGCCGGCTTCAAGCGCTTCTACAAGGGCGAGGTGGTCGACGAGATCTACACCCCGCTGAACCAGCCCGACTTTGCGGCCGAGTTGGCGCAGGTGGCGGCCAAGAAGCCCGACGCGGTGTATGTGTTCTACCCCGGCGGCCTGGGCGTGAACTTCGTGCGCCAGTACCAGCAGGCCGGGCTGCTCGGCAAGATTCCGCTGCTGAGCACCAGCACCACCGACGGCTCGACGCTGCCGGCGCAAAAGGAAGCCGCGCTCGGTGTCATCTCCGGCACCTTCTGGGGCCCGGATTTCGACAACGCCGCGAGCAAGCAGTTCGTGACCGAGTTCGAAGCCAAGTTCAACCGCATCCCGAGCCAGTACGCCGCGCAGAGTTACGACGCCGCGCTGCTGCTCGACTCGGCCATCGGCAAGGTCAAGGGCAATGTCGCCGACAAGACCGCGTTCCGCGCCGCGCTGAAGGCGGCGGATTTCAAGAGCGTGCGTGGCAACTTCAAGTTCGGCGCCAACCAGTTCCCGGTGCAGGACATGCATGTGTTCGAAGTGGCCAAGGACGCCAAGGGCCGTGTCTCGCTGAAGACCCTGGCCACGCCGCTGAAGAACCACACCGACGCCTACGCTGCGCAGTGCAAGATGTGATGCGCGGCACAGCGTTCGCCTGAGTACGAAGGCCGGCTTTGTGCCGGCCTCGTCGTATCTGCCGCAACCCCGTGACCACCGGCCTCTTCCTCACCCAGCTGCTCAACGGGCTCCAGCTCGGGGTGCTGTTGTTCCTGCTTGCGTCGGGCCTGACGCTGGTGTTCGGGATCATGAACTTCGTGAACCTGACCCATGGCTCGCTGTACATGATGGGCGCCTACTTCGCGGCGGCCGCGTACAACGCCTTCGGCGGTTCGTTCCTGGCGGCGGCACTGGCCGCGGTGCCGGGCACGCTGCTGCTCGGATTTGCGGTCGAGCGGCTGGCGCTGTCCACGCTCTACGGCCGCGACCACCTCGACCAGGTGCTCGCCACCTTCGGCCTGATCCTGTTTTTCAATGAAGTGGTGCGCATCATCTGGGGACCGGCGTCGGTCTACATGAACGTGCCCTCCTGGCTCACCGGCACGGTGAACCTGTTCGGGCTGCCCTACCCGAGTTACCGCTTCGCGATCATCGCAGTGGGCTTGGGCGTCGGCGCCGGCTTGTACGCGGTGATCAACAAAACGCGCATCGGCATGCTGATCCGCGCCGGCGCGTCCAACGCCGAGATGGTCTCGGCGCTCGGGGTCAACATCAAAGGCCTGAACTCGGTGGTGTTCGCGCTCGGCGCCGGCCTGGCCGGGCTCGCGGGTCTGATGGCCGGGCCGATCGTCTCGGTGCAGTCGGGCATGGGCGAGCCGATCTTGATCCTGACCCTGGTGGTCATCGTCACCGGTGGCATCGGCTCGATCCGCGGCGCGTTTTATGGCGCCTTGATCGTCGGCATCGTCGACACCGTGGGCCGCGCCTTCTTGCCGGCGCTGCTGCGCGAGTTCCTCGAGCGCTCGATCGCGCAGGCCGCCGGCCCGGCGATCGCCTCGATGCTGATCTACCTGCTGATGGCCGCGGTGCTGGCGCTCAAGCCGCAGGGGCTGTTCCCGGTGAAACATGGGTAACCGACAGCCCCCACGCTCACTTCGTTCGCTGCCCCCCGCGGGGGCGCTCGGCCGCCTTGGGGCGGCCCGGCGGAGGCCTCGGTGACGCCGCGTACTGTGTTTGCCGCCGCGGTGCTGATCCTGCTCGGCCTGGTGCCGGTGCTCGCCGCGGCGTTCCACCAGCCCTTCTACGTCACCCTGTTCACCCGCATCCTGATCTTTGCGCTTGCCGCCACCGGGCTGAACCTGATCCTCGGCTACGGCGCGATGGTGAGCTTCGGGCATGCGATGTACATGGGCATCGGCGCCTATGCGGTGGGCATGCTCAGCCACCACGGCATCGGCAACGGCTGGGCGCACCTCGGCGCGGCGTTGGCGGCAGGCTTCGTCGTCGCGATCGCGGTCGGCACGATCTGCCTGCGCACCAGCGGCATGGCCTTCATCATGATCACGCTGGCGTTTGCGCAGATGGTGTTTTTCCTCGCGGTGAGCCTGAAGGAGTACGGCGGCGACGATGGCCTGTCGATCTCGGGCCGCAGCGACTTCGGGCTCTTCAGCCTGGCCGACAACAACAGCCTCTACTACGCCGCCTACGGGCTGCTGCTGCTGGTGCTCTACGGCCTCTGGCGCCTGATCCACGCCCGCTTCGGCATGGTGCTGCGCGGTTGCAAGAGCAACGAGCGGCGCATGGCCGCGCTCGGCTTCCCCACCCTGCGCTACAAGCTCGCGGCCTATGTCATCTCGGCGCTGGTTTGTGTGCTCGCCGGCGTGCTGCTCGCCAACCTCACCAAATTTGTTGCACCCGCCTACATGGCCTGGACCGTGTCGGGCGAGCTGATCGTGATGATCGTGCTCGGCGGCCTGTCCACCCTCATCGGCCCGGTGGTCGGCGCGGTCGCGCTGCTGATGCTCGAAGAAGGCCTGTCGTCGCTGAAGATCGGCGTGCCGGCGGTTGACACCTTGATCAACCAGCATTGGCTGGCGCTGATCGGGCTGTTTATCGTGTTGGTGGTCTTGGTGATGAAGCAAGGCATCTACGGTTGGTTTGTTGCCCGGGACAACGACCGATGAGCCGCCTGGAAATCACCGGCTTGGTCAAGCGCTTCGGCGGCCTGCTCGCCACCGACCACCTGTCCCTCACGCTGGAACCCGGCGAGATCCACGCGGTGATCGGGCCCAACGGCGCGGGCAAGACGACGCTGATCCACCAGCTCGGCGGCGAGGTCCGGTCCGACGCAGGCCGCGTCGTCTTCGACGGGCGCGACCTGAGCGCCGAGCCGCCGTACAAGCGCTCGCTCGCGGGTGTCGGCCGCTCCTACCAGATCACCTCGGTGTTCAGCGATTTCACGGTGCTGCAAAACGTGAGCCTGGCCGCGCAAGCCCATGCCGGCCACAGCTTTCGTTTCTGGCGGCCCGCCGGCGATGAGCGCGAACTGGTCGAGCCGGCTTTGGCCGCCCTGAAGCAGGTGGGCCTGGCCGACCGCGCGCAGACGCCGGTGGCAGAACTCGCGCACGGCGAGCGCCGCCAGCTCGAGATCGCGATGACGCTGGCCACCGCGCCAAAGCTGCTGCTGCTCGACGAGCCGATGGCCGGCATGAGCCACGCCGAATCCGAAGGCGTGGTGGCGCTGCTGCGTTCGCTGAAAGGCCGCTACACCATCCTGCTGGTGGAGCACGACATGGACGCGGTGTTCGCACTCGCCGACCGCATCACGGTGCTGGTGTACGGGCGCGCGATAGCAACCGGCACGCCGGACCAGATTCGCGCCAACCGCGAGGTGCGCGACGCGTACCTCGGCGACCAGGAGGAGTTGGCGTGACGCCCTACCCCACCGCGTTGCTCCAGGTCGACGCGATCGAAACCGCGTACGGCACCAGCCAGGTGCTGTTCGGTGTGTCGCTCGCGGTGCGGGCCGGCGAGGTGCTCACCCTGATCGGCCGCAACGGCATGGGCAAGAGCACCACGGTGAAGACGATCATGGGCCTGCTCGCCCCCAGGCGCGGCAGCGTCACGATGGCCGGCGCGGCGATCCACGGCCAGCCGAGCTACCGCGTCGCCCGCAGCGGCCTGGGGCTGGTGCCGGAGGGCCGGCAGATCTTCCCCAACCTCACGGTGCGCGAGAACCTGGTGGCCACCGCCGGCAACCGCCACCGCAATCCGCAGCCGTGGACGCTGGACACGGTCTACAGGATGTTCCCGCGGCTACAGGAACGCGAGCGCAACCTGGGCTCCAACCTCTCCGGCGGCGAACAGCAGATGCTCGCGATCGGCCGCGCGCTGATGACCAACCCGAAGCTGCTGATCCTGGACGAGGCCACCGAAGGCCTGGCGCCCTTGGTGCGCGCCGAGATCTGGGCCTGCCTCACCCGGCTGAAGGAAAGCGGCCTGGCCTTGATAGTGATCGACAAGAACATCGGCCCGCTGCTGAGGCTGGCCGACTCGCATGTGATCCTTGAAAAGGGGCGTGTGGTCTGGCAGGGCGCGAGCGACGCGCTGCGCGCAAGGCCGGACCTTTTGCACCAGTACGTGGGCGTGTGAATGAGGGGGTGAACGGAGGCGTGAAAGGGGAAGTTCGGGCCGGCCGCCCGCAGGCCGCATGCGATCATCGCCGTATGTTTTTGAGCCCTTGCATTCGTTCATTCCGCCGCTCGTTTTTGCTCGCCGTCGCGGCGGCCCTGCCCGCTGCCCCGCTCGCGCAAGCACCGCGCAGCACACGCTTCCTGCCGCCCGAAGTGGAACAAGTGCTGCAGCGCGAGCGCATTCCGCTGGAGGCGATGTCGGTGGTGGTGCAGGAGGCCGGCAGCGCCACGCCGCGCATCAACCACAACGCCCGCGTGGCGGTGAACCCGGCGTCGATCGACAAGCTGCTCACCACCTTCGCGGCGCTGGACCTGCTCGGCCCCGCGTTCACCTGGAACACGCCGGTGTGGCTGCAGGGCACGGTGCGCGACGGTGTGCTCGACGGCTCGGTGTTCATCAAAGGCAGCGGCGACCCCAAGCTGGTGCTCGAGCGGGTGTGGCTGCTGCTGCGGCGCATCCAGCAAATGGGCGTGCGCGAGATCCGCGGCGACATCGTGCTCGACCGCTCGGCCTTCACCGTCCCCGAGGCCCACCCCGCCGATTTCGACAACGAGCCGCTGCGGCCCTACAACGTGCGGCCGACCGCGCTGCTGCTGAACCTGCGCTCGGTGGTCTACACCTTCACCCCCGATGCCGCGCGTGGCCTGGCCAGCGTGAGTGCCGAGCCGGCTTTGGCGGGGGTCAGTGTCGACAGCACGGTGCCGCTGTCGAGCGCGCCCTGCGAGGACTGGCGCGGCGCGCTCAAACCCGGCTTCGAGGCGGCACGGGTGCGCTTCGCCGGCAGCTTTTCCGCGTCCTGCGGCGAACGGGCGTGGCCGCTGGCGTACCCCGACCCGAAGAGCTACGACACGCGGCTGGTCGAAGCCGTGTGGCTCGAGCTCGGCGGCAAGCTCACAGGCACGGTTCGCGACGGGCCGGCGCCGGTGGGCGCCAAGCCGAGCTTCGAACTGGTCTCGCCCCAGCTCGCGGAAGTGGTGCGCGACATCAACAAGTTCAGCAACAACGTGATGGCGCAGCAGCTCTTCCTCACGCTCGGGCTGCAACGCAAGGGCCTGGGCACTTTTGCCGCGTCGCGCGAGCTGATGCGCGACTGGCTCGCCGAGCGTTATGGCGACCTGGCCAACGAAGTGGTGGTCGACAACGGCTCGGGCCTGTCGCGCTCGTCGCGGGTCTCGGCCGCACTGCTCGCGCGGGTGCTGCAAAGCGCCTGGGGCAGCCCGGTGATGCCCGAGCTGATGGCCTCGCTGCCGGTGAACGGCCTGGACGGCACGCTGCGCCGCTCGCGCGCCCCGGCCGGCCGCGCCCACCTGAAGACCGGCTCGCTGCGCGACGTGGCCGGCGTCGCCGGCTATGTGCTCGCCGGCAGCGGGCGCCGCTATGTGCTGGTGGCGCTGATCAACCACCCCAACGCCAACGCGGCGCGGCCGGCGCTGGACGCGCTGGTGCAGTGGACGCTGGACGACGCGCGCTTCGACAAGCTGCATCCGAAGAGCCCGGAATGACCGCCCCGAGACGACTTCGTCCCGCCGACACCAGCGGCCGGCGGCCCGGCGCTGGCCTGCGATGACCATCGCCGACTGGGTCGGCAGCCTCGCCGCCGCGCTCACCACCGCGTCCTTCATCCCCCAGGCCTGGCTCACCTTTCGCACCCGCGACGTGAGCGGCATCTCGCTGGGCATGTACTCGATGTTCACCTTCGGCATTGCGCTGTGGCTCGCTTACGGCCTGCTCATCGGCGCCTGGCCGGTGATCGTGGCGAACGTGATCACACTGGCCCTGGCCGCCAGCATCCTGGCGATGAAGCTCGGTGCCGGGCGGCGGCGCAGCCATTCGAGCGGCGAGCGGTAGCGGGATCGTCCGGTTCTGCTTTCAAAGGCCCGTCATCGAAAGCGGGCCCGCGCAGGGATACGAGCCTGTCGAACGGCGCTGTCGAACGGCGACCGGAGGTTGTGGCGCCCGGCTTCGGCTCAACGCCGGTCGTTGTGGTCGTCCTCGCGCCGCTCGCCGCGTTGGCGCCCCGAGAACATGGTCCACCAGACGATGAACACCAGCAGCGCGAGTGCGCCGAGGGCTTCGAGCAGCAGCAACCACATGGCTTGAGCTTCCGTCAGGCGCGCCGCCGCGCCCTCCAATACGGCCAGGCCAGGTTCAGCGCCAGCCCCGCCATCACCAGCGCCGCAGCGCCCAGCTTCCACGGCGGCAGCGGCTCGGCCAGCCACCAGGCCGACGCGGCCATGCCGAACACCGGCACCAGCAGCGCCAGCGGCGCCACGGTGGCCGCAGGGTGGCGCGCGAGCAGCCAGTTCCAGACGCCGTAGCCGAACAGCACATTTCCCGCGGCCTGCCAGGCGACCGCGGCCCAGGTGAGCGCGTCGGCCGCGCGCAGGCCTTGCACGATGGCGTCGGACCCTTCGAACCACCACGACAGCAGCAGCAGCGGCGGCAGCGCAAAGAGGCTCGACCAGACCATGTAGCCGAGCATGTCCACCCCCACCGCGCGGCGCACCACCATGTTGCCGCCAGCCCAGCAGAGTGCGGCGACCAGCGCCAGCATCAGGCCGAACGGGGTGGCGCTGGCGTCGCCGATCCAGGCGATCAAGCCGATGCCCGAAGCACCGAGCAGCAGCGCCACGCCCTGGTACACGCGCAGCCGCTCCTGGCCCCACCAGATCGCCAGGCCGATGGTGAAGAAGACCTGGCTTTGCATCACCAGCGAGGCCAGGCCTGGCGAGATGTCGGCACGCATCGCGATGAACATCAGCCCGAACTGGCCGGCGCCGATCAGCACGCCGTAGGCCGCGAGTTCCCGCCAGCGCACCGCCGGGCGGCGGATGAACAGCGCGGCCGGCAGGAAGGCCAAGCCGAAACGCAAGGCCGCGAAGAGCAGTGGCGGCAGTGTCGCCAGGCCATATTTGATGACCACAAAATTGCTGCCCCAGACCGCCACCACCGCCAGCGCGAGCAGCGCATGGCGCGGCGGCAGGTGTTCGGCCGCGGCGGCCGCACCGGCGCTCAAACGAAGACCACCCGGTTGCTCCCCGCGGCCTTGGCGTCCTGCATCGCACGCTCGGCGCGCTCCAGCGCAGCGTCGATGCTTTCGCCCGCGATGTGCTCGGTGAGCCCGGCCGACAGGGTGATGCCCATCACCTGCCCGGCCACCGGGCGCGGGTAGGCGGCAATGTGTTCGCGCAGGCGCTCGACGCCGGCACGCCCGAGCGCGGCGCGGGTGTTGGTGAGCATCATCACGAAGACCTCGCCGCCCCAGCGTGCCAGCGTGTCGGAGATGCGCACCACCGTCCGTGCCTCGCGCGCAAAGCTGCGCAGCACCTCGTCGCCGGCGTCGTGGCCATGCTGGTCGTTGATGCGCTTGAAGTTGTCGATGTCCAGCATCGCGAGGCAGAACGTGTGGCCCGAGCGCACGCAGCGCTGGCGCTCCTGTTCGAGCAGCTCGAGCATGTGGCGGCGGTTGATCAGCCCGGTGATCTCGTCGCGTGTGGCCAGCTCCTGGATATGCGCCATCGCCGCCTGGATCTCGTTCTTGCCGCGTTGCAGCCGCTCGCGTATGCGCGACAGCCGCGCGGTGAGCAGCGACACCGCGGGCAGCATCGTGGCCAACATCAGGAAATGCCCGGCCTCGACGCTGGCGGTGTAGACCTGCGGCTGCCAGTAGGTCATCACCAGCATCACCAGGCCGAAGAGCAGCACCGCGTACAGGCTCACCTGCGCCACCGCGCGCGCGCTGAGCTGGAACATGCCGAACATCAGGATCACCATCAGCACCGGGAACACCGCGCCGCGCACCGGGCCCGCCAGCGCATAACCGCCGGCCGCGCAGGCGATCGCGTAAACCATCTGGTGCAGGGTGAGCGAGGGGTCTGGCAGCTCCAGCGTCCAGCCGGCGCGGATGGCGCCAAAAAACACCAGCAGGCCGCCGAGCGAGAGCAGCGTCCACCAGCGCACCGGCACCGTCGGCGCGTCGCCGAGCCAGACCACGTACTGCATGCCGAGCACGCTGGCGAACATCAGCGCCGTGGCCAGCCCGGCCTGCGCCAGCCGCACCCGCTGCACCGGGTCGGTGGTGAGCAGCGCGTCGCCGAGGCGGCGAAACCAGGGGGCTTGAATCATCGGGCGCAAGGGTAGCGCAGCAGGGCGTCGCGGCTCGCCGGCCGGCTCGGCCGTGGGATCGAAGCTGCGGTCGAATCTTGAATCGGGCGCCGCATTCAGCGCTGCGTCCAGTTCCGAATCCAGTTCCGAATCCAGCGCTGAATCCGTCACCGCAGCGGTGGCGCGAGCAGGCCCTCGCTCAAACACGGGAGCGCGCCTTGCCGGGATTCCCACGCAGGCCGCTGCGCGACGCCGCACGCGTATCGGCAGGCGGCTTGGCGGTGAGCAGGTGCGCCAACTGCAGCGCCGCTTCGGCCTTGACTTCGCCGAGCGAAAAACTGGTGTGGATGTCCTTGACATGCGGCAGGTTCAGCAGCGTCTGGCGCGCCAGCAGCGCAAAGGCGTCGAGGTCGGTGGAGATGACCTGCAACTCGAAGGTGCCCGAGCCGCTGATGTAGTGGCAGGCAATCACTTCGGGGATGCGCCGGATCGCTTCCTCCAGCGCGCGGGTCGACAACCCGGTGTTGCGCTCGGCGTCCAGGCGCACGAAGGCGAGCACGCCCAGGCCGATCTTGTGGCGGTCGATCTCGGCGCGGTAGCCGCGGATGTAGCCCTGCTCTTCGAGCCACTTCACGCGCCGCCAGGTTGGCGCGGCCGAGAGGCCGATGCGCGAGGCCAGCTCGGCGTTGGACCGCCGCGCGTCGGCCTGCAGCTCGCGCAGGATCGCGACGTCGTAGCGGTCGAGCTGGTTGCCGTGCGAGGGTGCGTCGGCATCGGGCTCGGGGGCGGCGCCGCGCGGCGCGGCCGTCGATATTCGGGTTTGCCCGTCGGGCTTCTTCAGCGATGCCATTCGGTTAGTTGGGGCTGGTGTTCGAGCAAGATTATTGCGGCACGCGGCCGATTCAAGGCAAACAACGCAAGCACTGGGCCGACCTGATTGCCTACACTGCGCCCGGAGCAGGGCCGCCCGTCTCGCCCGACAATGCCCCCGAGCTGCCACCGGTCGTCGAGCAGGAGCGCGCGGCGGCTCATCCCAAATCCCCTGGAGCCCTTCAATGAACGCACCGCTTCCCGAGTCGATCCGCAAAGCCCTCGAGTCGGCGACGCTCGACGACAAGTACAGCCTGGACCGCGGCCGCGCCTTCATGAGCGGTGTGCAGGCGCTGGTGCGCCTGCCGATACTGCAACGCGCGCGCGACGCAGCGGCGGGCCTGAACACCGGCGGCTTCATCAGCGGCTACCGAGGTTCGCCGCTGGGCGGCTACGACCAGGCGCTGTGGGCGGCGAAAAAACACCTCGCCGCCAACCACATCGTGTTCCAGCCGGGTGTCAACGAAGAGCTCGGCGCCACCGCGGTCTGGGGCACGCAGCAACTCGACCTCTACCCGCAAAGCAAGAAGTACGACGGCGTCTTCGGCATCTGGTACGGCAAGGGGCCGGGCGTGGACCGCTGCTCCGATGTCTTCAAACACGCCAACATGGCCGGCACCGCGAAACACGGCGGCGTGATCGCGATTGCGGGCGACGACCATGTGGCCAAGAGTTCCACCGCGGCGCACCAGAGCGACCATATCTTCAAGGCCTGCGGGCTGCCGGTGTTCTTCCCGTCGAACGTACAGGACATCCTCGACATGGGGCTGCACGCCTTTGCGATGAGCCGCTTCTCGGGCGTGTGGAGCGGCATGAAGACGATCCAGGAAGTGGTGGAGTCGTCGGCCTCGGTGCAGGTGGACCCCGACCGGGTGAAGGTCGTGCTGCCCGAGGACTTCGTGATGCCGCCGGGCGGCCTGCATATCCGCTGGCCCGACGGCGCGCTCGAGCAGGAAGCGCGGCTGATGGACTACAAGTGGTACGCGGCGCTGGCCTATGTGCGCGCCAACCGCTTGAACCACAACGTGGTTCAGTCGGCGCACGACCGCTTCGGCATCATCGCCAGCGGCAAGGCCTTCAACGACACGCGCCAGGCGCTCTCGGACCTGGGGCTGGACGACGACACCTGCCGCAGGCTCGGCATCCGGGTGCACAAGGTCAACGTGGTGTGGCCGCTGGAAGCCACGATCACGCGGGAGTTTGCGCAGGGGCTGCAAGAAATCCTGGTGGTCGAAGAAAAGCGCCAGGTCATCGAGTACCAGATCAAGGAAGAGCTCTACAACTGGCGCGCCGACGTGCGGCCCAACGTGCTCGGCAAGTTCGACGAGCCGGAAGGCCCGAATGGCGAAGATCGCACCGGCGGCGAGTGGAGCATGCCCAACCCGAGCGAAAACTGGCTGTTGCGCGCCAAGGCCGACCTGACCCCCGCGATCATCGCCAAGGCGATCTCCAAACGCCTGGGTAAGATGGGCATCGCGCCCACGGGCAGCGAGATCGCCGCGCGCATGGACGCCCGCATCGCGATCGTGGAAGCGCGCGAGCGCGAGTTGGCGGCGATCACGGTCAACACCGGCGAACGGGCGCCCTGGTTCTGCTCGGGCTGCCCGCACAACACCAGCACCCGCGTGCCCGAAGGTTCGCGTGCGATGGCCGGCATCGGCTGCCACTTCATGGCGGTGTGGATGGACCGCAGCACCAGCACCTTCAGCCAGATGGGCGGCGAGGGTGTGGCCTGGGTCGGCCAGGCGCCGTTCACCAGCGACGCGCATGTGTTCGCCAACCTCGGCGACGGCACCTATTTCCATTCGGGCCTGCTCGCGATCCGCCAGGCCATCGCGGCGGGCGTGAACATCACCTACAAGGTGCTCTACAACGACGCGGTGGCGATGACCGGCGGGCAGCCGGTGGGCGAGCGGCCGGAAGGTCACTCGGTGATCCAGATCCACAAGAGCCTGCTCGCCGAGGGCGTGAGCAAGCTGGTGATCGTGACCGACCAGCCGGAGAAATACGACGGTGTCGCGTTGGAGTCGGGCGTCACGGTGCACCACCGCGACGAGCTCGACCGCATCCAGCGCGAGTTCCGTGAGTTGAAGGGCACCACCGCGATCATTTACGACCAGACCTGCGCCACCGAAAAGCGCCGCCGCCGCAAGCGCGGCAAGCTGGCCGACCCAGACAAGCGGGTGGTGATCAACGAGCTGGTCTGCGAAGGCTGCGGCGACTGTTCGGTGCAGAGCAACTGCCTCTCGGTGGAGCCGGTCGAGACCGAGTTCGGCCGCAAGCGCCGCATCAACCAGAACACCTGCAACAAGGACTACTCCTGCGTGAAGGGCTTCTGCCCGAGCTTCGTCACGGTCGAGGGCGGGCAATTGATCAAGCCGAAGAAGGGAACCGGCCCCCAGACGCCGGCTTCGCCGTCGTCGCTGCCCCCGTTGCCCGAACCCGCGATGCCGCTGACCGAGGCCGCCTGGGGCATCGTGGTCGGCGGTGTCGGCGGCACCGGCGTGATCACCATCGGCCAGCTGCTCGGCATGGCCGCGCACCTCGAGGGCAAGGGCGTGGTGACACAGGACGCGGGCGGCCTGGCGCAAAAGGGCGGCGCCACCTGGAGCCATATCCAGATCGCGAACCGGCAGGGTGCGATCCACACCACCAAGGTGGACACCGCGCAGGCCGACCTGGTGATCGCCTGCGACTCGATCGTCGGCGCGAGCAAGTACACGATGAGCGTGATGCAGCGCGGCCGCACCTTCGTGGCGCTGAATACGCATGGCACGCCCACCGCGGCCTTCGTCAAGAACGCCGACTGGCAGTTCCCCGGCGGCCATTGCGAAACCGCGATCCAGCAGAGCGTGGGCGCGGACCTCGTCGGCGCATTCGATGCCGAACAGGTGGCGGTGCAGATGCTCGGCGACTCGATCTACGCCAACCCGCTGCTGCTCGGCTACGCCTGGCAGAAGGGCCGCGTGCCGGTGTCGCTGGCCGCGATGCAGCGCGCGATCGAGCTCAACGGGGTGCAGGTGGAGAACAACAAGGCGGCGTTCGAATGGGGCCGGCGTTGTGCCCATGACCTGGCCTCGGTGCAGGCGTTGTTCAAGGCCGTGGGATCGGGAACGCGGCCCGACCAGGCCGCGCAAGTCATCGAGTTCGTCAAGAAGCCCTCGCTCGAGGAGACGGTGAACAAGCGGGTCGACTTCCTCGCCGGCTACCAGGACGCCGCCTACGCCGCCGGCTACAAGGCCTTCGTCGACAA
>JANNGZ010000113.1:0-6606 GCA_031404155.1 Burkholderiales bacterium
CAGCGACGCCGGCTCTTCCATCAGTTCGAGCTTGCCGGCCTCGATCTTGGAGAAGTCGAGCACGTCGTCGATCAGGCGCAGCAGCGACTTGCTCGACTCGCGCACCGTGTCCACCGTCTCCTGCTGCTCGGCGTCCAGCGGGCTCAGGCGCAGCAGTTCGAGCAGGCCGATCACCGCGTTCATCGGGGTGCGGATTTCGTGGCTCATCACTGCCAGGAAGGCGCTCTTGGCCTGGCTGCCCGCCTCGGCGGCGTCCTTGGCCACACGCAGTTCGCGCTCGGCCAGCTTTCGCTCGGTGATGTCGGTGAAGGTGGTCACCCGGCTGCCGTCGGGCATCTGCATCGCGCGCACTTCCAGTGCGCTGCCGTCCGCCAGCTCACGCTCAGCCCGGTGCGGCGCGGGGTCGCGGGCGCGCGCCATTCGTGCGGCAACCAGCGAGGCCACATCGCCCGGCCCGTAGACACCGCGTTCGGCGTGATAGCGAAACAGGTTCTGCATCGAACTGCCCGGTTTGAGAAAGCCGTCCGGCAGGCGCTGCAGTTTGACGCTCGCGTCGTTTGCAACGACGAAGTTCAGGTCCCTGTCAACCAACGCCACACCCACCGGCAGTGCATCCAGCAGCGCCTGCAGAAACTCCGCGTGCTCGCGGTTCCTGCGCTCGCTCTCCCTCAGCACGGCTACGGCCCGGTGGCGCTCGGTGACGTCGGTGTAGGTGGTCACCATGCTGCCATCGGCCAGGGGCACTCCGCGAACTTCGATCGCGGTGCCATCGGGTCGCTGACGTTCGAACCGATGTGCCCTGGGCTGTTGCGCCAACGCCTGCCGCTGGGCGACGAGCGCTTGCGAGTCGCCGGGCCCGTATTCGCCTCGCGCCGCGTTGTAGCGGAAGACATTCTCCAGCGCGGCACCCCTTCCGAACACCTCGGCCGGCAAGTCCAGCAGCTGCAGGCTGGCCTGGTTGGCGACCGCGACATTCAGGTGCCGGTCGGTCAGCGAAACGCCCACCGGCAGCGCGTCGAGCAGCGCCTGCAGGAACTCGGCGTGTTCCCGGCTCTTGAGCGCGCTCTCGCGCAGCGCCAACTCGGCCATCTTGCGCTCGGTGATGTCGATCACGATCGTCACCAGGCCGCCATCGGGCAAGACAATGCCGCGGGTTTCGAGCACGCGGCCGTCGGGCTGTTCGCGCTCGAAGCGGTGCGGTTTCGGCTGGCGCGCCAGCGCGATTCGTTCGGCGACCAGCGCTTGCCTGTCGCCGGGCCCGTAAACGCCGCGGTCGGCGTAATGTCGGAAGATGCTCTCCAGCGAGGCCCCGGGCCGGGCCAGCTCTGCCGGCAGGTCCAGCAGCCTGAGCTTGGCTTCGTTGAAGACGACCACCCGGAGGTTCTTGTCCACCAGCGAGACACCCACCGGCAACTCGTCCAGCAGCGTCTGCAGGAATGCGGCGTGTTCGCGGTTCCGGGTCTCGCTGTCGCGCAGCGTGCGCTCCGCGGCCTTGGCCGCGGTCACGTCGCGCAAGACGCTCACCTGTCCGTTGAGCCGGCCGTCGTCGTCGAACAACGGCGCGGTGCGCACCGATACATCGGTCCATTGCCCGGTTTTGTTCGCACGCTGATCTTCGAACTCGGCGCGGTCGCCGGCGCGTATGCGGGCCCGGATCTTGGCCAGCTCCTGTTCCGTCCGGCCGCTCAGGTGCAGCGAGCGCAGCGGCTGGCCGATGGCCTCGGCCGCGCGGTAGCCGCTGAGGCGCTCGGCACCCTGGTTCCAGTAGGTGATGTTGCCGTCGAGGTCGCGGGCGTGAATCGCATCGGTCGATTGTTCGACCATCGTGGCCAGCACGCGGTTGCGCGCCTGGACTTCGCGCAGCCTGGTGTCCTCGCGCAGGCGGTCGCTGATGTCGCTCAGGTAGAGGGCGAGGAAGAGTTTGTCGCCGACGCGAACGTCGGAGATCGCCACCTCGGCTTGAAAGCGGCTGCCATCCTGGCGCTGGGCCGTCATCTCAAAACGCTTGCCGAGGCGGCGGGGCGTACCACTCGCGATCAGCCGGCGCGCCCGCTCGATGTAGGCCTGGCGATGCTCCGGCGGGAGGATCAAATCGGCCAGGGGGCGCCCGAGCGCGTCGGCGCGCCGCAGGCCGAAGGTGCGCTCGGCGGCGGGGTTGAATTCGGTCACCACGCCTTGCGCATCGGCAGTGAGGATGCAGTCGTGCGCCGCGTTCAGGATCGCCGAAGTGCGCGCTTCTTCGAATGCTAGGTTCATGGCCCGGCGGCCGAGTTCGTCGCTCGCGTTTTGAAGTTGCTCCGACGCCACCCGGCCCTGGGCATCCTGGCGCCGCAGGATGCGGTCGGCCCGCAGCACGATGAGAAAGAGGATGCCGTAGAGCAGCAGGAGAACCGCCAACACGCCGGCGACGACGGTGCGCTCGGTCGCCTCGATCCGGCTGAGCAACGGCGTGACGTCCTGGTAGAGCTCGAAGACGGCCACGATTTCTTCAGACCCGCGGGCGCGCAAGGGTGTGAAGCTGGAAAGCACACCGCGGTTCGCGAGCTCGTTGTCGAAAGCGCTGACGTGATCCCGCTGCGTGATCTCGCTCACGGTACGGCCGGCTTTGGCGGCGGCGAACCCGCCATGGGTGCGCTTGTTTTCGCCGGTCTGACGCGGGTCGCTCGAATACACGGTGCGACCGTCCAGGCTGAACAGCTTGACCTTGACGACCGAGGTGCCCGCAACCGCGGCGCCGATCGCAACGTGCAGGGCTTCGGTGCGGGGATCGGCCCGCAGTTGCTCGTCGGACAAGGCAGGCGCGGCCCGCAGCAACGGCTTCCAGACATCCTCGAATTTGTTGGCGACGATCCGGGTCAGGTCGACGCTGTTCATCTCCTCGAACCGGAGGATGTCTTCCTTGGCAGCCCAGCTGTAGAACGCGCTCAAGCCGATCGACGCGGCAACGATCGACAGCAGGCTGGCGATCGAGAAGTAATGCAGGAGCCTGAACATGTTCAGGCGCTCCGTCTAACGGCGCAGCTTCGCGCTCGCCGGCATCGGCCGACAATGTGCGGCGTCGGGGCCGTTCTCGTCCGGCACCTGGCCGTGATTGCGTGTCGGGTCGCGGGCATTTGTGGTGGTGGGAGTGGCACACCATCACTATCGGCGGGCTCGCGCCGAATCCCGGATGAGCGACCGCACTCCGCTTGCGGTATCGGGCACTTTTCGAGCCTTCGCTGGCCTTTGAGGGCCGCCGAAACCTTGCTCGCAGCAGGTGCTTCGGTCGATGGCGAGCTCGTCGCCCGCCCGGCAGGCGCATCGGTGAGAATTGCGACGATGGAAACGCCAGGCAATCTGTTCGTCGTCGCGGCGCCCAGCGGGGCAGGCAAGTCCAGCCTGGTCAAGGCGCTGATGGAGCTGGACTCGCACCTCTCGGTGTCGGTCTCGCACACCACGCGCGCGCCGCGCGGGCAGGAGCAGGACGGCCGCGAATACCAATTTATCGACGAGGCCGCGTTTCGCGCCATGGTCGACCGCGCCGAGTTTTTCGAGTGGGCGCAGGTGCACGGCCACCTCTACGGCACCTCCCGGGTCGGCCTGCAGGCGCGCCTGGCCGCGGGCGAGGACGTGGTGCTCGAGATCGACTGGCAGGGGGCCTTGCAAATCAAGCAGATCTTCGCCCACGCGGTGCTGATCTTCATCCTGCCTCCGAGCTGGGAAGAACTGGAGATGCGGCTGCGCCGGCGCGGCGAAGACCGGCCCGAGACCATCGCGCAGCGCCTGGCCAATGCACGCACCGAGGTGGCTCACGCCCGGCACTTCGACTTCGTTATAATCAACGCTGTCTTCGAGACGGCGCTTTTCGACCTCAAAACCGTCGTCCATTCGCAGCGACTGAAGTACGCCGCGCAGCGCAGGAACCGCTCCCAGGTTTTCTCCGCACTCAACCTGATCTGACCACCCTGAAAGCACCCGCCACATGGCTCGCATCACCGTCGAAGATTGCCTGTCCAAAATCCCGAACCGCTTCCAGTTGGTGCTCGCCGCAACCTACCGCGCACGCATGCTGAGCCAGGGCCACACGCCGAAGATCGAAACCAAGAACAAGCCAGGTGTGACAGCGCTGCGTGAAATCGCGGCCGGCGAGGTCGGCATCGAGATGCTGCGCAAGGTTCCGATATGAACAGAGGGAAAGCGGGACGCCCTTGGCGCCCTTACCTTTTGTTTTGAGGGGCGCTTCTGCACCTTCCCAGAAACGGACGCCCCTGGCGTCCGTTTTGCATTGAGAACGCAGTTTTCCTTGCCCTGCTAAATTGCGGCCATGGGCATTCGCTCCTTTGCCGTTGATTTGCTGCCGAGCGCGCTGCAGGGGGTGGCGCGTGGCACGGCGCAAAAACCGAAGGACGACGCGGCCGCGGCTTCCTTCGCGGTACTGGTCGACAAGCTCGCCTACCTCGGCAAGGCCGACCTGAAAAAGGTGCGCGAGGCCTACAGGTTCGCCGATGAGGCGCACCTGGGCCAGTTCCGCGCCAGCGGCGAGCCCTACATCACCCACCCGATCGCGGTGGCCGGCCTTTGCGCCGACTGGAAGCTCGATACGCAGGCGATCATGGCCGCGCTGATGCACGACGCGATGGAGGATTGCGGCATCACCAAGGCCGAGCTGATCGAGCGTTTCGGCGCGCCGACGGCCGAGCTGGTGGACGGCCTGACCAAGCTCGACAAGCTGCACTTCAACACCCGCGAGGAGGGCCAGGCCGAGTCCTTCCGCAAGATGCTGCTGGCGATGTCGCGCGACGTGCGCGTGATCCTGATCAAGCTCGCCGACCGCCTGCACAACATGCGCACGCTCGGCGCCAAGACGCTGGAGAAACGCCAGCGCATCGCGCAGGAGACGATCGACATCTACGCCCCGATCGCGCACCGCCTGGGCCTGAACCAGAGCTACCGCGAGCTGCAGGAGCTGTCCTTCGAGCAGCTCTTCCCCTGGCGGCACGGCGCGCTGTCCAAGGCCTTGCAACGGGCTCGCGGCAACCGGCGCGACATCGTCGAGCGGGTGCAGCGCGATGTCGAAAAGGCCTTCGCCGTGGCCAAGCTGAAGGCCAAGGTGTTCGGCCGCGAGAAAACGGTGTATTCGATCTACCGCAAGATGCGCGAGAAACACTCCAGCTTCGCGCAGGTCAACGACATCTTCGGCTTTCGCATCGTGGTGAGCACGCTGCCCGAGTGTTATCTCGCGATGGGCGTGCTGCACCAGCTCTACAAGCCGGTGCCCGGGCGCTTCAAGGACTTCATCGCGATCCCCAAGTCCAACGGCTACCAGTCGCTGCACACCACGCTGGTGAGCCCGCTGGGCACCGCGGTGGAGTTCCAGATGCGCACCGAGCCGATGAACGCGGTGGCCGAAACCGGCATCGCCGCGCACTGGATGTACAAAACCGGCCAGAAGACGCCCGACGAGGCACAGCGCCTGGGAGCGATGTGGCTGCAATCGCTGATCGACATCCAGGACGACACCCGCGACTCGGCCGAGTTCCTCGAGCACGTGAAGATCGACCTCTTCCCCGACGCGGTCTATGTCTTCACCCCGGCAAGCAAGATCCTGGCGCTGCCGCGCGGCGCCACGCCGGTGGACTTTGCCTACGCGATCCACTCCGACGTGGGCGACCGCTGCGTCGGCGCCACCGTCAACGGCGAGCCGGTGGCGCTGCGCACCGAGCTGAAAAGCGGCGACGTTGTGCATGTGAACACCGCGCCCAACGCGCGGCCGAACCCGGGCTGGCTCAACTTCGTTCGCACCGGCCGCGCACGCTCCAAGATCCGCCACTACCTGAAGACGATGGAGCAGGAAGAGTCGCGCGCGCTGGGCGAAAAGCTGCTGGTGCAGTCGCTGCGCGCCGAAGGCCTGCCGATGCCCTCCGGCGAAGGCGAGAACGAGGCCCTCTGGCAGCAGATCACCCGCTGGAGCGGCAACCGCAGCCGCGGCGAGCTGATGGTGGACATCGGCCTCGGCCGCAAGATCGCCAACATCGTCGCCAAGCGCATGGCCAAGCTGATGGCCGAACGCGGCACCCGCCCCGACCCGCTCACGCTCACCCTCGGCCGTTATGCCAGCGACGACGACGCCGCACCCACCCAGGGCCATGTGACGATCGACGGCAGCGAAGGCGCCTCGGTGCAGCTCGCGAGCTGCTGCCGCCCGATTCCCGGCGACGAGATCGTCGGCTACCTCGGGCGCGGCGAAGGCCTCACCATCCACACCGCCGAATGCGGCGTCGGCAAGCGCCTGTTCGAGCGCGACAGCGAACGCTGGATGCCGGTGGAGTGGTCCGAGGAACCCAGGCATGCCTTCGAGACCGGCGTGCTGATGAGCCTGCGCAACGAAAAGGGCGCGCTGGCACGCGTGGCTGCCGCGGTAAGCGCGGCCGAGGCCGACATCACCCATATCGACATGGGCGAACAAGGCAACAGCGACACCGCCGACATGCGCCTCACCGTGGCGGTGCGCGACCGCCTGCACCTGGCCGAAGTGCTGCGCACCCTGAAGCGCGCGCCGGCGGTGCTGGTGGTGCACCGCATCCGGCCCTGACGCCGGGCGGGACGCCAGCGCAGCCGGCCAGCGCA
>JANNGZ010000114.1:0-3047 GCA_031404155.1 Burkholderiales bacterium
GGGAATGATCTGATGTCGCGCCGCGCGGCCGAAACCGGCGTCGGCGCAGGCGTGCTGCTGCTCGGCGCACTGCTTGCGGCCGGTGCGATCGGCATCCCCGGCGAAGCCGGCTACGGCGGCGTCGGGCCGAATTTTCTGCCCTGGGTGGTGGCGGCTTGCCTGCTGCTGTGCGGCGGATTCCTGCTCTGGGAAGCATCGATCGGCGGCTTTCGCGCGAAAGAAGAAGCCGAAGGCGCCGCGCGGGGCGACTGGGCGGGATTCGCCTGGGTCTCGGCGGCCTTGCTCGCCAATGCGGCGCTGTTGACGACGATCGGCTTCGTGCTCAGCAACGCGCTGTGCTTCGCGCTGGCGGTGCGCGGCTTCACGGCCTCGCAGGGCCGTGAAATGGGCGGATTGCGCGGCTGGCTCACCGCGCTTGCGACCGGCATCGCGATCGCCGCGCCGGTGTACTGGATGTTCACCAAGCTGCTCGCGATCAATCTGCCTGGGCTGACCTCGACCGGCTGGATCTGATGGACATCCTCGGCCTGCTCTGGCAGGGCTTTCAGACCGCGGGCACGCCGATCAACCTGCTGTGGGCCCTGGTCGGCTGCACGCTCGGCACGACGGTCGGCGTGCTGCCCGGCATCGGGCCGGCGACGGCGGTGGCGATGCTGCTGCCGATCACATTGAAGGTCGAACCGACAGCGTCGATGATCTTCTTCGCCGGCATTTACTACGGTGCGATGTACGGCGGCTCGACCACCTCGATCCTGCTCAACACGCCTGGCGAGGCGGGCTCGATGGTGACCGCGCTCGAAGGCAACAAGATGGCCAAGAACGGCCGCGCGGGTGCGGCCCTGGCGACCGCTGCGATCGGCTCCTTCGTGGCCGGCACCATCGCCACGGTGCTGGTGACCTTGTTCGCGCCGCTGATCGCCACGCACGCCGTCAAGCTCGGGCCGCCCGAGTACTTCATGCTGATGCTGCTGGCCTTCTGCACCATCAGCGCGGTGCTCGGCAAGAGCACGCTGCGCGGCCTGACCGCGTTGTTCGTCGGCCTGGCCATGGGCCTGGTGGGCCTGGACCAGATCTCGGGCCAGGCGCGATACACCGGCGGTGTGCCCGAGTTTCTCGACGGCCTGGAGGTCGTGCTGGTGGCCGTGGGCCTGTTTGCCGTGGCCGAGACCTTGTACGCGGTGCTCTACCAGGGGCGGGTGGTCGAAACGCAGAACAAGTTGAGCAAGGTCCACATGACCGCGGCCGAGTGGCGCCGCTCCTGGCCGGCGTGGCTGCGCGCCACCGGCATCGGTTTCCCGTTCGGCTGCATTCCGGCGGGCGGCAGCGAAATTCCGACCTTCCTCAGCTATGCGACCGAGAAAAAACTCTCCAAGCACAAAGCCGAGTTCGGCAGCACGGGCGCGATCGAGGGCGTGGCCGGGCCCGAGGCGGCCAACAACGCGGCGATCACGGCCACCCTGATCCCGCTGCTGACGCTCGGTATCCCGACCTCGAACACCACCGCGATCCTGCTCGGCGCGTTCCAGAACTACGGCATCCAGCCCGGCCCGCAGTTGTTCGACAAGAACGCGTCCCTGGTCTGGGCCCTCATCGCCTCGCTCTACATCGGCAACGTGATGCTGCTGATCCTGAACCTGCCCCTGGTCGGGCTGTGGGTCAAGCTGCTGAAGCTGCCGAAGGCGCCGCTCTACGCCGGCATCCTGATCTTCGCGACGGTGGGTGTGTACGGCATGCGCCAGTCGGCGTTCGACCTGGTGCTGCTGTACGGCATCGGGCTGCTCGGTGTGGTGATGCGGCGCTTCGATTTCCCCGCGGCGCCAGTGGTCGTCGGCATGATCCTCGGCCCCCTGGCCGAAGCGCAGTTGCGCAACGCGATGTCGATCGGCGAAGGCAAGTGGACCGTGTTCGTCGAGCGGCCGATGTCGCTGGCGCTGCTGATCGCGGTGATCGCCGTGCTGGTGCTGCCGCGGGCCGTCAAGCGCTTGCGGGCGGCCTCCGCGCGGCGCTGACTCAGTCGGTCGCGCCCAGGGCCAGGGCTCGCTGGCGCTGGGCTGGCAGGTCGACCGGCTGGGCTTGCGTGCCATCGGCGCCGGTCGGCCAGCCCTGCAAGTGCCGCAGCGCGATCGCGCTCAACGCTGCAATCCATTCGTGCTGGTCATTCAGGCAGGGGATGTACTGGAAGGCCTCTCCGCCCGCGGCGAGGTAGGCGGCGCGCGCTCCCTGGTCGATCTCCTCCAGCGTCTCGAGGCAATCGGCGCTGAAGCCCGGGCACATGATGTCCACGCGCTTGACGCCTTGCACCGCCAGCGCCACCAGGGTCGGTTCGGTGTACGGCGTCAGCCACTTGGCCTTGCCGAAGCGGCTCTGGAACGTGACCAGCAATTCGCCCTTGGCCATGCCCAGCCGTTGCCCGAGCAGGCGTGCGGTGACGTGGCACTCACAGTGGTAGGGGTCACCGGCATGCAGCGAGCGTTCTGGCACGCCGTGAAAGCTGAGCACGAGGCGCTCGCCGCGGCCTTCGGTCTGCCAGTGCTGCCGCACGCGCTGCACCAGCGCGGCGATGTAGCCGGGGTCGTCGTGGTAGTGGTTGACGAAGCGCAGCTCGGGCTGGCGGCGCTGCTTGCGCATCCACGCCATCACCGCGTCGGCCACGCTGGCCGTGGTGGCTGCCGCGTACTGCGGGTACATCGGCAGCACCAGG
The DNA here is from genome assembly GCA_031404155.1 of Burkholderiales bacterium. Taxonomy (GTDB): domain Bacteria; phylum Pseudomonadota; class Gammaproteobacteria; order Burkholderiales; family Burkholderiaceae_C; genus JANNGZ01. Next base: position 2,702 of record JANNGZ010000114.1, read on the forward strand.
ATGCGGGTGGCGTTGCCGGCTTTCAACTCGTCGAGCACGCTGACGACGGACGGATTGCCGTAGCGCATCGCATGCCGCACCCAGAGCGACGGCGGCAGGTGCCCGCGCTGCCCCAAGTAGCCTTGCAACAACTTCGCTTGCTTCGCGGTCCAGACGGCCAGCGGCGAGCCTTCGGGTGTCCAGACGCTCGCGTACTTGGCGGCCGACTTGGCTGGCCGCACGCGCAGCACGATGCCGTGCAGGATCAGCCACCACAGCAGGCGCGGAATCTCGACGACGCGCGGGTCGCTCAGGAACTCGTCGAGGTAGCGCCGCAGCGCGGCCGGCGTCGGCTCGTCGGGTGTTC
>JANNGZ010000115.1:0-5791 GCA_031404155.1 Burkholderiales bacterium
CCGGGCCACCTGGCGCCGCACGCCTGGCTGCATGACGGCAGCTCCTTGTACGACCACTTCGGCGCCGGCTTCACCCTGCTCGCCACGCCGGACACAGCAGCCGATGAGCTGGGAAATGCACTGCACCAAGCGCGCGAACTCGGCATCGCGTTGAAGGTGATCCAGCCGCGGGAAGCCGGTGTCGCCGCGCTGTACAACGCGCGCTGCACCCTGATCCGACCCGACCAGCATGTGGCCTGGCGGGGCGCGTCGTGGCCCACCGACGGCGCCGCGCTGCTGAAGCAAGTCACCGGCTTTGTCGATTGAGATGGAGAACAGCATGAACCCCGCCCTGAATCCCATCAGCAGCCTGCGCCGCGCCGGCGTCACCGCGGTCCATTCGGTCAACCGCTTCGTCTTCTCGGTGCCGGACCTGGAGCAGGCAGAGCAGTTCTACCGCGCCTTCGGCCTGGAGGTGCGCCGGCTCGGCGGCCACCTCGAGCTGCACACCTTCGGTCATCCCCACGCCTGGGGCGCGGTGTACGGCGGCACCACGGCCAAGCGGCTGGAGTACGTGAGCTACGGCATCGACGCCGGCGACGAGGCGATTTTTCGCGAGCGCATCGCGCATCGCGGCATCGGCTGCGCGCCGCACCCGCTGTTCAGTGGTGATTCCGACGGCGCCGGCCTGTGGCTGCGCAACCCGGACGGCACCGCGCTGCAATTGGTGGTCGCGCCCAAAGTGTCGCCGAGCGCGAAATGCCGGCCGCTGCCGCGCGCCGAGGTGCCGCCCGGGCGCGGCGCCGCGCCGGCACGCAGTGTGGTGGTGCCGGTGCGCCCACGCTGCCTCTCGCACCTGCTCTTCTACAGCGCAGAGGTGCCCCGCATGGTGACCTTCCTGAGCGAGGTGCTCGGCCTGCGCCTGTCCGACCACTCGGGCGACGGCATCGCCTTCCTGCACGGGCCGCATGGCAGCGACCACCACCTGGTGGCGTTTGCCAAGTCGCACGCGCCCGGGCTGCACCACTCGAGCTGGGACGTCGGCAGCATCGACGAGGTGGGCTGCGGCGCCGAGCAGATGCGCGCCGCCGGCCATGGCCAGGGCTGGGGCCTCGGGCGCCATGTGCTCGGCTCGAACTACTTCCACTATGTGCGCGACCCCTGGGGCAGCTACGCCGAGTATTCCTTCGACATCGACTTCGTGCCGCACGACCTCGACTGGCCCGCGGCCGACCACCCGCCGCAGGACTCGTTTTATGTCTGGGGGCCGACACCGCCCGAAGACTTCGTCACCAACTACGAATTGCAAGTGCAGGACAGCGCATGAGATTCATCGCTTGCAAGAACGACCAGGGCCAGGCGGCACTCGGCGTGCGCGGCGGCGACGAGGGCCTCATGAGCAAATGTGGCTCTGCCACTTTGCTCATACCCCCTCGGGGGGGCGGACGACGTAGTCGTCGGCCTGGGGGCGCTCCCAAGGAAACGCCGGGCCGCCACAAGTTTCCTTGCCCCCCGCGGGGGGCGGGCTGGGCGCAGCCCGGCCCTGGGGGCGCTCAGTACTTCCCGGTGATCCCCGCCATGCGCAGATACCAGTGCGCTGCCCAGGCCACGAAGCCGCGGCGCAGCACGGCCCACCAGCCGGCGGGCACCGGCGGCGCGGTGACTTCACGCGACGCGGCGAGCGCGGCTTCGAAGCGTGCCGAGAGTTCGCGGCTGAAGCCCTCGTCGCGCACGATCACGTTGGCCTCCAGGTTGAGCAGCAGGCTCAAGGGGTCGATGTTGGAGCTGCCCACGGTGGCCCAGTCGTCGTCGGCCAGCGCCACCTTGGCGTGCAGGAAGGCGGGCGTGTATTCGAAGATGCGCACACCCTGGGTGAGCAGTTCGTCGTAGAGCACGCTGGCGGCGAGGCCGGCAAAACGGTAGTCGAGCTTGCCCTGCAGCAGCAGGCGCACCTGCACGCCGCGGCGCGCCGCGTCCTTCAGCGTGCGGCGAAAGAGCCGGCCGGGGTAGAAGTAGGGCGACATCAGGTCCACCCGATCGCGCGCGGTGGCGAACGCTTCGATATAGCTGCGCTCGATGGCGCGGCGCTGGCGCAGGTTGTCGCGCACCACGAAGGCGGCGAGCACCGGGCGCGTCTCGTCGTCCTCGTTGACGTCGCCGGGGTCGCGCTTGACGATGCGCACCCTTTGCAGCAGCGCGCGGGCGCGCGCCACCGGCTCGGTGCTGCGCACCAGCGAGAGCACCTCGTCGCGCCAGTCGTGGCCGAATTCGGCGCGGGTCCACATCGCCCGCGCGGTTTGCTCCACCGGCGCCACCACCGGGCCGCGCAGCGCCACCGCGTAGTCCAGGCGCGGCGCGTCGTCGATGCCATGGTGCAGGTCGTTGCGGTCGCCAATGAGGTTGATGCCGCCGACAAAGCCGATGTCGCTGTCGACCACGCACAGCTTCTGGTGCAGCCGGCGAAGCTGGCCCGGTTGCAGCCAGGTCCACCAGCGGTCCACCGGGCGGAACACCGCGAGCGCGACCCCGCTGCCGGAGAAGCGGCGCATCAGCGTGGGCAGGGTGGCCTTGGAGCCGAAGCCGTCGACCACCACACGCACCCGCACCCCGCGCTGGGCGGCCGCCACCAGCGCGTCCATGATTGCCAGCGCAGCCGCGTCGTCATGAAAGATGTAGGTGGCGAGCCAGACCTCGTGCGTGGCGTGCGCCAGCGCGGTGACCATCGCGGGGAAGAGCGCGTCGCCGCCTTCGAGCAGGGTGACGTCGTTGCCGCCGCAGAAGGTGGCATACGGCTGCGCGTACCAGTCTGTGCGCGGGTCGATCACGGCGCTCATCGGGCGCCGCCTTCGCCTGCCGCGCGCCGCGGCCGGCTCACAAGGAAACCCCGGGTCGTCCCAAGTTTGCTTGCCCCCCCTCGGGTGGGCTGAGGGCCGCGGCTCCAAGTTCGCCTGCGCGGACTTGGACAGCCCGAAGGCCCAGCGCCTCTGGTGATGGGCGGCAGCCGCGCTGCGGCGGCCTTGGGGGCGCTCACAAGAACTCCAGCTCCGCCACCATCGGCAAATGGTCCGACATGCGCGCCCAGCTGGCGCCGCGCGGCACCATGGTGGAGGCGCAGCGCAGGCCGCGCAGGTACATGCGGTCGAGCGCAAACACCGGCAGGCGCGAGGGGAAGGTGAGCCGGTGCACCGCGCTGCCGCCATGCGCCCGCGCGCGCTTCAGGCCGATGCCCTCCATCGGCGCGTCCAGGCGTTCGCCCCAGTCGTTGAAGTCGCCGCCGACCAGCAGCGGTTCGCCCTCGGGCACATGCTCGCGGATGAAATGCGCCAGCCGCTGCACTTGGCGCACCCGGCTCGAATGCACCAGGCCGAAATGCGCCACCACCACATGCAGCCAGCTGCCCTGCCATTGCACCGGCACATGCAGCAGGCCGCGCTGCTCGAAGCGGTGGTCGCTGACGTCGTGGTGGCCCACATCGCCGAGCGGCCAGCGCGAGAGCAGCGCATTGCCATGTTCGCCGTGGCGCGTGACCGCATTCGAGCGGTAGGCCGAGTGGTAGCCCTCGGGCGCCAGGAACTCGGCCTGGCTCGCGTCGGGCCAGCCGAACCAGGTCTGGTCGAAGTGGCGCGCGTCGCGGGTGTGAAACAGGCGCACCTCCTGCAGCAGCACGATGTCGGCGTCCAGCGCCTCGATGCCCAGGCCCAGGTTGTGGATCTCCAGGCGCTTGCGCGTGCCCAGGCCGCGCACGCCCTTGTGGATGTTGTAGGTGGCCACGCGCAGGTGGCTGCCGACGCCGGTGTAGGGCGGGAGCTGGGTTGAATGTACAAAGGCCGTCATGCCGCGGCCCCTGCTCTTGCGCCGACGCCGCCGCCGGCAAAGTGCGGCAATTGCAGCACCGCTTCGGCGTTGCTCGGCGAAAAGCACAGGTCGGCCGCTTCGCGCCAGGGCAGCCAGCGGAACGCCAGGTGTTCGCGCGGGTTCAGCGTCACCGGCGTGCCCGCGGGCACGCGCAGCCCGAACACATGTTCGGTGTTGTGCGTGACGCCGGGTGCATAACGGTGCCGCCACACCGGGTAGATCTCGTAGACATTCGACAGCTGCCAGTCGAGCAAGTGATCCAGCGGCACGCCGGGACCGCCGATGACGATGCCGGTCTCCTCACCCACCTCGCGCACGCAGGTCTGCACCAGCGGCTCGTCGACCCGGTCCTTCGAGCCGGTGACGCTCTGCCAGAACCCAGGCTTGTCGGCGCGCTCGATCAACAGCACGTCGAGCGCCGGCGTGTGCATCACCACCAGCACCGACTCGGGAATCTTGTAGGGCCTGCTCATCAGGCAACCTCCGTACTGCGTACTGCGGTGAATTCGCCCTTCGGGCGGCCGTGCGGGCTCATGCGTTGGGCCTCGCGGGGCAACTTGGCGCGGCAGCCGCGTCGATTCGATTCTGCCCCAGGGAGGGTTGGCCTCGACAAGGCGCCTTCAACGCAAGAGTTTGCAGGGCCAAGCGACAGGCGCCCAGATAATCCCCGCATGGCGACCACTCCGGAACAGCGCGCGCGCGAAGCAATCGACGCCTTGCTGATCGCTGCCGGGTGGGTGATTCAGGACAACGCCGACTTCAACCGCAATGCCGCCGAGGGCGTTGCAGTGCGCGAGTTCCCGCTGCCCAGCGGGCCTTGCGACTACCTGCTCTTCGTCGGCGGCAAGGCGGCCGGCGTGATCGAGGCGAAGAAGGCGGGCGTCACCTTGAGCGGCGTGGCCGAGCAGGCGGCACGTTACATGGTCACGCTGCCCGATCACCTGGCGCGTTGGCACGACCACCTGGTGTTCGACTACGAAGCCACCGGCGACGAAACCTACTTCCGCGACATGCGCGACCCCAAGCCGCGCTCGCGCCGCGTCTTCGCTTTCCACCAGCCGCACACGCTGCACGCGTGGCTGCAGGACGCCGACACGCTGCGCCAACGCCTGCGGCACATGCCGCCGCTGGATACCACTGGCCTGCGCGGTTGCCAGATCGAAGCCGTCAACGGCCTCGAAGCCTCGCTCGCCAAGGACCAGCCGCGTGCCCTGATCCAGATGGCCACCGGCGCCGGCAAGACCTTCACCGCCTGCACCTTCAGCTGGCGCTTGCTGAAACACGCGAAAGCGAAACGCATCCTGTTCCTGGTCGACCGCAACAACCTCGGCGACCAGACGCTCAAGGAGTACCAGAACTACGACCCGCCGGGCGCCGGCCGCAAGTTCGACAAGACCTACATCGTGCAGCACCTGCACGGCAACCGCATCGACCCCGACGCCAAGGTCTGCATCACCACCATCCAGCGCCTATACGCGATGCTGCGCGGCGAGGAGCTCGACGAGGCCGCCGAAGAAGGATCGGCCTTCGAGACCTGGGGCAGCAACGACGACGGCGAAGTGGCGCCGCTGGCCTACAACCCGGCGATCCCGATCGAGCAGTTCGATTTCATCGTCACCGACGAATGCCACCGCTCGATCTATGGCCTGTGGCGCCAGGTGCTCGAATACTTCGACGCCCACCTGATCGGCCTCACCGCCACGCCCTCGGCGCACACGCTCGGCTTCTTCAATCGCAACCTGGTGGCCGTGTACCCCTACGATCAATCTGTGGTCGACGGCGTGAACGTCGGCTTCGAGGTCTTTCGCATCAGCACCCCAGGTGGGTGAACACGGCGGCACCGTGGACGCCAAGTTCCACGTGCCGGTGCGCGACCGCCGCACCCGCGCCGTGCGCTACAAACAGCTCGACGCCGACCTGCCCTACACCCGGCAGGAACTCGACAACTCGGTGACGG
>JANNGZ010000116.1:0-2684 GCA_031404155.1 Burkholderiales bacterium
GGCGTGAAGATCAACGACAAGCACATCGAGGTGATCGTGCGCCAGATGCTGCGTCGAGTGCAGATCGTCAACGTCGGTGACAGCACCTACATCGCCGGCGAGCAGGTCGAGCGCTCGGAACTGTTCGGCACCAACGACAAGCTGCGCGCGGCCGACAAAATGCCGGCGACCTATGCCGACGTGCTGCTGGGCATCACCAAGGCCTCGTTGTCGACCGACTCGTTCATCTCGGCGGCGTCCTTCCAGGAAACCACCCGGGTGCTGACCGAGGCGGCCATCATGGGCAAGCGCGACGAACTGCGCGGCTTGAAGGAAAACGTCATCGTAGGCCGGCTGATCCCTGCCGGCACCGGCATGGCCTTCCACCAGGCGCGCAAGGCCAAGGAAGCCATGGACGAAACCGAACGCCGTGCCATTGCGCTGCAAGAAGCTGAAGAGCTGGCTGCGGTGCAGATGGCCGGCGTCGACGCGGCCACTGAAGCGGCGGCGTTGCAGGCTGCTGCCGGCGAAGCGGCCGTGTAGTCGGTTCGACACGTGAACCCAGGGCGGCTTCGGCCGCCCTTTTTTATGGTGCGACGGCCTCGGCCGCCGACTTTCATTGCCCCGAGGCGGGCGATTCTTCGCTGCGGTCGAACAGCCAATCACCGGGCTTCAGAACTTCGACGTTCATTCGCCGTGCGGGCCGGGACAGATCGAGCAAGGCGCGGTCGCGGGTGAACAGCCAACGTGCGCCAATCGCGCAGGCCAGGTCGATGAACTTCTGGTCGTCGGGATCCTTGCAAGTCGGCACCTGGGCCGCCATGGCCGCACCAGGGGTCGCCGCCACCTGTGCGTGCTGGTCAAAACGCGCCAGCACCCGATCGATGTCGGGCTGCCAGCGCGCGAATGCCGGGCGTGGCAGCACGTGTGCCAGTTCGTCGCGCATCGCCTGCGTGGCGTGCCACACCAACTGTCCCTGAAGAATGCGTCGCGACAGTTCGATGCACCCGGGGTCGGCAAATACAAGCCAGTCGAGCACCGTGTTGGTGTCGAGCACCACCTTCGGCGTGGTGTCGCCCGACGGGTTTTGCATCTGTGCTGCTTGTCGGGGAATCACGATGTGAATATAATGGAAGGCTTTTCAGCAAATTGCGCACTAGGCAACTGCCTGGCAAAACAGTCGGGCAGAACAGCCAGGCACAACAGCCGGTGCCTCGCGACGCCATACAAGCCGCTCGGCACGGGTCACGAAACTGCTGAAATGCCTTCAATCGGAACGAGTCACATATGCCAACCATCAACCAGCTCGTGCGTCACGGTCGACAGACCGAGGTCACGAAGTCCAAGTCGCCCGCATTGCAAGGCGGCCCGCAGCGCCGCGGCGTGTGCACGCGTGTGTACACCACGACGCCGAAGAAGCCGAACTCTGCGCTGCGCAAGGTGGCCAAGGTGCGCCTGACCAACGGCTTCGAGATCATCTCCTACATTGGCGGTGAAGGGCACAACCTGCAGGAGCACAGCGTGGTGCTGGTGCGCGGCGGCCGGGTCAAGGACTTGCCGGGTGTGCGTTACCACATCGTGCGCGGCTCACTCGACCTGCAAGGGGTCAAGGACCGCAAGCAGTCGCGCTCGAAGTACGGCGCCAAGCGCCCGAAGAAGGCGTAGCGCTTCGCCAACATGAAAGCCGGCCTGAAGTCCGGCCAAGCGTAGGTCCGCCGCCAGCGGGCCGAGTAAGTGACCGGCCCTTTGATGGCCTGTCGCGGCGCAAGGCAAATGCCGACGCCAACTGAAACCCAAGAAGGAAGTGTGAAATGCCACGTCGTCGCGAAGTCCCCAAACGGGAAATCCTGCCCGATCCGAAGTTCGGCTCGGTCGATCTGTCGAAGTTCATGAACGTCATCATGGAAGGTGGCAAGAAGGCCATCGCCGAACGCATCATCTACGGTGCGTTGGAGCAGATCGAAACCAAGGCTGGCAAGGACCCGCTGGAAATCTTCGTCGTCGCCTTGAACAACATCAAGCCGATGGTCGAGGTGAAGTCGCGCCGCGTCGGCGGTGCGAACTACCAGGTGCCGGTGGAAGTGCGCCCGGTGCGCCGCGTCGCTCTGGCCATGCGCTGGTTGAAGGAATCGGCCCGCAAGCGTGGTGAGAAGTCGATGTCGCAGCGTCTGGCGAATGAGCTGTTGGAAGCTGCTGAAGGCCGCGGCGGCGCGATGAAGAAGCGCGATGAAGTGCACCGCATGGCCGAGGCCAACAAGGCGTTCTCGCACTTCCGTTTCTAGACGCCGACACTGAACCGTTCTCTCGGCCGCTCTTACGGGTTATCACTGACCCGAGGGCGGCTCCTGTATTTGGAGTTACACCATGGCCCGCAAGACCCCCATTGAGCGCTACCGCAACATCGGTATCTCTGCGCACATCGACGCTGGCAAGACCACGACGACCGAGCGCATCCTGTTCTATACCGGGGTGAACCACAAAATCGGCGAAGTGCACGACGGCGCGGCCACCATGGACTGGATGGAGCAGGAGCAAGAGCGCGGCATCACGATCACGTCGGCTGCAACCACCTGCTTCTGGAAGGGCATGGACCTGGCCACGCCCGAACACCGCATCAACATCATCGACACCCCGGGCCACGTCGATTTCACGATTGAAGTCGAGCGCTCGATGCGCGTGCTCGACGGTGCCTGCATGGTTTACTG
>JANNGZ010000117.1:0-8078 GCA_031404155.1 Burkholderiales bacterium
GCAGTACAGCGTCGAGCGCGAATCGCGCGGGTCGCTGGTGGTGAAGCCGATCTGGTTGTTGATGACGATGTGCACCGTGCCGCCGGTGTAGTAGCCGCGGGTCTGCGCCAGCGCCAGCGTCTCCATCACCACGCCCTGGCCGGCGAAGGCGGCGTCGCCATGCACCAGCACCGGCAGCACCTGGTGGCCGTCGTCGTCGCCACGGCGCTCCTGCCGCGCCTTGACGCTGCCCTCGACCACGGGGTTCACGATCTCCAGGTGCGAGGGGTTGAACGAGAGCGACAGGTGCACCGGCCCGCCCGGCGTGGTCACGTCGCTGGAGAATCCCTGGTGGTACTTCACGTCGCCCGAGGGCAGGTCTTCCTTGGCGGTGTGGTCGAACTCGGCGAAGAGGTCGGCGGGCATCTTGCCCAGCGTGTTCACCAGCACGTTCAGGCGGCCGCGGTGGGCCATGCCGATCACGATCTCCTGCACGCCCTTTTCGCCGGCGCGCTGCACCAGCTCGTCCATCGAGGCGATAAAGCTCTCGCTGCCTTCGAGCGAAAAGCGCTTCTGGCCGACGAACTTGGTGTGCAGGTAGCGCTCCAGGCCCTCGGCCGCGGTCAGCCGATCGAGGATGTGCAGCTTCTTCGCCGCCGCAAACGTGGCTTTGCTGCGGATCGACTCCAGCCGCTCCTGCCACCAGCGCTTTTCGGTCGGGTCGGTGCAGTGCATGTACTCGGCGCCCACCGTGCCGCAGTAGGTTTCGCGCAGCGCCTGCATGATCTGGCGCAGCGTCATCTGCTCGCCGCCGAAGTAGGTGTTGCTGGCGCTGAAGGTGATGTCCATGTCGGACTCACTCAGGTCGTAGAACGCGGGCTCCAGCTCGGGAATCTTGGGCCGCTCGGCGCGTTTCAGCGGGTCCAGGTCGGCCCAGCGCGAGCCGAGGAAGCGGTACGCGGCGATCAGGCTTTGCACGTGCACCTGTTTGCGCGCCACCGCCAGGTCGGCACTGCTCGCCTTCAGCGCAAAGGCATTGGCCTTGGCCCGCTGCGCGAAGGATTCGACTACGGGCGCATGCGCCACGTCGCGCGCCTCGGAGCCGTCGGCCGCGGGCACATGCTGCAGGTTGTCGAAGTAGGTGCGCCAGTTGTCCGGCACCGAGCCCGGGTTGTCGAGGTAGGCCTCGTACAGCTCCTCCACGTAGGGCGCATTGCCCCCGAACAGGTACGAATTAGACCTGTATTGCTGCATCATCTTTCGCTCACCTTTCGCTCCGGGTCTGCCGGGGCTTCGAGGGGTTGAACAACCTTCCGCGACCCCGGCTTCACCGGTTGGCGGACTAGCGACCCGCCTTGCCAAAAACCGGGAGCACCGGCAGCAAGGGGACGGGAAGGACCCATGTCTGAAGGGCGCGACTTTAGCACCGGCAGCCTTGGACGCCCGTGACAGCGCCGCCCAGGCCCCGCGCAAGTTTCAAGCGCCAGGATCGCGCGATTGCGGGCAAGTCCGATGGTGCGACGCGCGGAATTTGTGCCAAATCCGCGCACCCGAACTTTTGTTGGAGAGACCCTCATGAAACTGAAAGCCGCCTTCGGGCAGCTGGCGCACGCGGCCACCCTTGCCGCCGCGCTTGCCACCGCAATCGCCGCGCCGCTGGCCGCCCAAGCCAACACCCTGCGCTGGGCCGCGCAGAACGACATCCTGACGCTCGACCCGCACTCGCAGAACCACGCCACCACCAACGCCATCCTGCAGCACAGCTATGAAGGCCTGACCCGCTACAACGCCAAGTACGAGGTGGAGCCGGCGCTGGCCACCAAGTGGACCTACATCTCGCCGACGCAGGTGCGTTTCGACCTGCGCAAGAACGTCAAATTCCATGACGGCAGCCCCTTCACCGCCGACGACGTGATCTTCTCCTTCGGCCGCATCAAGCAGCCGCAGGGCACGATGGCGATCTACGTCACCGGCATCGCCGACATCAAAAAGGTCGACGACCACACGGTGGACTTCATGCTCAGCGGGCCAAGCCCGATCCTGCTGCGCAACATCGGCGACTTCTTCATCATGAGCAAAGCCTGGGCCGAGAAGCACAAGACCACCAACGTGCAGGACTACAAGAACAAGGAGGACAACTTCGCCTCGCGCAACGTCAACGGCACCGGCGGCTACAAGATCACCGGCTGGCTGCCCGACCAGCGCGTGACGATGACGATCAACAAGGACTGGTGGGACAAGCCGATGGGCAACGTGACCGAGGTGGTTTACACCCCGATCAAGTCCGACGCCACCCGCGTGGCCGCACTGCTTTCGGGCGACGTGGACATGGTCACCGACCTGCCGACCCAGGACGTGGCCCGGCTGCGCGGCGACAGCAAGCTCAACATCGTCGACGGCCATGAGGTGCGCACCATCTTCATCGCGCTGGACCAGTTCAACCCCGAACTGAAATACTCCGACGTGAAGGGCAAGAACCCGTTCAAGGACAAGCGCGTGCGCGAGGCGCTGAACGTGGCCATCGACCGCGAGGCGATCAAGCGCAGCACGATGCGCGGCCTGTCGCTGCCGGCCGCGATCATGGTGGCGCCGGGCGTGAACGGCCACGCGGCCGACCTCGACCAGCCGCTGAAGCCCGACCCCGAAAAGGCGAAGAAGCTGCTCGCCGACGCGGGGTATCCGACTGGCTTCGAGTTCCGTTTGAATTGCCCGAACAACCGCTACGTGAACGACGAGGAAATCTGCCAGAACCTGGTGTCGATGTGGGCGCGCATCGGCATCAAGGCCACGCTGATGTCCGAGGGCATGGCCACCTTCATCCAGAAGGTGCAGAACTTCGACACCTCGGCCTACATGCTTGGCTGGGGCGTGGCCACCTACGACGCGCAGTACTCGCTGCAGTCGCTGATCCGCACCCGGACCACCGGCGCCGACGGCAACTTCAACTACGGCCGCATCAGCGACCCGGAGGTGGACCGGCTGGTGGACGCGATGAAAACCGAGACCGACGTGGCCAAGCGCAACGCGATGATCCGCGAGGCCTTGATCCGTACCCGCGACGAGTTCCTCTACGTGCCGCTGCACCACCAGCTGCGGCCGTGGGCGATGAAGAAGAACGTGGAGACGATCCACGCGTCGGACGACCGGCCGAAGGCGCGCTTCACCTCGGTGAAATAGGCGCTGCGGACCAAGCGCACCCGAACGCAAACACCCCCATCCCAACCTTCCCCCGTCAAGGGGGGGTGAGCCTTCTCGGCTCGGGCGTGCCTATCGCAGCGCGTTGAGGCGAACCTCGCCGCCTTGCATCAGCAGCCGGATCCCCTGTTCGGGCTTTAGCCACATCTCCACGGTCGCGGTGGGATCGCCATCGACGAGCAGCAAATCCGCGGTCGCGCCGGCGGCGATAACGCCGAGCTGCCCTTCGCGCCGCAGCAGCTTCGCCGCGGTGTGCGTCGCACTTTGCAGGATCTGCGCCGGTGTCTGCGCCGGCAGCCGGAGGCTGAACTCGAGGTTCTGGCTCTTGTGCATTTCGCCGAGCAGGTCGGTGCCGAAGGCGATCGGGATGCCTTCGGCCTGCGCAATGCGGATCGCCTCGATGCCCTTGTGGCGCACCCGCTCGAGCTTTTCCAGCATCGCCGGCGACCAGCCGAGCCGCACGCCCTCGTCACCGAGCGCTGCATAGGTGGCGAGCGTGGGCACGAGGAAGGCGCCCTCGGCCTTCATCACCTTGGCGCTGGCGCCGTCGAGCAGGTTGCCATGTTCGATCGAGCGCACCCCGCTCTGCACCGCGCGCGTGATGCTGCGCGGCGAGTAGGCGTGCGCCATCACATACAGGTTGGCGGCCTCGGCCTCTTCGCAGATGGCGACGATTTCGGCCAGCGAGTACTGGGTGCCGTCGATCGGATCGGTGGGGCTGGCCACACCGCCGCCGGCCATGATCTTGATCTGGTTGGCGCCGTTGCGCACCTGCTCGCGCACCGCGCGGCGCACCTCGGCGTCGCCGTCGGCGATCGCGCCGAAGAGGCCCAGGCCAGCGCAGGTGCAGAACATTTCTTTGGTGCCCTGCGGCCGGATGTCGGCATGGCCGCCGGTCTGGGTCAGCGGCGAGGCCGAAATGAACAGGCGCGGGCCCTTGAACAAACCGCGTTCCACCGCGGCCTGCAAGCCGAAGTCGGCGCCGGCGGCGTCGCGCACCGTGGTGTAGCCGCGTGCGAGCATGCCCTCCAGGATGCCCTTGGCCTGCGCGGTGATCAGCGACGGCGGCATCGCCGACATGCGGGTCACGTCATGCGACACCGCGGTCACATGCACATGCGCGTCGATCAGCCCCGGCGTCACCACACGCCCGCCGGCGTCGATGACCTGCGCGTCGCCGGTGTTGCGCGGCTCAGGGGTCACCTCGACGATGCGCCCGTCCTCGACCACGATGGTCGAACGCGGGCCGAGCGCGGCGCGCACGCTGTCGAACGGGATCGCGTTGGTGATCAGCGTGCGTTGGGTCATCGTCGGCTCCCGGGTGTGCGCCGGCTCGCTCGTCGCTGCCGCCGCGATCAGCTCGCTTCGTTCAGGAGCGCAGGTGGCAGGCCACCCAGTGCCCGTCGCCGGTCTGCTTCAGCTTTGGCGCTTCGGTATTGCACAGCGGCTTCTGCGCTATCGGGCAGCGGGTGTGGAAGTGGCAGCCGCTGGGTGGGCGGATCGGGCTCGGCACATCGCCCTGCAACATGATGCGCTTGCGCTTGACCTGCGGGTCGGGAATCGGCACCGCCGACAGCAGCGCCTCGGTGTACGGGTGCAGCGGGTTGAGGTAGAGGTCGTTGGCCTTGGCGAGTTCGACGATGCGCCCGAGGTACATCACCGCGACGCGGTCGCTGATGTGCTCCACCACCGAGAGGTCGTGCGCAATGAAGATGTAGGTCAGGCTGAACTTGGCCTGCAGGTCTTCGAGCAGGTTGATCACCTGGGCCTGGATCGACACGTCCAGCGCCGACACCGCCTCGTCGCAAACGATCAGCTTCGGGCTCACCGCCAGCGCGCGCGCGATACCGATGCGCTGGCGCTGGCCGCCGGAAAACTCGTGCGGGTAGCGCCGCATATGGTCGGCGGAGAGGCCCACGGTTTCGAGCAGGTCGACGATGCGGGCCTCGAACTCGGCCTGCGACTTGGTGAGCTTGTGGATGATCAGCGCCTCGCCGATGATCGCGCCCACCGTCATGCGCGGGTTCAGCGACGCATACGGGTCCTGGAAGATGATTTGCATGTCGCGCGCCATCGCGCGCAGGTCGTCCTTGCCGAGTGCGGTGACGTTCTTGCCCTCGAACCAGACCTCGCCCGAGGTCGGCTCGATCAGGCGCAGGATGCAGCGCCCGGTGGTGCTCTTGCCGCAGCCCGACTCGCCCACCACGCCGAGCGTTTCGCCGGCGGCCAGGTCGAAGCTCACGCCGTCGACCGCATGCACCCGCTCCACCTCGCGTGCGAACAGGCCGCCCTTGACCGGGAAATGTTTGACCAGGTTTTTGACCTGAAGGAGCGGAGCGGTCATGCGGGCTGTAGTCAAAGCATCGCGGGGTGAAGAATGCACGCCACCTTGTGGCCGGGTGCCACTTCAAGCAGCGGCGGCGTGGCGGTGGTGCAGGCGAGGGTCACGTACTTGCAGCGCGCGGCGAAACGGCAGCCCTCGGCCGGCTCGATCAGCTTGGGCACGGTGCCGGGGATGGCTTCGAGCCGCACCTTCTGGATCGCCGCGGTGTCGATGCGCGGTATCGAGCGGATCAGCCCCTGCGTGTACGGGTGTTTGGGGTTGGCGAAGAGTTCGCCCACCGGCGCTTCTTCCACCACCTTGCCGGCGTACATCACGACCACCTTCTGCGCCACCTCGGCCACCACGCCCATGGCGTGGGTGATCAGCATGATCGCCATGCCCAGGCGCCCCTTCAGCTCGGCGAGCAGGTCCAGGATCTGCGCCTGGATCGTCACGTCCAGCGCGGTGCTCGGCTCGTCGGCGATCAGCAGCTTGGGGTTGCAGGCCAGCGCGATCGCGATCATCACGCGCTGGCGCATGCCGCCGGAAAACTGGTGCGGGTAGTCGCGCACGCGGCGTTCGGGCATGGGGATGTTCACGAGCTTGAGCATCTCCACCGCGCGGCCCATCGCGGCGCGGCGGCTCAAGGCCTCGTGCAGGCGCACGCTCTCGGCGATCTGCTCGCCCACGGTGTACACCGGGTTGAGCGAGGTCATCGGCTCCTGGAAGATGATCGCGATTTCCTTGGCGCGGATGTTGCGCATCTCGCTGTCGGGCAGCGGCACCAGGTCGCGGCCTTGCCACAACACGCGGCCGGCAACGATTTTGCCCGGCGGCATGTCGATCAGCTTCAACACCGTCTTGGCGGTGACGCTCTTGCCGCAGCCCGATTCGCCAACGATGCACACCGTCTGCCCGGCGTCGACGCTGATGTCCACGCCGTCCACCGCATGCAGCCAGCCGTCGTCGGTTTTGAAGTGGGTTTTGAGGCCCTGGATTTCGAGCAGCGCCATCGCTACAGCACCCGCCGTGGGTCGAGCGCATCACGCAGGCCGTCGCCGATGAAGTTGATCGTCAGCACGGTGATGAAGATGGCCAGGCCCGGGAACATCGCCCAGTGCGCGGCGATGTCCATGTAGTCGCGGCCGTCGTAGAGGATGCGGCCCCAGGTCGGGATGTCGGGCGGGAAACCCAAGCCGAGAAAACTCAGCGTGCTCTCGGCAATGATCGCCGCGGCGACGTCGATCGTGGCCGCCACGATCACCGGGCCCAGGCTGTTGGGCAGGATGTGGCGCACCACCTGCCGCGGCACGCTGGCGCCGAGTGCGCGAGCAGCCTCGACGAACTCCTTCTCGCGCAGGCTGAAAAACTGCGCGCGCACCAGCCGCGCCACCGGCATCCAGCGAAAGCCGCCGATCACCAGCACGATGAGGATGAAGATGCCCGCTTCCAGGCCGAACATCGCCTTCAGCGCATCGCGGAACAGGAAGATCAGCAGCAGCAGCAACGGCAATTGCGGCAGGCTGAGGAACAGGTCGGTCACCCACATCAGCACCGTGTCGACCCAGCCGCGCGAGATGCCGGCCAGGGCGCCGATCAGCACGCCCACGGTGATGGCCGTCAGCATTGCCGCCAGCCCCACCGCGAGCGAGATGCGGCCGCCGTAGAGCATGCGCGCCAGGATGTCGCGCCCCAGGTCGTCGGTGCCCAGCGGGTGCTTGCCACCGGGGCCGGCGAGGCGGGCCTGGAAGTCGATCTCGTTGATGCCGACCTTGTAGAACAGCGGACCGAGCAGCACCGCGATCACCAGCAGGCCGAGCACCCACAGGCTCCAGTAGGCCAGCCGGTGGCGCTTGAAGCGGCGCCACGCTTCACGCCACGGCGAGACGCTGGCGATCGACCTGCCGAGCTGAGGCTCCAGATGGACGGCCGTGATTTCTTGCATTATCTGATGGCCTTGCGCTGGATGGGCTGGCTACCGGTAGCTGATTCGGGGGTCGAGCCAGCCATAGAGGATGTCTGCAATCAGGTTGAACAGGATCACGAGCGCGCTGAGCACGAAGGTCACCGCCATCACCACCGGCGTGTCGTTGCGCAGGATGGCGTCGATGAGCAGCGAGCCGATGCCCGGGATGCGGAAGATCTGCTCGGTGACGATGGCGCCGCCGAACACCGCCGGCAGTTGCAGCGCCACCAGCGTCACGACCGGAATCAGCGCGTTGCGCACCACGTGCTTCATGATCACCGCGTTCTCGCTCAGGCCCTTGCTGCGCGCCGTGGTCACGTAGTCGAGCCGGATCACGTCGAGCACCGACGAGCGCACGTAGCGCATCATGGTCGCGGCCTGGAACAGCCCGAGCACGGTGATCGGCATGATCGACTGCTTGAAATGCTCCCACCACCAGGCCCAGCCGGTGGCCGCGATGTCGGCGCGGAAGACGAACGGCAGCCAGCCCAGGTAGATCGAGAAGAACAGGATGAAGACAACGCCAGTGAAGAAGGTGGGCAGCGAGAAGCCGACGAAGGCGATCGTGCTGGCGATGCGGTCGAACCAGGAATAGGGCTTCACTGCGGCCAGCAC
>JANNGZ010000118.1:0-17944 GCA_031404155.1 Burkholderiales bacterium
GCTGATGATGAGCGACCACACGGGCGATCGCCCGAGCGTGCCTGCGCTTCCTTCCGAGTTGCTGTTGGGCACCCAGGGCTACGGCTTCGGCCTCGGCTTCCTGGTGCGCAGCGGCGCCGGCATGGCCGCGATACCGGGCAATGCCGGCGAGGCCATGTGGGCCGGCTACGGCGGCACCTATTTCTGGATCGACCCGAAGGAGCAACTGGTGGCCGTGCTGATGTCTCAAGGGCCGGCGGCCACGCGCGCCTACTACCGCAAGATGCTGAAGGCGCTGGTCTACCAGGCGATCACGGATTGAGCCAGGCGCTTATCAAAGGCGGTTTCAAGACCCAAGTAAACATTTGCCAGGTTCGAGGGCAGCGCGACCCGCCTACTCCAGCACCCTTGGGTACCTCGGCGCGGGGGTATCCGATGGCCTCTCAATCAGCCTCTGGCCCGCCGAAGAATCAGCGCATCGCCGCCCGCTGCCGCCGCGCGAGCGCGCCGACAAACCCGGCCAGCAGCGCCAGCCACGGCCACGCAAATGCACCACCACCGCCGCTGGCCGCCGCGGCCACGGTTACGGTGAGCTCGCTCGCGGCCACCGCGCCGAGGTTGTCGGTGACGGTCAGCCGCACCGTGAAGCTGCCGGCTGCGCTTGGGGTGACCGAGCTGCTGAGCAGGTTCGTGGCGCCGATGAAACCGGTGACGATGCCGCCGCCGTTGACCAGCGTCCATTGCTGCGACACGATGCTGCGGCCCGCCGGCGCGGCCGAGCCGGCACCCGACAGGGTCATCGTCTGACCCGGCAGCGGCGCGCTCGGGGTGCCGGCCACGGCGACCACCGGCACACCCTGCGCCGAGGCCACCGCGCCTGCGGCGTTGAGCATGCCCGCGCCGCAAGTGCTGGTGGTGCAATAACACTGAAACTGCGCGGCACCGCTCGGGGCCTGGCAGGTCTGCACCGGGCCGGTCTCGGGGTCGGGCGGCAAGCCGCTGGCGGGGAACGGCCTGGCGCTGGCCTTGAGGCGTGTGGCCACCTCGTCGGGTGTTAGCGCCGGGTTGGCCGAGAACATCAGGCCCACGGTGGCGGCCACCAGCGGTGACGCGAAGCTGGTGCCGTAGGTGATGATAGTGGTGCCGTCGGTGTAGGTCAGGTCAGTGTTCGGCACCGCGTTGGTGGGGTTGGTGGAAACCGTGGTCAACAAGGGGTAGAGACAGTCGCCGGCCAGGTTGACGCAGTTGCCACCCGGTGCGGCGATCGAGATCTGCGGCCCGATGTCGGAGAAGCCCACCTTGCTGCCGGCATGCCGCAGCGCGGCCACGCCGATCACGCCCGCGCAGTTGGCCGGCTGGCCCACCGCGTGGCCGGTGGAGTTGCCGGCGGCCGCCACCACCACCGCACCGCGCGCGCGGGCCTGGTTGACCGCGTCCAGGTAACCCGCGCTGCAACTGTTGTCCGAGCCGAGGCTGAGGTTGATCACCTTGGCCGGGGTCGGGTTGGCCGGCACCCCGGGCACCGCCACCCCCGCGGCCCAGCGGATCGCGGCCTGGATGTCGGACGAGTCGCCGTAACATTTTCCGAGCACCCGCACCGGCATCACGCGCACATATGCTGCCCCCGTGCCGGCCATGCCGATCACGTTGTTGGTCGAGGCACCGACCAGGCCGGCGGTCTGGGTGCCGTGCCAGGAGCTTGAATCCGCGTCGCAACCGGCGAATGTCGGGTTGGCGAGGTCGGCCTGGGATACAAAGTCGCCGGGGTCGGCGGCATCGGCGTCGCGGCCGTCGCCGTCGTTGGAAATCTCGGTGTCGCTGATGAAGTCGTAGCCGGGCACCAGCTTGGCGGTCAGGTCCGGGTGGTCGAAACGCGCGCCGGTGTCGAGCACCGCGACGATCACGCTCGGGCTGCCCTGAGTCATCAGGTCCCAGGCGGCTTCGGCATTGATCGCCGAGGTGGCCGCGGCGCTCGGCGCGCGCAGGTACCACTGGCCCACCACCGGGTTGATGGCCACGCTCGCCGCATAGAGCGGGTCGTTCGGCGCCGCGGTGCGGCGCATGCGCTGCACCGGCTCGGCGTATTCCACGTCCGGGTCGGCGGCCAGTCGTGCCGCAAGGGCGCGCGCGTCGAGGCCCTGGGCGCTCACCACCTGCACCCGCTCGCCCACCGCCGCGCCGGCGGCCAGCGCCAGGCCGTGCCGGGCGCCCAGGAGCGTGGCCCGCTCGGCCATCACCTGCTGCACCGTCAAGGCGTTGGCGCTGGCCGAGAGCGCGCGTGCCCGCATCGTGACCCCGTCGGCCTTGAACTTGACGATCACCCGCGCCGACACCGCCTCGGGCAGCGGCAGCGCCCGCGGCGGCGTTCGTTCCGACCAGGCGGCCTGCGGTGCGAACAAGACGCTGGCGGCCAGGGCGGCCGAGGCGACCGAGGTGGACGAAACGAGGGGGCGGATTTTCATCAGCCGAAGTGTAGTGACCGGGTCGCGCGCGGCGCGTGCGACAGCGCGCCCAGGTAGCGATGTGTTACTCGCTCCGAACCCTTGTGGCGGAGAGGCGCCAAAAAGGTCACGCCGGGCCGGCGACGTTGCGAACCGCCGGCCCGCAGGCCGGCGCAGCGCGTCGGTGCGGATCCCCGGAGGTACCGCCAGCCTGCGGATCAGCGCCCGATCACGCGCACCATCTCGAGCACCTTGTTCGAGTAACCCCATTCGTTGTCGTACCAGGCCACCACCTTGACGAAGGTGCTGTCCAGCGCGATGCCGGCTTCGGCGTCGAACACCGAGGTCATCGCCTCGCCGCGGAAGTCGGTGGAGACCACCTTGTCTTCGGTGTAGCCGAGCACGCCCTTCATCGCACCTTGCGACGCGGACTTCATCGCCTTGCAGATGTCGGCGTAGCTGGCTTCCTTCACCAGCTCCACCGTGAGGTCGATCACCGAGACGTCGGAGGTCGGCACGCGAAAGGCCATGCCGGTGAGCTTCTTGTTCAGCTCGGGAATCACCACGCCCACCGCCTTGGCCGCGCCGGTGCTGCTCGGGATGATGTTCTCCAGAATGCCGCGGCCGCCGCGCCAGTCCTTGTTGCTCGGGCCGTCGACGGTTTTCTGGGTCGCGGTGGTGGCATGCACCGTGGTCATCAGGCCGCGTTTGATGCCGAAGTTGTCGTTGAGCACCTTGGCCACCGGGGCCAGGCAGTTGGTGGTGCAGGAGGCGTTGGAGACGATCGCCTCGCCCTTGTAGCTCTTGTCGTTGACCCCGTAGACGAACATCGGCGTGTCGTCCTTGCTCGGCGCGCTGAAGATGACCTTACCCGCGCCGGCGTCGATGTGCTTCTGCCCGCTCTCCTTGGTCAGGAAGAGGCCGGTGGCCTCGACCACCACGTCGGCTTTGACCTCGCCCCACTTCAGCGCCGCCGGGTCCTTCTCGGCGGTGAGCCGGATGCGCTTGCCGTTGACGATCAGCGTGCCGCCGTCCACCGACACCTCGCCCTTGAAGCGGCCGTGCACCGAGTCGTAGCGGAGCATGTAGGCCAGGTACTCGGGTTCGAGCAGATCGTTGATGCCGACGATTTCGATGTCGTCGGCGAAGTTCTGCACCGCGGCGCGGAACACCATGCGCCCGATGCGGCCGAAGCCGTTGATGCCTACTTTGATGGTCATGGGGGACTCCTGGTTGCAAAACTATCGCGATGGGATCAACAGGCTGGCGACGGCTCAAAGTTGAAGCTTGCCGCAGGGAACCGACACGGTCATCGCCTGTCCGATCAATTCTTTCAGTTGACGTTGCGTTGTACGCAGAGAAAGGCGACTCAGCCATTCCAGAAACGGGCGACGCGCCGGGTCGCTCGCGCCGACTTCGCCGATCTGGTTGGGCAGCGCCGGCTGCCGCAGACCGAAGCGAACATCGAACGGGCATCCCATCGTTCCGAAATCGAAGCTTGCCGGGTGTTGACTCAGATTTGCCGCCGCCGCAACGGGCGTCTTCAGGTCAGTGTTCTCAAATCGTATCCTGCCAGCGCCTTCGAGCCTGAACGCGTAGGCGACTACCGCCTCCACGGGGCCCTCCACGAAGCAGGGCAAACGGTACTTCACGGCATGCTCGCGGGCAGTCTCGGCAAGCAGCCGGGACCCAGGCTCGAACAAAACCTCTACTCCGCTTGCCGTTGGCCCATCTAGAAAACTCACACGAAGGAGAACGGTCCCCGACTCGTCGCGCCGCGGTGCGCGATCCGGATACTCGGGCGCCTCCGACGGTGCCGTCAGGCAACGCGAGACTTGTAGATTGCGTTGTGCCGCCTTCGCATCGGCCGGCGCGAACCACTGCACGATGCGCCGCTCGTCAGGCACAAAGACGAACTCCTGCTGCAAGCGCACCGGCGCCTCGCCAGCGGCCATGCAAGGCACGCGGTAGTGCGCGACAAAGCGCTTCACCGTCACCTCGAACACCGAGTCGCCAATGCTCTCCTTGACGAGTACGTTCGGTGCGGCGTCCGGCTTGAAGAACTCCAATTCGAGCGCAACGCGACCACCAAGCCTGTTGACCCAGGCCTCCCTCGGATACTCCAGTTCACGCATCGTGTCGCGTGCCGGGGTCAGGCAGCGCAGAGCCGGGGATTCAGGGTCGGCCGCGACCTGCATCGACTGCGCCGGTGCCGGCGCGTTGAACAGCACGCAAAGCACGCCCATGATCAAAGCGCGACCAGTTGAACGAGCCCGGATCGTCACCACTGCTCAGCCCCGCAATACCTTGCGCACCGTGTCCGCGAGGTTTTCCGCGGTCAGCCTGAAATGTTTGAACAGCGCCGGCGCGGGCGCGCTCTCGCCGTAAGTGTCGATGCCGACCACCGCGGCGCAGCCGTATTTCCACCAACCGTCGGTGACCCCTGCTTCCACCGCGATGCGCGGCAGCTTGGGTGGCAGCACGCTGGTTTTGTAGTCGATGCGCTGGCGGTCGAACACGCTGGTGCTGGGCATGCTGACCACCCGCACCGCGATGCCCTGTTGGGCCAGCTCGGCCTGCGCATGCAGCGCCAGCTGCACCTCGGAGCCGGTGGCGATGATCACCGCCTGCGCACCCTTCTTCAGCCCGACTTCGGCCGGCTCGGCGAGCACGTAGGCGCCTTTGGCGATCTGGTCCAGGCCCGCCTTGGGCAGGTAGGGCAGGTTCTGGCGCGACAGCAGCAAGGCGCTCGGGCGCTGCGCATGGGCCAGCGCCTGCGTCCAGGCCACCGCGGTCTCGGCGGTGTCGGCCGGACGCCAGACATCCAGGCCCGGGATCAGCCGCAGCGAGGCCGCGTGTTCGACGCTCTGGTGTGTCGGCCCGTCTTCGCCGAGGCCGATCGAGTCGTGGGTGAAGACATGGATCACGCGCAGACCCATCAGCGCGGCCATGCGGATCGCGTTGCGGTTGTAGTCGCTGAAGGTGAGGAAGGTGCCGCCGTAGGGAATGAACCCGCCGTGCAGTGCCACGCCGTTCATCACCGCGGCCATGCCGAACTCGCGCACCCCGTAGTTGATGTGGCGGCCCGGCTTGCCGTTGTCATTGAGCTTGGGTTCGCCCGACGCAGCAAAGCGCAAGGCGGTGGCGCTGGAGGTGTTGGTCAGGTTCGAACCGGTGAGGTCGGCCGAGCCGCCGAGCATTTCGGGCAAAGCCTTCGTGAAAGCTTCGAGCGCGATCTGACTCGCCTTGCGCGAGGCCACGGTTTCGGCCTTGGCATGGGCGCTCACGATCGCGTCGACCGCAAACTGCGCGAAGTTTTTCGGCAGCTCGCCCTTCATGCGGCGCAGCAGCTCCGCGGCGAGTTCCGGAAACGCCGCGCGGTAGCTCGCGAAGCGGTTGTTCCATTCGCTCTCGGCCTTGGCACCGGCGGCCTTGTGGTCCCACGCGGCATACGCGGCTTCCGGGATCACGAAGGGCTCGTGCTCCCATCCGAGTGCGGCGCGGGTGAGCTTGATCTCCTCGGCGCCGAGCGCTTCGCCATGCGCCTTGGCGGTGCCGCCGCGGTTGGGCGAGCCTTTGCCGATGATGGTTTTGCACTGGATGAAGGTCGGCTTGTCGGTGCTGGTGTGCGCCTGGGCCACCGCCGCGTCCACCGCATTCACATCGTGGCCGTCGACAGCGCGGATCACGTTCCAGCCGTAGGCCTCGAAACGCTTGGCGCTGTCGTCGATGAACCAGGGCGCCACCGCGCCGTCGATGCTGATGCCGTTGTCGTCGTAGATCGCGATCAGCTTACCCAACTTCCACGCGCCGGCCAGCGCGCTGGCCTCGTGGCTCACCCCTTCCATCAGGCAACCGTCGCCGAGGAAGACGTAGGTGTGGTGGCCCACCACCGCGTGGCCGTCGCGGTTGAATTCATGCGCGAGCAGCTTCTCGGCCAGCGCCATGCCGACCGCGTTGGCGATGCCCTGGCCGAGCGGGCCGGTGGTGGTCTCCACCCCCGGCGTGACCCCGACTTCGGGGTGCCCCGGAGTCTTGCTGCCGAGTTGGCGGAAGTTGCGCAGCTCGCTCATCGCCAGGTCGTAGCCGCTCAGGTGCAGCAGCGCGTACAGCAGCATCGAGCCGTGGCCGTTGGAGAGCACGAAGCGGTCGCGGTCGGCCCAATGCGGGTTGGCCGGGTTGTGCTTCAGGTGCCGGCTCCACAAGGCCACCGCGATTTCGGCCATGCCCATCGGCGCGCCGGGGTGGCCCGAGTTGGCCTGCTGCACGGCGTCCATGGCCAGAGCGCGGATCGCGTTGGCCATCAAGGGGGTGTTGCGGGTATTGGGCGCGAGCATGGTGGGCGGCGGGCAAGGGTTGAACAGGCAGCGCGCGGCGTCAACGCTGGCAGACGGGCGGGCCAGCAGGAAAGACGGGTGGGCCGGAGGTGCGAGCGGAACGGGTGGGTGAGGAGAACGAGAACAGCGCGGCCGGTAAAGCGCGGCAGCGCGAATTTTAAGCGGGCGTGCCCGGCTCGCCGGGGAGCCGACCCTGGATGCCGATAATCGCGCCGATGCAAGGCCTGCACCTCACCGCCGACCTGCACCGCTGCGCCGCGGTGCCGGCGATGACCGACCCCGCGGCACTGCGCGCGCACTGCCTGGCC
This sequence comes from Burkholderiales bacterium, assembly GCA_031404155.1. Classification (GTDB taxonomy): domain Bacteria; phylum Pseudomonadota; class Gammaproteobacteria; order Burkholderiales; family Burkholderiaceae_C; genus JANNGZ01. The sequence goes on from JANNGZ010000118.1 coordinate 7,066, forward strand.
GCGGTGCACGAATCCGGCCTCACGCCGGTGGGTGAGCTATTTCACCGCTTCGATGCGCCCGCCGGCCAGGCCGCCGGCATCACCGGCGTGGTGCTGCTCGCCGAGTCGCACCTGGCGCTGCACACCTGGCCCGAGCTCGGCGCGGTGACGGTGGACGTGTACGTGTGCAATTTCGGCGCCGACAACAGCGCGAAGGCACACGCGCTGCTCGACAGCCTGGTGCGCGGCTTTGCGCCCGCCGAGGTGACACGACAGCAACTGCGGCGCGGCGAGGTGCCTGCTGTGCACGCCACCACCGCATGACGATTCACACCGGCCTTCAATGAACGCGTCGAGCCCGGTGCGCGCGCTGATCCTCGCCGCCGGCCGCGGCGAGCGCATGCGCCCGCTCACCGATGCGACGCCCAAGCCGCTGCTGCCGGTGCGCGGCAAGCCGCTGATCGAATGGCACCTCGAAGCGCTGGCGCGTGCCGGCGTGCGCGAGGTGGTGATCAACACCGCGTGGCTCGAAGACCAGTACCCGGCGACGCTGGGCGACGGCGCCCGCTGGGGCCTGGCGATCCGCTATTCGATGGAAGGCCGCGACCATGGCGGCGCGCTGGAAACCGCCGGCGGCATCGCGAAGGCGCTGCCCTGGCTCGCGCCACACTTTGCACAGACCCGCGGCGCCAGCCGCGACACCGGCCGCGACGAGGTGTTCTGGGTGGTCTCCGGCGACATCTTCGCGCCCGAGTTCAGGTTCGACGCGCTCGACGTCGAACGCTTTCGTCAGCGCACCGATCTGCTGGCGCAACTCTGGCTGGTGCCCAACCCGGCGTACCACGCGCAGGGCGACTTCGGCATCGGCGCCGACGGCCTCGGCCTGGCCGACTGCCCCGGGCCCGACGGCGCGCGCTGGACCTACGCCAACCTGGCGCTGATGCGCCCGCAACTCTGCCCGCACATTCCCGCCGGCCAGCGCGCGGCTTTGGGCCCGTTGCTGTTCGAACGCATGCGCGAAGGGCGCATCGGGGTGCAGGCCTATCTCGGCGAATGGGCCAACGTGGGCACACCAGCGCAGCTGGCGGCGTTGAATCTGCGCCCGTGACCTGGAGGGGCGCGCGCCCCTACTGCACCAGCGCCCCCGTGATCTCGTCGATGCGTTTCATCAGCTCCGGCGTCAGCCGGTCCGCCACCGCCAGCGCTCCGAGGTTGGACTGCCATTGCGCCAGCTTCGACGCGCCGGTGATCACGCTGCTGACCCGCGGGTTCTTGGTACACCAGGCGATCGCGAGCTGCGCGGTGGTCGCACCGAGTTCATCGGCGATCGACGCGAGTGCCGCCACCGCCGCGTTTTTGGCCGGGTGGGTCAGGCCGTCCTGCAAAAACGCCATGCTCGGCATCGCGCCGCGGCTGTCGGCCGGGATGCCGTCGCGGTACTTGCCGGTGAGCAGGCCCGAGGCCAGCGGGCTCCAGGTGGTCAGGCCCAGGCCGATCTCGTCGTAAAGCCGCGCGTACTCCAGCTCCACCCGCTTGCGGTGGAACAGGTGGTACTGCGGCTGCTCCACCACCGGCTTGTGCAGGTGGTGTTTGTCGGCAAGCTCCCACGCGGCGCGGATGTCGCCCGAGCTCCACTCGCTGGTGCCCCAGTAGAGCGCCTTGCCCTGCGTGATCATGTCGCTCATCGCGCGCACGGTTTCTTCGATCGGGGTGTGCGGGTCGGGCCGGTGGCAATACACCAGGTCGATATGGTCCAGCCCGAAACGCTTGAGCGAGCCGTCGATCGCCTGCATCAAATACTTGCGGTTGAGCGTGTCCTTGCGGTTCACCGCGTCGGCCTCGCGGTCCAGGCCCCAGAAGAATTTCGTCGACACGATGTAGTTCAGGCGCGGCCAGTTCAGCGTCTTGAAGGCCTGGCCCATCACCCACTCGCTCTGCCCCTTGGCATAGGCCTCGGCGTTGTCGAAGAAGTTCACCCCGGCGTCCGCCGCCGCGGCGAGCATCTCCACCGCGGCCTTGAGGTCGACCTGGTTGTGGTACGTGACCCAGGAGCCGAGCGACAGCTCGCTGACACGAAGGCCGGAGGTTCCGAGGCGGCGGTAGCGCATGACGACGAGTCCTGGTTCTGTGGCGGTGGGTTCGGCGCGGCGCTTCAGGGCGGTGATCTCTTCGCCAGCTTCAGCAGCTGCCCCGCCGCGCGTTGGCCGTGAATGTAGGCCTCTTCGAAGACCGAGTAGGCGCTGAGGTCCGAATGCGCGAAGACCAATCGCCCCTGCGGCTGGGCCAGTTGCGCGAGCGCGGCGCTGGAGCGCAGGCCCGGCGCCGGGATGCTCATCGCGTGGCCGTAGCGCATCAGGTCGATGTGGGTGGTCTTGCGCGCCAGGTCGGGATGGGTTGATGCGAGTTCGTCGACGACGGCCTGCGCCCAGTGGCGCCAGTCACGTTCGAGCAGCGACGCACGCGGGCTCGGCCGGCTGCCCTCGCGCACGCCTTCGCCCTCGCGGACACGCACACCGCCGCCCTCCCCATCGCCGCTGCCGGCAGCACCACCCAGCGGGTGGTACGCGGTGAGCACGGTCGGCCCGGCGTGCGGGCGGGTGCTCTGGTGCATCGCGTCGACATACCCGAGCGCGCGGCTGCCATAGCGCACGTTGTCCCAGGCCGCCGGTGCGCCGGGGCGCTCGAGCAGCGCTTCGTTCAGGTGCAGGTTGGCCACCAGCCAGGGGGCGTATTGCATCCTTGCACTGGCCTGCACCAGCGCTTCGGGTGGCGACTCGATCACACGCCGGGCCACGAACAGCGGCAGCGCCACCACGACCTGCGCCGCGGTCCAGCGCTGATGCCGGTTCGCGGCCACGTTCCACACATCTACCTGCACCTCGTGGCGCGCCGCCACCACGCGGAGCACCACCTGCCCGGTCAACAAGCGCTCGCCGAGCGCCGGCGCGAGCCGCGTCGTCAGCCACGCATTGCCCTCGGACCAGGTGAGCACCGCGTCGCGTTCGCCCTCCTGGTCCGGCGCCTGAAAGCCGTGGCGGCTCGCGAAGTAATGCAGCCCGGCCCAGGCCGAGACAAACGCGGCGCTCGCGCCGTAGTCGTCGCGGCAGCAGTAGTCGAGGAACCAGCGCAGCTTCGAGTCGCTGAAGCGCCGCTCGTCGAGCCATTGGCCGAACGTGATCGCGTCCAGCGTCGTATGCCCGGCACCCCATGGCGCGCGCGCCGTGGGGATCGCAAAGCCGAGTGCCTGCTGCGCATCGGCCACCTCGGCGGCAAAGCGGCGGTACTGTTCGAGAGTCGCCGAGCCCGCGTCGGCGGGCGGCAGCAAACCTTCGTGCCAGGCCCCGTCGATGAAGAGACGCTCCTGCGGGCTGTGGCAGAGATGGCGCTCGTCGTAGACGATGCGGTCGAGTTGCTGGCGCGCGAGGCCGAGTTCATGCAGCAGTTGCTGCACCTCGTGGGCCTCACGCCCCGGCAGCGGCAGGTAATGCGCGCCCAGCGGGCAGGCGATGCCGGCGATGGCATGGCCGCGCGAGTTGCCGCCGGCCTGGTCTTCGATTTCGATGACGCGGATGTCGTCCACCCCCGCGGCGATCAAGGCGCGTGCCGCCGACAGCCCCGCGATGCCGGCGCCGAGCACCAGCACCGACGCGCGCTGGCTGACCGCGGGCGTGGCCAAATCGGAGCCCCGCTCGCCGCGCAGCCGGTGGCCCCGCTCGGCAGGGGCGCCGACCCAGCCGCCCTGCCACAGCGGCGCCTCCACACCGCGAGTGCAGCCGACGAGCGCGGCCGTGCCGCCGGCCACACCGCCCGCCGCGAGTGCCGAGGCGAGTAGGGAGCGCCGCGTCAGCCCGGCCGGGTTCAGCGCTGCACCTTGCCCCATTCCTCTTCGAAGCTGCGCACCAGCACCTGGTTCGATAAACGGTTCGGTTCGGCCGGCACACGGGCCATGTCGGGCGGAAACTGCAGCATGCCGGGCAGGCCTTCGAGCGTGAGAAACCGCAGGCCTTCGGGCAGCGCGCTCGGCATGCGCCAGGGCCGGCGGCTGGCCACGATGAAGCCCCATTCGCCAAAACTCGGCACATGCGCGTGGTAGGGCGTGACGGTGAGGCCCACGGCTTCGAGGGTGGTGGCCACGGTCCAGAAACTCTTGCGCGCCACCAGCGGCGAGGTGGTCTGCACCACTGCGTAGCCGCTGGCCGAAAGGCGCTCGTCCAGGCGCTGATAAAAACTCGTGGAGTACAGCTTGCCGAGCGAGAAATTGCTCGGGTCGGGAAAGTCGACCACGATCGCATCGAACACCTCGGTGGACGATTCAAGCCACTGGAAAGCGTCGGCGTTGACGATGCGCACCTTGGGCGAGCGCAGCGCGTCGGCGTTCAGCGCACGCAGCATCGGCGCTTGGGAAAACAGCTGTGTCATCTGCGGGTCGAGTTCGACCAAGGTCACCTGCTCCACCGACGGGTGTTTGAGCACCTCGCGCACCGCCAGCCCGTCGCCGCCGCCGAGCACCAGCACCTTCTTCGGCGCACCGTGCGCAGCCAGCGCCGGGTGCACCAGGGCTTCGTGATAACGGTACTCGTCGCGCGAATGGAACTGCAGGTTGCCGTTGAGGTAGAGGCGCAGCCCCGCCGCGCCCGAGGTGACAACGACGCGCTGGTACGGGCTGCTGGCGCTGAGCACGATCGCGTCGCCATAAAAACGGTCCTCGGCCCAGCGGCTCAAGGTTTCAGCCTGCACGAACGCCGCGAGCAGCGCCGCCACCACTGCCGCGCAGGCCAGCGCATGGGCACGAAAGGCGCGCAGCTCGGCGCGGAACAGCCACAGCGCCCACACCGCCACCGCCGCATTGAGCAGGCCGAAAAACACGCCGCCGCGGATCAAGCCCAGGTGCGGCACCACGAGCAGCGGGAACGCCACCGCCACCACCAGCGCGCCGAGGTAGTCGAAGGTGAGCACCTGCGACACCAAGTCCTTGAGCGCATAGCGGTTGCTGAACTGGCGCTTGAGGATGCGCATCACCAGCGGAATTTCCAGCCCGACCAACGTGCCGACCAGCAGCACCAGCGTGTAGAGCAAGACCCGGAACGCCGCCGCCGAACCGCCGCTCGAGGGCAGCAGGTTGTGGGCGACAAAGAGCGCCGCCGGCAGCAGCCCGCCGATGAAGCCAACCAACAGCTCGACGCGCAGGAATTGGGCGACGAGCTGGCGCTCGATGAAGCGGCTCAACCACGAGCCGATGCCCATCGCAAACAGGTAGGTGCCGATGACGGTGGAGAACTGCAACACCGAATCGCCGAGCAGGTAGCTCGCGAGCGCGCCGGCGGCGAGTTCGTAGACCAGGCCGCAGGCGGCGACCACGAAGACCGAGGCGAGCAGCGCGAACTCGGCCGCGGAGATGCTTTCGCGCGCTCCGGCGTCGGCCGGGTCGATGGCCACGGTCATCAAGAAGGCTCCTCGCTGCGCGCTGCGCCGAATTCGCCCTTCGGGCGGCCGTGCGGGCTCATGGCCGAAGCGGCGTCACCCGTGCACCGCCGCCGACACGATCAGCCCGATCGCGATGCACATCGCGCCGACCACGATCGCCAGCGCCATGTTCTTCTTCTCGATGATCTCGGCCCAGAGGTCGTAGGGCGTGAGCTTGTCGATGATGACGAAGCAGAGCCAGAAGACGCCCACGCCGAGCAGCGCGAACAGCAACGAGCCGAAGAACACGCCGGGTTTGAACCATTCGATGCCGATCATGGTGTTGCTCCTTCATCGTGAGGGTTGAACTTCATTTGTGCCCGCCGCCCGAGCTGTAGCCGCCGAACGAGCCGCCGCCGCCGCTGCGGAAACCGCCGCTGGCACGGTTGCGCAGGCATTGCTGGTATTCGCTGCTGGCTTGGCCGAAGGTGGCGCGCACCTCGTTGCAGTCACGGCCGCCGCTGCACATGGTGAACAGGCCGAGCACCAGCATCAGCACCACCAGGATCACCAGCCCCTTGGCAAAGCCGCCGCCGAGGCTGCCTAAGCTGTGGGCGGTCGGCGCCACGTCGCGCTCGAAGGCCGCACGCTTCGAAGGCTCGATGCCGAACGCGTCGGCCACGAGGGCCGCGTTCAGGGTGGCGCCTGCCGACCAGGTGACTTCATTGGCGCTCTGCTCGCGGCTCAGCGTCTTGCCGGCGGCGCCGGCGTAGTCGGTAACCGTCGCGGTCTCGTCGCGGCGCACCCGCCAGTAAAACTCGCCGAGCACATAGACCACCTTGGCGCCGTAGCGGTAACGCTGGCGGTAGCTGTCGCCCTGCCAGGTGGCGGCGTTGCCGCGCATTTGCGGCGCCCCGGTGACCGGCGCGGCCCAGCTCCAGCCTTCGATGCTGTCGACCAGGAACACAAAACCTTCGCCGCGGTTGTAGAGCAGGTACTCGCGCCAGAAGGTGGTTTCGTCGTCCGCCGTTTCGGGGATGTCGTGCCGCTCCAGGTAGCCCACCACCTGCCACGGCTGGGGCGGGCCGCCGAGGGCGAGCGAGCCGGTGCGCCCGAGCGGGATCAGCGGCGTGTGGGCCTCAGCGCCGACGGTCTGTGCAAAATGTTCCAGCTCCGCGCCCGGGCCTTGCGAGAGGTTGACCACCGCCTTGCATTGGGCGCAGACGATCGACTGCGTACTCGCCAGCTTGGGCTCGAGCGACGCGCCGCAGCTCGGGCAGGCCACGCTGCGGCTGCCCAGCGTTTTTTCGCTCGCTTCCTTCAAGCCGCTGAGGGCGAGTTCGGCGAGCGCTACCGAGCGCCCGACCGACCAGTGCACGCGGGGGGCGCTGCCTGCAGCGGGCCTGCGGTCGTCGGCGTTGCGGTCAGCCGCCTTGCTGTCGCCAGGCCTGGTGTCGACAGCCTCGCTGTAGTCCAGCGTGCCGACCTCGTCACGTTCATTGCGTAGGTCGGCCACGGTGAATTCGCTGCCGTCCACCCGCGGTGCAAACGGCAGTTCGCCCTGCGCCGCGAGCAGCTTGGCGCGGGTGATCGACGCCACGTTCCAGGCCTGGCCGCCGACGAGCCGGCGTTCACCGGCATGCAGTTCGTTCGCGGCCGGCGCGTCACCTTGCAGGGGCGTGTCGAAGGCAACGACGTAGCGGCCGTTGTCCTCGCTCAGCCAGCCGCTCTTGCCGCTGTCGAAGAAGGCGTGCCACTCGTTCCAGGTGCCGCCCTCGTAGCCGTATTGCAGGCGGCCGACCAGGGTGAAGGCGCTGCCTTGCCAGCGCCCCGCCACGCCGAGTTGCAGCGGCGAGTGGTCGTCGAACAGCTCGGCGCTCTGGCCGATGCGCTTGAGCGCGTCACCGTCTCGCAGCAGCGCGCTGCGGCAGAAGCTGCACACCGCGCTGGCCGAGGCCGCCGAGGCGAACTCCACCGGCGCCCCGCAGTTGGGGCAGGCGGAGCGCCAGGCGCGTTGGGGCGTGGGGCCGGTGGCCAAGGAGGCTCAGCGCCTGCTCAGACTGCGGAGGTGCGTGATGGGCGAGCCGGCTCTACACCAGCTTCTTCAGCAACTCCGCCTTCTTGGCGCTGAACTCCTCCTCGGTGAGCACGCCCTTGGCCTTGAGCTCACCGAGCCTTTCGATCGTGGCCATGATCTCGTCGGGCTTGATGCCCGCGCCGGGGTTCAGGCCCTGGTTGAGCTGCTGCGCCATCACCTGCCCGAGCGCCACGCCGGCGCCCAGGCCCATCGCGTCGCCGACCACACCGCCACCGCCCGCGCCCTCGGCAAACTTCGGGATCGCCTGCGCGGTCTGGTACTGCATGAACTTGCCCATGTCGCCGCCGACCATGCCCATGCCGATCTTCTGGTCGAGGATTTTTTGCAGCTCGTCGGGCAGCGACACGTTCTGCACCGTCACCGCTTCCAGCGCCAGGCCGAGCTTGCTGAATTCTTCGGCGCATGCGCTGCGCAACTGCGCCGCGAACTCCACCTGGTTGGCCGCCAGGTCCAGGAAGGGCACGCCGCTTTGCGCCACCGCGTCGGAGATGTGCTGGAGCATGAAACCGCGCAGCTGGCCGTCGAGCTCGTCCACCGTGTAGGTGTCGCGGGTGCCCGAAATCGCGGTGTGAAACAGCTTCGGGTCGGTGATGCGGTAGGCGTAGTTGCCGAAAGCGCGCAGCCGCACCGCGCCGAACTCCTTGTCGCGGATCGTCACCGGCTGCGTCGTGCCCCAGCGGCGGTCGATCTGCTGGCGCATGCTGAAGAAGTAGATGTCGCTCTTGAACGGACTCTGGAACAGCTTGTCCCAGTTCTTCAGGTAGGTGAGCACCGGCAGCGTCTGCGTCGTCAGCTTGTGCATGCCGGGCACGAACAGGTCGGCCACCTTGCCCTCGTTGACGAAGAGCGCGTTCTGCGACTCGCGCACCGTGAGCGAACCGCCGTACTGGATTTCGCGGTCGGCGATCGGGTAACGCCAGGCCAGGATCCCGTCCTGCGGCTCGACCCACTCGATGATGTCGATGAACTGTTTCTTGATGAAGTCCATCAGCGCCATGACTCGCACTCCTTGCAGGTGAACGATAAGGTGCGCGGGATGATAGCCGGCACCCGTCACGCCGCGGCGGCGCGGGACCACAATCGGCCCGAGGACCGAAGACCATGTCGAACCTTGCCTTGCCCCCCCTGCGCCTGGCCGTCGTCGGCGCCGGCCCGGTCGGCCTGGCGCTGGCGCTGCTGGGTGCGCGCCTGTTGCCCGACGCCGAGGTGACCCTGTTCGACGCCCGAGCGCAGGAACTCGACGTGTCCGCCGACCCGCGCACCCTGGCCCTGGCACTGGGCAGCGTGCACCTGCTCGAGCGCCTGAACGCGTGGGACGCCGGGGCCGCGCAGCCGATCCTCGAAGTTCATGTCTCGCAGGCGCCGCCGACGCTGGACCTGCTCGCGCTGAAGCCGCAGGTGCTGCTGCGGGCGGGCGATGAGCGCGTGCCGATGCTCGGCGCGGTGTTGAGTTACGGCGCGCTGGTGGCGCCGATGCAGCGCGCCTGGGAGGCCGTGGCCGCAGCGCAGCCCAAGCGCCTGCGCACCCACTTCGGCCAGCCAGTGGTGGCGGCGAAGAACCTCGGCAACCACACGGTGGAGCTCGACGCCGGCATCGCCGAAGTGTTCGACCTGGCCGTGGTCGCCGAAGGCGGTGTGTTCGCCGACCCGACCCAACACCAGGGCCGGCTGCCGAAGGGCCGAAGCACGGTCCGCCACGACTACCACCAGACCGCCTGGGTGGGCACGGTCACGCTGGACGGCGCCATCCCCGGCCGCGCGATCGAGCGTTTTACCCGCGACGGACCGGTGGCGTTGCTGCCGCTGCGGCCGGCACCGGAGCCGCCGCTGAAGGCTGGGGCGTCGAGTTCACCGCCGGCGGTACAGCCCCTGGGCCACTCGCGCGCGGCGCTGGTCTGGTGCGTGAACGCCGACGACGACCCGGTGCGCGACCTCTCCGACGCCCAACGCGCCGCAGTACTCCGCAGCATCTTCCCCGACGAGGCCGGGTGCGTACTCGCGGTGTCGCCGCTGAAGTCCTTTGCGCTCGCCCTCAACGCCGAACGCACCCTGGTCGGCGGCCGGCAGGTGCGCATCGGCAACGCCGCGCAGACCCTGCACCCGGTGGCCGGCCAGGGCCTGAACCTGGGCCTGCGCGACGCGGTGGCGCTGGTGCAGGCGCTGCGCGACGTGGCCTCGCGCGAGCAAATCGACGCCGCCCTGCGCACGGTGGAGTGGCAACGAGGCCCCGACCGCTGGCAGCTCATCGCCGCCACCGACTTTTTGGCGCGCAGTTTCACCTGGCGCTGGCCGGGGTTGGGTGCGGTGCGGGGATTGGGACTGGCGGCGCTGGACGCGTTGCCGCCGCTGAAGAGTGCGCTTGTGCGGCAGATGATGTTTGGGCGGCGGTATTGAGGGACTTCGAATTCGAGCGGCGCGGGCGCGATCCCAATTCCGTATTGACAGAGGACGTGCCTCCTCCACAATTGAAGGCGGTACTGTTTTCACGTCAACCATAGCGGAGACATTTCTTATGCGACAAGTTCGGCTGCTGATTGCGCTTGCCACTGTTTGCTGCGTTGGGTTCCCGGCTTGGGCCCAGCAAACGCCGCCACCAACCGACGAACCGGGGTGGGCGAAGGGTCGCCCGAAGAGCGAAACGGCCATGAAGATGGCGCCGGTGCCGGCCTTTCCGATTCCGACCTCGGCCGACAAGCTGCCGACCGCCAAGTTCAAACTTCCGCCAGGTTTCAAGGTCGAGACCTGGGCTTCGGGCGTGCTCGACGCACGCGGATTGCGCCAGGGCGCGAAGGGCAACATCTTCGTCAGCTCGCTGTTTGTCGCCAACAAGGTCTACGTGCTCCCCGAGCAAGGCAAGCGCGAGGCCAAGGTCATCATCGACAAGATGCCATTGGCCACCGGCATCGAGTTCCACAACGGCAGTCTCTACGTGGCGACGAATACGAAGATCATGCGATACGACAACATCGAGGACAAGCTGGGGAGCCCCGGCGAGCCCAAGGTGCTGTACGACAAGCTGCCCGGCGGCACGGACCACAGTTGGAAGTACCTGCGCATCCACAAGGACAAGCTGTACTTCGCCATCGGTGCGCCGTGCAACATCTGCGATCCCGGCGAGTACGCCAAGATCTATCGCATGAACCTGGACGGAAGCAGCATCGAAACGGTCGCGTCCGGCGTCCGCAACACGGTCGGCTTCGACTTCGACCCGAAGACCGGCGACCTCTGGTTCACCGACAACGGCCGCGACTGGTTGAGCGAGGAATTGCCGAACGACGAACTCAACCACGTAACCAAGCCCGGTCAGCAGCATTTCGGCTTTCCGTTCTGCCATCAGGGCAACCTTCCCGATTCGGAATTTGGCTGGGGCAAGTCGTGCGACGACTACGTCAAGCCGGC
>JANNGZ010000119.1:0-3435 GCA_031404155.1 Burkholderiales bacterium
TGGTGGGCTTGGCCGGCTTGCCCGGTGCGGCGCTCGCCGCCTTGCCGGACTGCAAAGCGTCCGACATGCCGACCAGCACCCCGCTGACCATCGCGGTGTAGCTCTCGGCCAGCGCCTGCGCCGCCTTCAGCCCGGCCGCGCGGCTGGAACGCATCGCACCCTGCATCTGTTCGGCCATTTGCTCCACCGTGGCCGCGGCACCGGCGCCCGAAAGCGTGCCGCCGGCTTGCAGCTTTTCGAGCAGTTGGTTCCACGGCCCGGCCATTGCGCCGCCGGCGGAGCCTGCGGTTTTTTTCACCGTTCCGATCAGCATGTCTTCCAGCTTCTCGAGGTCGTCCACCGCCTTCTTCAGGTGTTTTTCGCGCAGGTCGGCGCCCTGCGAGACGAACTGCTGCAAGGCGACGCGGTTGGCCTCCACCGCCTTGAGCAAGGCGTCATCCATGCCGGCGACGGCCTTGTCCAGCAGCGACTGCGCGTCGACGCTGGTGTTGCGCGCGGTGCCGACGCTGGCCGCGTCGGCCACCTTGTCGAGCACGCCGCGGATGTTCTTCACGCTCAACTCGCGGCCCTGGAGGGCGGCCAGGGTGGCGTCGCTCACCGCCTTGCGCAACTGCGCGCTGCCTTTGGCGGAGGCGGTTTCGAACATCTCGATCAGCGCGTCGGTATCGATCATCGGCTTGGCCATGGTGAGCTCCTCGGGGTGGGTTTGCGGGTTTGGGGATGGGCATGTTCGCATCGCCGCGCGGGCTCCACAAGCCCGCTCGGCGCCCACCCAGCGCATGCCCACACGGGCACGCCGGCACGACGGGCTGGGCGCCAAGGCGAACCGCGCCGCCGGTACCGGGAGCGGGCACCCGGATAATCGAGCCATCCCGCTTCAGCCCAACCCCTCCGGAGCCCTTCAATGACCCGAGTTTTCAATTTCAGTGCCGGCCCCGCCGCGCTGCCCGAATCCGTGCTGCGCCAGGCCGCCGAGGAAATGCTCGACTGGCAGGGCTCGGGCATGAGCGTGATGGAGATGAGCCACCGCGGCCGTGAGTTCATCTCGATCCATGCCGAGGCCGAGAGCCTGCTGCGCGAGCTGCTCTCGATTCCGGCCAACTACAAGGTGCTGTTCCTGCAGGGCGGGGCGATCGGCGAAAACGCGATCGTGCCGATGAACATGCTGCGCGGGCGCACCAACATCGACTTCATCAACACCGGCGAGTGGAGCAAGAAGTCGATCAAGGAAGCGCGCAAGTACGCCGCGGTGAACGTGGCCGCGACCTCCGAGCCCACCAACTTCGACCGCGTGCCGCCGCGCGAGACCTGGAGGCTCAACCCCAACGCCGCCTATGTGCACATCTGCGCCAACGAAACCATCGGCGGCGTGGAGTACCACCACACGCCCGAGGTGGGCGCGGTGCCGCTGGTGGCCGACATGTCGAGCAACATCCTGTCGCGGCCGGTGGACGTGACCCGCTACGGGCTGATCTACGGCGGCGCGCAGAAGAACATCGGCCCGGCGGGCCTGACGATCGTGATCGTGCGCGAGGACCTGATCGGCAAGGCGCTGCCGGCCACTCCCTCGGCCTTCGACTACAAGCAGCAGGCCGAGAACGACTCGATGTTCAACACCCCGCCCACCTACGCGATCTACATCGCCGGGCTGGTGTTCAAGTGGATCAAGGCCCAAGGCGGCCTGCCGGCGATGGAAGCGCACAACCGCAAGAAGGCCGCGCTGCTCTACGACTACCTCGACCGCAGCGCCTACTTCAAGAACCCGGTGAACAAGGCCGACCGCTCCTTGATGAACGTGCCCTTCAAGCTGAAGAACGAAACTCATGACGAGGCCTTCCTCAATGGCGCCGAGGCGCGCGGCATGGTGCAACTCAAGGGCCACCGCTCGGTGGGCGGCATGCGCGCGTCGATCTACAACGCGATGCCGGTGGAAGGTGTGCAGGCGCTGGTGGCGTACATGCAGGAGTTCGAGGCCCAGCGTGGCTGAACCCCACTTCAAGGTGCTGGTGCTGAACCAGATCTCGGCCAATGGGCTGAAGCGCCTGCCGCACGAGCGCTACACCGTGGGCAAGGATGTGCACGAGCCCGACGCGGTACTGGTGCGCTCGGCCGACATGCACGGCATCACCATCCCGCCCAGCGTGCGTGCGATCGGCCGTGCCGGTGCGGGCACCAACAACATCCCGGTCAAGGCGATGAGCGACCGCGGCGTGCCGGTGTTCAACGCCCCCGGCGCCAACGCCAACGCGGTGAAGGAGCTGGTGCTGGCCGGCATGTTCATGGCCGCGCGCAACGTGGCCCCGGCGCTGCGCTTCGTGGCCGGTCTGGACGCGTCGGACCCCGATCTCGACAAGCGGGTCGAGGACGGCAAGAAGGCCTTCGCCGGCTACGAGCTGCAGGGCCAGACGCTGGGCATCGTGGGCCTGGGCAAGATCGGTTGCCTGGTGGCCGACGCGGCCATCAAGCTGGGCATGAACGTGCTCGGCCACGACCCCGAGATCACGGTCGACGCCGCCTGGAGCCTGCCCTCGCAGGTCAAGCGCGCCGCCAGCGTCAACGAAGTGCTGCGCGGTGCGCAGTTCGTGACCCTGCACGTGCCGCTGATCGAGGCCACGCGCGGGCTGGTGAACGACGCCAACATCGGCCTCATGCGCAGCGGCGCGGTGCTGCTGAACTTCAGCCGCGAGGGCGTGGCCAGCAACGCCGCCGTGGTGGAGGCCCTCGACGCCGGCACGCTGGCGGCCTATGTGTGCGACTTTCCCAGCCCCGAGCTGCACGCGCACCCGCGTGTGGTGGCGCTGCCGCACCTGGGCGCCAGCACGCGCGAGGCCGAGGAGAACTGCGCCGTGATGGTGGTCGACCAGCTGCGCGACTACCTCGAGCATGGCCAGATCGTCAACGCCGTCAACTTTCCGGCCGTGCAGATGGCGCGCGAGAGCGCCTTCCGCGTCGCCATCGCCAACGCCAACGTGCCCAACATGCTGGGCCAGATCTCGACCGCGATGGCGCGCGCCGGCCTCAACATCCACAACATGGTCAACAAGTCGCGCGGAGAGATGGCCTACACGCTGGTCGACGTCGAGGCGCCGGTGGCACCCGGGATGCTGGCCGAGTTGCGCGCCATGATGGCATCCATGGTCGTTTTCTCGGAGTCGAATACGCGCGCCGGGCCGGTGATCTTCGGGCTTTTCAGGCCGGTGATCTTGGCGACACAGCCTTCAGGCGCGAGGTTGCCTTTGAGAATCGCGAGATGGCCATGCGGATACATCGGATTGCCCCAGGGCCGAATGACCTCCTGATCCTTGCGCGGTTCGGCGGGGACAGGGCCAAGTTCCTGCGCCAAGGTCTTGCCAGAGATCGTCATGCAGTCCCCGTGCAAGAGTCCGTGTGCGAGCAGCATCTTGAGCACTTGTGGTACCCCGCCCGCGCGATGGA
>JANNGZ010000120.1:0-18688 GCA_031404155.1 Burkholderiales bacterium
CCGGATGGTCTTCGACGTCCATGGCAACAAGGCGCGGTTCACGCAGAACAACCGCCTCGTCAGCAACGGCTTCAGCACCCACTACAGCACCCACTACAGCACCCACTACAGCACCCACTACAGCACCCACTACAGCACCCACTACAGCACCCACTACAGCACCCTGCTCGACACGCCAGGCCCCCCTCCATCAAGGGGCCTTTTTCATGGTCCGGCCGCTGCTCGCGCGAGTAGGCATTGAACCCGCTCGGCCCTGCGAGTGCGGGGGCTACGGTAGGGTTGCGCGACGCAGCGGCCTCGGATCGAGCAGCATTTGGCACCATGCAAAGTTTTGACGAGTTCGTCACGACCCAGCGCGGTGCACCGCTTGAACCAGGGGGGACGCGCAGGCTCGAATGAGGTGCATGCTTGTCAGCGAAAGGCCAGTTTCATGCGTTGTAGTGACAGTGTGGGCATCATCGGGTCGGCACGAGTTTTGCCGGTGGCTGGAGAAGAAGGCCGGAGATGGTGGGCATAAGCGGTTTTGCTCTGTTCAATGGACCGCAACAAACGGACGAAACTGGAGGCTTGTGAACCGCTAGACCACGTCAGAACGACCGGAAAGCTCTGATGGAGCCTGGGCCAGTGAAGCCGGGACTTCATCAGATCTTCCCCGCCGCCGATCGGGTTGATTCCCGCCTCGGCGCTGTCCCAACCAGGAGGTCCTCATGGACGTGATCAGCAGCTTTGCCGCCCGCTACGAGCGCACCCGCGAAGAGGAGCTTTCGCTCGAGGACTACCTCGTCGAGTGCAAGCGCAACCCTCTGGCTTTTGCCACCGCCGCCGAGCGCATGCTCAAGGCGATCGGCGAGCCCAAGGCGGTGGACACCCGCAACGACCAGCGCCTGTCGAGGCTGTTCGCCAACAAGATCATCAAGGTCTACCCGGCCTTCCCCGAGTTCTACGGCATGGAGGATTCGATCGAACAGGTCGTCTCCTACTTCCGGCACGCGGCGCAGGGGCTGGAAGAGAAGAAGCAGATCCTGTACTTGCTCGGGCCGGTGGGCGGCGGCAAGAGCTCGATTGCCGAGCGGCTGAAGCAGCTGATGCAGGACGTGCCGTTCTATTCGATCAAGGGGTCGCCGGTGAACGAAAGCCCGCTGGGCCTCTTCGACGCCGAGGAGGACGGGCCGATCCTGGAAAAGGAATATGGCATTCCGCGGCGCTACCTGAACCGAATTCTGTCGCCCTGGGCCGTGAAACGTCTTGAGGAATTCGGCGGCGACATCCGCAAGTTCAGGGTGGTGAAGCGCTACCCGTCGATCCTAAAGCAGATCGCGGTGAGCAAAACCGAGCCGGGCGACGAGAACAACCAAGACATCTCCTCGCTGGTCGGCAAGGTCGACATCCGCAAGCTCGAAACCTATGCCCAGGACGACCCGGACGCCTACAGCTACTCCGGTGGCCTCTGCCTGTCCAACCAGGGGCTGCTCGAATTCGTCGAGATGTTCAAGGCACCGATCAAGGTGCTGCACCCGCTGCTCACCGCCACGCAGGAAGGCAACTTCAAGGGCACCGAAGGTTTTGGCGCGATCCCGTTCGACGGCATCGTGCTGGCGCACAGCAACGAAAGCGAGTGGAAGGCGTTCCGCAACAACAAGAACAACGAGGCCTTCCTCGACCGCATCTACATCGTCAAGGTGCCGTACTGCCTGCGGGTGAGCGAGGAGGTGAAGATCTACGACAAGCTGATCCGCGGCTCTTCGCTGCACCAGGCCACCTGCGCGCCGGGCACGCTGAAGATGATGGCGCAGTTCAGCGTGCTCACGCGGCTGAAGGAGCCCGAGAACTCGTCGCTGTTCTCCAAGATGCAGGTCTACGACGGCGAGAACCTGAAGGACACCGACCCGCGCGCCAAGAGCTACCAGGAGTACCGCGACTACGCCGGCGTCGACGAGGGCATGAGCGGCATCTCCACCACCCGCTTCGCCTTCAAGATCATCTCCAAGGTCTTCAACTTCGACTCGACGGAAATCGCCGCGAACCCGGTGCACCTGATGTACGTGCTGGAGCAGCAGATCGAGCGCGAACAGTTCGCCGCCGAGACCGAACAGCGCTACCTCGCCTTCATCAAGGAGCACCTGGGTGTGCGCTATGCCGAGTTCATCGGCAAGGAAATCCAGACCGCCTACCTGGAGAGCTACAGCGAGTACGGCCAGAACATCTTCGACCGTTACGTCACCTACGCCGACTACTGGATCCAGGACCACGAGTACCGCGACACCGACACCGGCGAGGTGTTCGACCGCGTGGCGCTGAACGGCGAGCTGGAGAAGATCGAGAAGCCGGCGGGCATTGCCAACCCGAAGGACTTCCGCAACGAAATCGTCAACTTCGTGCTGCGCGCGCGCGCCAACAACCAGGGCCACAACCCGCTGTGGACCAGCTACGAAAAACTGCGCACGGTGATCGAGAAGAAGATGTTCTCGAACACCGAGGAGCTGCTGCCGGTGATCAGCTTCAACGCCAAGGCCAGCGCCGACGAAGCCAAGAAACACGAGGACTTCGTGACCCGCATGGTGGCCAAGGGCTACACCGCCAAGCAGGTGCGGTTGTTGTGCGAGTGGTATTTGAGAGTGCGCAAGAGCAGCTGATTCGCGTCGCCGCCAAAGGAGCTTTCCGGATGCTGCAGCACATCGTCGATCGGCGCCTGTCGGGCAAGAACAAGTCCATCGGCAACCGCGAGCGTTTCCTGCGCCGCTACAAAGGGCAGATACGCGAAGCGGTGAAGCGCGCGGTGGACGGGCGCGGCATCCGCGACATCGAGCGTGGCGAGGACATCACAATCCCGAAGAAGGACATCAGCGAGCCGGTATTCGGGCATGGCTCGGGCGGCGTGCGTGAGGTGGTGCACCCGGGCAACAAGGACTTCGTTCGTGGCGACCGCATCGAGCGGCCCAAGGGCGGCGGCGGTGGCGGCAGCGGCAAAGGCCAGGCTAGCGATTCCGGCGAAGGCGACGACGATTTCACCTTCAGCTTGAGCAAGGAAGAGTTCATGCAGGTCTTCTTCGAGGACCTGGCGTTGCCGCACCTGATCCGCACCCAGCTCGCCGAAACCCCCGAGTGGAAGAGCCAGCGCGCTGGCTACAGCAGCGATGGCACCCAGAACAACCTGCATGTGCTGCGCTCGATGCGCGGCGCGATGGGCCGGCGCATCGCCATCGGCGCCGACGCGCGGCGCGAGCTGCGGGAGCTTGAGGAGTTGCTGATCCGCCTCAAGCTCGAAGCCCGCATCGGCGACGCGGTGGCGGCCAAGGAGATCAAGGACACCGAGGAGTTGATCGTCCAGTTGCGTGCCCGGCTCGGCCGCATCCCTTACCTGGACCCGATCGACCTGCGCTTTCGCAACCGGGTGCGGGTGCCGGTGCCGACCTCCAAGGCGGTAATGTTCTGCCTGATGGACGTGTCGGGCTCGATGGACGAAGGCCGCAAGGACCTGGCCAAGCGCTTCTTCATCCTGCTCTACCTGTTCCTCACCCGCCACTACGAAAAGATCGACCTGGTCTTCATCCGCCACCACACCCAGGCGCAGGAGGTGGACGAGCAGAACTTTTTCCATGCCACCGAAACCGGCGGCACGGTGGTGAGCAGCGCGCTGGTGCTGATGGAAGAGATCGTGCGGGCGCGTTACCCGTCGGGCGAATGGAACATCTACGGCGCGCAGGCCAGCGACGGCGACAATTGGCACCACGACTCGGGCCGTTGCCGCGAACTGCTCAACGACAAGCTGTTGCCGCTGGTGCGCTACTTTGCCTATGTGCAGGTGGCCGAAGAAGAGCAGAACCTGTGGGAGGAGTACACCCAACTGCTCGAGGTGAACCGCCATTTCGCGATGCGCAAGGCCACCGAGGCGTCGCAGATCTACCCGGTGTTCCGCGACTTGTTCAAGAAGGAAGGCGCGCAGGCCGCAGCATGAATTCCACCGCAAGCATGAAGGCCCGCATGACGCTCGACGCGCCCTTGCCGCCGCCCGCGCGCCCCGCCGAGCGCCTGCCCGGCCCGAGCGACTGGACCTTCGAGCTGGTCGAGCGCTACCACCGCATCATCAAGCAGACCGCCGAGCGCTTCGGCCTGGACACCTACCCGAACCAGCTCGAGATCATCACCGCCGAGCAGATGATGGACGCCTACGCCAGCGTGGGCATGCCGGTGAACTACCGCCACTGGAGCTATGGCAAGGAGTTCATCGCCACCGAGAAGAACTACAAGCGCGGCCACATGGGCCTGGCCTACGAGATCGTCATCAACTCCAACCCCTGCATCAGCTACCTGATGGAGGAGAACACGATGGCGATGCAGGCGCTGGTCATCGCGCACGCGGCCTACGGCCACAACAGCTTCTTCAAGGGCAACTACCTGTTCCGGATGTGGACCGACGCGGCGTCGATCATCGACTACCTGGTTTACGCGCGGAACTACGTCACCGACTGCGAAGAGCGCCACGGCGTCGAGGCGGTCGAGTCGCTGCTCGACTCCTGTCACGCGCTGGCCAACCATGGCGTCGACCGCTACCGCCGCCCGAGCCGCAAGTCGCTGGCCGAGGAGTTGCGCGCGCGCAAGGACCGCGAGGCCTACGCGCAGCAGCAGGTCAACGACATCTGGCGCACCCTGCCCAAGCGCGCGGGCAAGGCCGGCGACGCGCATGAAGCCAAGCGTTTCCCGGAAGAGCCGCAGGAGAACCTGCTCTACTTCATCGAAAAGAACGCGCCTCTGCTCGAGCCCTGGCAGCGCGAGGTGGTACGCATCGTGCGCAAGGTGGCGCAGTACTTCTACCCGCAGCGCCAGACGCAGGTGATGAACGAAGGCTGGGCCACCTTCTGGCACCACAAGCTGCTCAACACCCTGTACGACGACGGCCACCTCACCGACGGTGTGATGGTCGAGTGGCTGACCTCGCACACCAACGTGATCTACCAGCCGCCGGTGGGCCACCGCGCCTACAGCGGCATCAACCCGTATGCGCTCGGCTTTGCGATGTACACCGACCTGAAGCGCATCTGCGACGCGCCCACCGACGAAGACCGCGACTGGTTCCCCGACATCGCCGGCAAACCCTGGCTGCCCACGCTCGACCACGCGATGCGCAACTTCAAGGACGAGAGTTTTGTCGGCCAGTTCCTGAGCCCGAAGCTGATGCGCGATATGCGCCTGTTCGCGATCGTCGACGACGAACACCAGCAAGAACTCGAGGTCAGCGCGATCCACGACGACGCCGGCTACCGCCGGGTGCGCGAGGCGCTGTCGCGCCAGTACGACCTCGGCTCACGCGAACCGAACATCCAGGTCTGGAACGTGAACCTGCGCGGCGACCGCTCGCTCACGCTGCGCCACACCCAGCACAACGACCGGCCGCTGCACGACGGCGCGCAGGAGGTGCTCAAGCATGTGGCGCGGCTGTGGGGCTTCGGCGTCCAACTGGAGAGCCTGAACGCCAAAGGCGAGGTGAGCAAGAACTACGAGGTGGCGGCGAGCGCGGTCTGATCGCAGCCGGCGGTGGCTGGCGAATTCACGCACTTTTCCGTGTTTCGCACCGCAGGCCCGCGGCCCGCGCCACTGCGGCGGCTGAGGTCGTTGACTCTGTGGATTGTTTTGGCGAACCGAGGAAGTCGCGGACTCCAAACGGGCGGCACATCCTTCGCCTGCCGCTAAGATAGTCGGCGGTAGGGACGCTTGAATACAATACACATCGAGTCGAGGTTCGTTACCGAGGTCGACAAGCTGCCATCGGTAGACACGCTGCGCGCCCAGTGGCAAGAGCTGCAGACGCGCTCGCGCTGCAGCTTTTTTCTGAGCTGGCACTGGATCGGCGCCTGGGTCGAACACCTGTGCGACCACGATGCTGCATTGCTGGTCCGGGTGTTGCATGGCGGCCGATTGATCGCGTTGGGCATCCTCTCCCGGCGCCGAACCCTAGGAATTGGCCCGGTCCAGTATCGACTGCACGAGACGGGAGACCGGTTGATCGACGGCATCACCATCGAATACAACGGTCTCTTGTGCGAGAAGGGCTTTGAAGCCGAAGCGTTGCGTTCTGTCGTATGGCACTTTGCGACCGCACGCACCGACTGGTCCACGTTGTATCTGCCGGCGACGGTGATCCCGGCGTCGGAAGTGAACGGCTGGCTCCCAAACATGTTCGCCGCGCGCTCCTGCACCCGGCCGTCGCCCTTTGTCGACCTGGCTTCGCTTCGCGCCGCCGAGCGATCCTACTGGGACAGCCTCAGCGCGAATTGCCGAAGCATGGTTTGGCGGACCGAGCGCAGGTTGCTAGAGGGGTTTGGGCCGCTGACCCTGCAGGTCACAGACTCCGCAGCGCACGCGGGCGAGTTTTTTGTCGAACTCGTCGAGTTGCATCAACGACATTGGTCGACGGTCGAGGGCGGCGGCGGCGGTGCGTTTGCAGACGCCCGAATCGTAGACTTCCACCGAAACCTGCTGTCGAAGACCGCGGGGAGCGGCAACGCGAGGCTGGTCAGATTGCTTGCAGGCGAGCGCTGTGTCGGAATTGCCTACATCTTCGTTTGGCGCGACACCGCCTACTTCTATCAGTCCGGTCTCGACTACGGCAGCCTGCGCTCCTTTGGGAGCCCGGGGCTGAGCCTGTTGACCCGTGTCGTTCAACATTTCGAGCGCGAGGGCCTTTCAAGGTTCGATTTCCTGGCCGGCGATTCGCGATACAAGCTGAGCCTGTCCAATTCGTCCGAGCCTCAGCACTGGATCGCGATCGATCGCAAGGGTTGGTTGGCGAACACCAGGCGTTGGTGGCGCGCCGCGGCGACGAGAAGCGGCTGAGCGAATGGAGATCAAAGGACGACTTTGCCGCGTGGATGAATTGGCGCTTGCGGAGATCGCGGCATGGTCCGAGCTGGCAAACGCCGAGCGAGCGCCGACGATGGCGATGGCGATGGCCATGCTTCCGCAGTTCGTCCTGCCCGCGGCGCGTTGGCTCACGCCGGGGGCAAGGCCCCTGGTGTACCTGCTCGAGCGGCACTCGCGGACCAGCAGCTCACTGCTTGGGGTGGTGTGTCTGACGGTTCAGACGCCAAGCCTCTTTTGCCCTCTTCCGCATCTGCGCTTCTATCGCACCAAGCACTCGTTCCGCAGCGGAACGCTTGCCGCCGCCGCGGACGACGAGGCCGTGGCGCGGGCCTTCGTGAACGCCACTGGCGACCGCCAGCTCGGGGCCCAGGTGGTGGCGATGCACAACGTCTCGGCCGACAGCCTTGCCTTTCAGGCAATGGTTCGTCACGCCCGCGACCGGGGTGGCGCCTGGTTCGAGCTTCGGCGGCAGCAAAGACCGGTGCTGAACCTGCGCCGCGGGCAGGCAACAGGGGCCTCGATCAAGAGCTCTGCCCACCGCGACCTTGCTCGCCGTCGACGACGACTTGCCGAAGCCGGTCGACTTGAACTTCGGGTGCGCGAGGGCGTCGCGGCGCTAGGCACGGCGGTCGAAACACACCTGGCGCTGGAGCACGGCAGTTGGAAGGGCCGGGGCGGTACGTCGATGTTGAGCTCGGAGGCCGACGCGAGCTTCTTCCGTGAGATGGTCAAGCAGTTTGCCCCTTCGGGACAAGCCATCTTCGTCGAACTCGTACTCGACGACGTGGTCATCGCGTCCACCAGCAACTTCCGAGTGGGCAAGACGCTCTCGGCGTTCAAAATTGGTTGGCACGGCGACTACGCCAAGTTCAGCCCCGGCCGCCTTTGCGAGCTTGCGCTGCTCGATGAACTGAGCACCCGCTGGCCCGAGGTCGAACAGTTCGACAGCAACGCTGGCGAGGACTCCTACCTCGTGGATCTCCTGCCGCACCGCGACCCGATCGTTACCGGCTTTCTTGCCTGCAATCGACTCGGCGCCAGCGCGCTGCGCGCCGCGCGGCTGCTACGTCCCTTGGCGTACAGGCTGGGGCGTGAGAGCTAGTTCAGGACAATCCTCATCGCCCCAGTGTGCTGCGCCTCGGTATGAGCCTATGCGATGTGTCGTTGGTGCCAATTCCATTCTTCGGCGCCCATCCAAAGTGCACGCGCTCCAGGGCGAATGCTGTCGATTCCAGAGAGCGCCTTGCAGGGCCGGCCCCGCAGCACCAGCCTCGAGCCCACACTCAGGGTTCGACACCGGCCAACCGGCTCGAAGCCGGCACTGCGATGCGCACGCAGCGAGGCTTGATTTGCCGTGTCGACATCCGACAGCATCTCCAACCGATGGCCCATCGCCCGCTCAATGAGCGCTAGCAACATGGCGAAGTACCGCTTGCCACGCTGACCCGGTACCACAAACGCATCGCGCACCCACGCCTGCGACGGCGCCAGGGGAACGAGCCAACGGTGTTCGTCGAGATAGCGGGCAACACCAATGGCCATCCAGGTCCACGCAACGGCATCGCCAGCGTCCTCTAGAACGAAGTGGCGCAGTCCTTGCTCGTACCTCCGGTGAATGCGTTCCAGGTCGCCGCGTCGACCCTGTTGCCGATCAAGGTCCGAAATGAGCGCCGCGTCGTCCGCAGTGCGTTCGAGCAAACGAGCGGTGGCTGGGGCGCTCGGCGAAGCTCGGCTCTCTTCGCACGATCTGCGCAGGAACGTGATGTCATTCAACTCCAACACGGCAGTCAGAGAGCGAAGATCTTGCCCGGGTTCATGATGTTCTTCGGGTCCAGTGCGCGCTTGACCTGCCGCATCATCTCCACCGCCCCGGCGCCGGCCTCGTCGAGCAGGTAGCCCATCTTGTGCAGCCCGATGCCATGTTCGCCGGTGCAGGTGCCCTCCAGGCGCAGGGCGCGTTGCACCATCTGCTCGCTCAGGCGTTCCACCGCGGCACATTCGGCGGCGTCGTTCGGGTCGAGCAGGTAGCTCAGGTGGAAGTTGCCGTCGCCGACATGGCCGACGATCCAGTACGGGATGCCCGAGGCCTCGGCCTCGTCGACCGACTCGTTGATGCTCTCGGCCAGGCGTGAGATCGGCACGCAGGTGTCGCTGCTCTGGCAGCGGCAGCCTGGGCGGGTTTGCAGCGCGGCGAAGTAGGCCTGGTGGCGTGCGGTCCACAGCTTGGTGCGCTCCTCCGGGGTCGAGGCCCATTCGAAGTCGGCGCCGCCGAATTCGCTGGCCACCTCCTGCACCGTGGCGGCCTGCTCGCGCACGCTGGCGGGGCTGCCGTGGAACTCCATCAACAACATCGGTGACTCGCGCAGCGTGAGGTGCGAATGTTTGTTCACCCCGCGGATCGCGTTGGCATCGAGCAACTCGCAGCGCGCGATCGGCACGCCCATCTGGATGATCTGGATCGTGGTCTTCACCGCAGCGTCGATGCTCGGGAAGAAACACACCGCGGCGCTCACCGCCTCGGGAAGTGGATAGAGCTTCAAGGTGATCTCGGTCATCACGCCGAGCGTGCCTTCGCTGCCGACGAAGAGGCGGGTCAGGTCGTAGCCGGCGCTGCTCTTGCGCGCGCGGGTGCCGGTGTGGATGACTTCGCCGCTGGCGGTGACCACGGTCAGCCCGAGCACGTTCTCCCGCATCGTGCCGTAGCGCACCGCGTTCGTGCCGCTGGCGCGGGTGGCCGCCATGCCGCCGATCGAGGCGTTGGCGCCGGGGTCGATCGGGAAGAAGAGGCCGGTGTCGCGCACCTCGCGGTTGAGCTGTTCGCGCGTCACGCCGGCCTGCACCGTGACGGTGAGGTCTTCGGGGTTGAGACGCAGCACCGCGGTCATGCGCGAGAGGTCGATGCTCACCCCACCCTGCACCGCGAGCAGGTGGCCCTCGAGCGAGGATCCGATGCCAAACGGGATCACCGGCACCGCGTGCTGCGACGCCAGCGCGACCACCGCGGCCACGTCTTCGGTGGATTCGCAGAACACCACCGCGTCGGGCGGTGTCACCGGGTACACCGACTCGTCGCGCCCATGCTGTTCGCGCACCGCGGCGGCGGTGGAGCAACGTGGGCCGAAACGCGCGCGCAGCGCGTCGAGCATCGCGGCGGGGATCGGGCGCAATTGCGGGCGGGAACCCAGGTGTTCGCGCAACAGGTCGGGGGCGTTCATGGCGGGACCTCCATCGAGCGGCACAGAACCGCCGAGGGGATTGTAGGCAGCCGCGCTCCGGGGGTACCTGCGACAGGGCCGAAAGCAAAACAAGGGCATCGCCGCGCTGCACGCCGATGCCCTCGGGCGGACGGAGGGCCCAGGCCGCAGGCGGCCTGCGGGGCCTCAGAAGTAGTAGTTCAGCATCAGGCCGAAATGGTCACCGTCGATCTCGCCGGAACCGCCTTTCACCTTGAGCTGGTGCGACACGCCGCGCGCCTTCAGGCCGATTTGGGGCGTGAGCAGGTACTCGGCTTCGAGGATGACGCCGGTCGAGCTTTCGAAGGCTACGTTGATGTTCTTGGCCACGCCGCTTCCGGCGAGCTTGGGGCTGCTCACATGCTGCACGCCAACGCCCAGGCGCACCCGGTCATTGACGCTGTACAGCGCCAGCAGGTCCAGTGGGTAGCGGCTGAAGCGAAGGCTGCCGTTGCTCGCGGCCTGGGTGTCATCGACGTGGTAACCGACGGTGGTTTGAAGCGCGATCTGCGGTGCGACCTTGAATTCGACGCCGCCGTAGAGCGCGATCAGTCCGCCGGAACTGATGCGCTCGGTGCTGCCGTCACTGAACGGCACCGTGGCGATGGTCTCGCCGCCGAAGGTGATGCCCACGCCGAGCAGGGGTTTGATGCCGTCTGCGGCATGGGCGGCGCCGAATGCGGCGAGGGCCAGGGTGCTTGCAACGAGAAGTTTTTTCATGGGCTGTTCGTGGTTTGAATCGGATGCCGCTGCGATCTGCGACGACGCCGCCGATGCTAGGGTGCCGTCGGCCGCGAGGCCTTGTGCGTGGGGCCGTGACGACAAGCTTCGAGGGCAAAAGGGTGAACGAGTCGACGCAGTTCGCGCACCGCTAACATGCGGCCATGAGCAAGCGCCTGACCCAGATCGCCACCCGCACCGGCGACGACGGCACCACCGGCCTGGGCGACGGTACCCGGGTGCCCAAGGACCACCTGCGGGTGCAGGCGATGGGCGATGTCGATGAGCTGAACTCCACCCTCGGCGTGCTGCTGGCCGAGCCGCTTCCCGGCGATGTGCGCGAGCTGCTGGTGGTGATCCAGCATGAGCTGTTCAACCTCGGCGGCGAGCTCTCGATCCCGGGCTACGAACTGCTCAAGTCCGACGCGGTGCTGCGCTTGGACCAGGCGCTGGCGCACCACAACGCCGCGCTGCCGCGGCTGGCCGAGTTCATCCTGCCGGCGGGCACACGCGGCGCGGCGATCGCGCATGTGGGCCGCACCGTGGCGCGCCGCGCCGAGCGCGCGCTGGTGGCGCTGGCCGCGAACGAGGGTGTCAACGACGCGCCGCGCCAGTACCTCAACCGGCTGTCGGACCTGCTGTTCGTGCTGGCGCGTGTGCTCAACCGCGCCAACCTCGATGGCCTGGGCGGCGACGATGTGTATTGGCAAAGCGAGCGGCTGAAGCGCGAGCTTTCGTAGCGCACCGAAGGGCCTGATACAAACCTGCCTTCCATGAGTTGGAGGTCAGGCGCACTGGCCATCCGTTCGCCTTGCGCTTGTCAAAGGGCCCGCGAGGGCTTCCTTCGGCAAGCTCAGGACGGTGGGAAATGCAGCTCAGCCCGAACGGAGTTTGCGTGCGTGACTGCGAATCGGAATGAAGCGCTCGCGCTCAACCGCGTCGCTGCTTCACCGCCTGGCTGAGCAGCTCCAGCACCTGAAGCGAATCGTCCCAGCCCAGGCAGGCATCGGTGATGCTCTTACCGTACTCCAGTTTGGACGGATCGTCCTTGCCGGCGCTGAACTTCTGCGCGCCGGCATGCAGGTGGCTCTCGAGCATCACGCCGAAAATGCAGCGGGCCCCGCCGGCCAATTGCGCCGCCACGTCGCGGGCCACCTCGATCTGCTTTTCGTGCTGCTTGCTCGAGTTGGCGTGGCTCGCGTCCACCATCAGCCGGCAGTCCAGCTTCGCCGCCTCGATCTCCCGGCAGGCTGCAGCCACGCTCACGGCGTCGTAGTTCGGCGTCTTGCCTCCGCGCAGGATGACGTGGCAATCCTTGTTGCCCTTGGTCTCGACGATCGCCACCTGCCCGTTCTTGTGCACCGACAGGAAGTGGTGCGGCCGCGCCGCGGCCTGGATCGCGTCGATCGCGATGCGGATGTTGCCGTCGGTGCCGTTCTTGAAACCGACCGGCGCGGACAGGCCCGACGCCAGCTCGCGGTGCACCTGGCTCTCCGTGGTGCGCGCGCCGATCGCGCCCCAGGCGATCAGGTCGCCGATGTATTGCGGCGAGATCACGTCGAGGAACTCGCTGCCCGCGGGCACGCCCAAACGATTGATGTCCACCAGCAGCTGGCGCGCGATGCGCAGGCCTTCGTGGATGCGGAAGCTCTCGTCGAGGTAAGGGTCGTTGATCAGGCCTTTCCATCCGACCGTGGTGCGCGGCTTCTCGAAGTAAACCCGCATCACCACTTCCAAGGTGTCGGCGTACTTGTCGCGTTGCGCCTTCAGGCGGCGCGCGTATTCCAGCGCCGCGAGCGGGTCGTGGATCGAACAGGGTCCGACGATCACCAGCAGGCGGTCGTCCTCGCGGTTCATGATCCGGCGCACCGCGGCGCGGGTGCCCGAGATGAGCGTCTCGACCGGCGTGCCGGCGATCGGGAAGAACCGGATCAGGTGCTCCGGCGGCGGCAGCGGGGTCACGTCGCGAATCCGCTGGTCGTCGGTTTCGCTGGTCTTTTCGGACAGCGCATACCAACCCTCTTGTGTGTTGGCGGCTTTGGCGTTCATGGTTGCTGGGTCCTTCAAAGGTCGTGGGGCGCTGCACCGGCAAAAAAAAACCGCCGGGTCTCCGGCGGTTTTCTGGGTGCGTTGCGCTCGTCTTACTTATGCGCTTGCCTCTCCAGCCGCCAGACGGCACGAGAACCAAAAGTACGCAAAATAAAATGAGTCGGGGCAACGCATGGGCGCGAATGTAGCACGCTGAGCCAGGCGGCGGCCGCGCAAGGCTGACCGGCTCAGCCGGTGCCGCCGACGGTGAGCCCGTCGATGCGCAGCGTCGGCTGGCCCACGCCCACCGGCACGCTCTGGCCTTCCTTGCCGCAGGTGCCGACGCCGGTGTCGAGCTGCATGTCGTTGCCGATCATGGTCACGCGGGTGAGCGCGTCGGGGCCGTTGCCGATGATCGTGGCGCCCTTCACCGGGTAGAGGATCTTGCCCTTCTCGACCCAGAAGGCCTCGCTGGCCGAGAAGACGAACTTGCCACTGGTGATGTCGACCTGGCCGCCGCCGAAGTTGGTGGCGTAGAGGCCGCGTTCGATGCTGGCCACGATCTCGTCCTTGCTGCGCTCGCCGGCCAGCATGTAGGTGTTGGTCATGCGCGGCATCGGCACATGGGCGTAGCTCTCGCGGCGGCCATTGCCGGTGGGCCTGACACCCATCAGCCTCGCGTTCAGCGAATCCTGGATGTAGCCCTTCAGGATCCCGTCTTCGATCAGCACGGTGCGCTGGGTGGCATGGCCCTCGTCGTCGACGTTCAAGCTGCCGCGGCGGTCGGCGAGCGTGCCGTCGTCGAGCACGGTCACGCCCTTGGCTGCCACGCGCTCGCCGATGCGGCCCGAGAAGGCGCTCGAGCCCTTGCGGTTGAAGTCGCCCTCCAGGCCGTGGCCGATCGCCTCGTGCAGCAGGATGCCGGGCCAGCCGGGGCCGAGCACCACCGTGGTTTCACCCGCCGGGGCGGGGCGTGATTCGAGGTTGGTGAGCGCGGCGTTCACCGCCTGGTCGACATAGCTCTCGATCACCGCATCCTGAAAGTAGCCCAGGCCGAAACGCCCGCCGCCACCGCCCGAGCCGACCTCGCGGCGCACCTGGCCATTGATGGTCTGCTCCGCGATCACGGTCACCGACAAGCGCACCAGCGGGCGCACATCGGCCGCGCGGGTGCCGTCGGCGCGTGCCACCAGCACGATGTCATGTTCGGCGGCCACGCCGGCCATCACCTGCACCACACGCGGGTCGCGGGCGCGGGCGAGTTTTTCCACCTTCTCCAGCAGCGCCACCTTCTGCGCGCTGTCCAGCGTGGAGATCGGGTCGGTGGGCGCGTACAGCACGCGGCTCGCGGCCACCGTGGTCGCCAGCTTCACGCGTTTGCTCTGGCCCGCCGCGGCAATCGTGCGCACCGTGCGCGCGGCGTCGAGCAAGGCCGCGTCGCTGATGTCGTCGCTGTAGGCGAACGCGGTTTTTTCACCCGCCACCGCACGAACACCGACGCCCTGGTCGATCGAAAAACTGCCGCTCTTGACGATGCCTTCTTCCAGGCTCCAGCCCTCGTGGCGCGTGGTCTGGAAATACAGGTCCGCATCGTCGATGCGGTGTTCACCGATAACCCCGAGTGCCCGCGCGAGCGAGGCGTCGGTCAGGCCAAAGGGTTCGAGCAGCGCGGCTTGCGCGAGCGCCAGTCGTTCGAGGGTGGGTTCGCGGGAGATCATCGGCTCATTGTAGGAGCGCGGCGCGGTTGACGCGGCTTGACCGCGGATGTCCCTCCAAGGGGTGGCGCTGCCCGCGCAGGGCCAGCGCGCGATCCACCCCAAGACCGCGCGCGTGGCCGGGTCAAGGCACGCGCGGCGGCGCGTTGTTGCCTTCGGGCCCGCGCAACGCCAGCGCTCGCGTGTAAAGCGCGTTGCGCGGCGCGCCGCTCAGGTCGGCACAGACCTGCACCGCCTGCTTCAGCGGCAGCGCCTGAAGCAGGCGGGTCAGCATCCGCTCGGCCGCAAGGTCGATCTCGCCAGCGGGCGCGGCCGTCGGCGCTTCGCTCGCATGCAGCACCAGCACGAACTCGCCGCGCAGGCGGTTGGTGTCGGCGGCGAGCCAAGTGGGCAAGTCGGCGCACGGCATCGTGACCACGGTTTCGAACTGCTTGGTCAGCTCGCGGCACAGGGTGGCCCGGCGCAGCGGCACGGCTTGCGCCAGCTCATCGGCCAGGCGCTCGATGCGGTGCGGCGCCTCGAACAGCACCTGCGCACGCGAGTCCGCTGCGGCACGGTCCAGCGCGCTGCGGCGATCACCCGCGCGTGTGGGCAGGAAACCGATGAAGACAAAGCCTTGTGTGGTGCTGTCCCCCGCCACGCTCAAGGCGGCGAGCGCACTGCTCGCACCCGGCACCGGCACCACGCGATGACCTGCGGCTTGCACAGCGGCCACCAGCGCCGCACCGGGGTCGGACACCGCTGGCGTGCCGGCGTCGCTGATGTAGGCGACACGTTCTCCCGCCGCCAGCCGCGCCACCAAGCCCTGTGCGGCGTCACGTTCGTTGTGCTGGTGCAGCGCCAGCGTCGGTGTGGCCAGGCCGAGATGCCGGATCAAGGCGCCGCTCACCCGGGTGTCTTCGCACGCCACCAGGTTGACCGTCGCGAGCACATGCAGCGCGCGCAAGCTCAGGTCGGCGAGGTTGCCGATCGGCGTGGCGACCATGTACAGCGTGCCCGGGGGATACTGCTGGCCGCCGGCCGCGGCCGCAGCGGCCTGGCTCAGCAAGAGAGCGTCGGCGGGAGACATCGGGAGGGCGCGTGCAGTCGGGTGATGGGGCGAAGAAGCTGGGCACCAAGACCGTCGGCGATGCCGGTGAGGGGCTCGCCCTGAGCTATCTGCAGCGCCAGGGCCTGGTGCTGGTGCAGCGCAATTATCGGGTCGCCCGCGGCCCCCGCGCCCGCGGCGGCGAGGTCGACCTGGTGATGCGCGACCCGCGCGACGGCACCTTGGTTTTTGTCGAGGTGCGCGCGCGCCGCGACGCCTCGCACGGCGGCGCTGCCGCCAGTGTCGGCACCGCGAAGCAGCGGCGCATCGTGCTCGCGGCGCGCCACTTCCTGATGCGCCTGCCCAGCCCGCCGCCCTGCCGTTTCGATGTGATCGCGATCGACGGCGAGCAGGTGGCGTGGTTGCGTGCCGCCTTCGACGCGGCTTGAGCGCGGGCCTGACGCGACGCGCGCGAACCGGAACCGGAACCGCCGGCGCAAAGCGCTGTCATATCATCCATGTCCATGCTCGAACAGCGGATCCAGCAACAATTCTTCGACAGCGCCGACCTCAAGTACCAGGCCGCCGAAACACTCACGCGGCCGATTGCCGATGCGGTGGCCGCGATCACCGGCTGCATCACCGGCGGTGGCAAGCTGCTGGTTTGTGGCAGCGGCGCGGCGGCGGCGGACGCACGGCACTTCACCACGCTGCTGGTCGGCCGCTTCGAGCGTGAGCGCCCCGGGCTGGCCGCGATCGCGCTGAGCGCCGACGCTGCGCTGCTCGGCGCGGCGGGCGATGCCGGCGACGCGGCGCAGGTTTTTGCGCAGCAGGTGCGCGCGCTCGGCGCGCCGGGCGATCTGCTGGTCTCGATCGGCGCCCATGACGACGCGCCGACACTCGTGGCCGCGGTGAAGGCGGCACACGACAAGGAAATGGCCGTGGTGGCGCTGACCGGGCGCGACGGCGGCCGCATCAAGCCGCTGCTGGCCGAAACCGATGTACACATCGCGGTGCCGCACGAACGCGCGGCCCGCATCCACGAGGTCCACCTGCTTGCGCTGCACTGCATCTGCGACGCGGTGGACCTGCAACTGCTGGGCGAACAGGACGACTCATGACCCTTACCAAGCACTCATTGCAACAAGCCACCGTCGCCACGCTGCTCGGCGCCACGCTGCTGTCGGCCTGCGCGCCGCTGATCGTCGGCGGCGCCGTCGGCGGCGCCTTGATGTACACCGACCGTCGCACCTCGGGCGCCCAGGTCGAAGACCAGGCGGTTGAATTCAAGGCCGCCAACCGGGTGCGCGAACTGCTCGGCGACCGCGGCCATGTCAATGCCACCAGCTACAACCGCGTGCTGCTGGTGACGGGTGAGGTGCCCACCGAGGCCGACCGCGTCGCGGTGGAAGCCGCGCTCTCGCGTGTCGAGCAGGTGCGCTCGGTGGTCAACGAACTGGCGGTGATGGGCAACAGCGCGCTGACCGCGCGCGGCAACGACAGCATTCTGACGAGCAAGGTCAAGGCCACCTTCGTCGACGCCGACGACCTGCACGCCAACGCGATCAAGGTGGTCACCGAGCGCTCCACCGTCTTCATGCTCGGGCGGGTCACCGAACGCGAAGCCACGCGCGCCAGCGAGCTGGCACGCTCGGTCTCGGGCGTGCAGAAGGTGGTGCGGGTGTTCGAGATTCTGAGCGAGGAAGAGCTCGCGAAGATGCAGCCGGCGCCGGCGAAGAAGAACTGAGCCCGTCCCCGTCCCCGTCCCCGGCCAGCGCCGGGCGGCAGCGCTGGCGGGCCGCGAACGAAGCGGCTCGGGGCCGCCAGTCGCTCAGCGCAGGCGCCGGATCAGGCTGGAGGTGTCCCAGCGTTGGCCGCCCTGCGACTGCAAGTCGGCGTAGAACTGGTCCACCAGCGCGGCCACCGGCAGCTTGGCGCGGTTGCGCCGCGCTTCGTCCAGGCACAGGCCGAGGTCCTTGCGCATCCAGTCGACCGCAAAGCCGAAATCGAACCTGTCTTCGACCATGGTCTTGCCGCGGTTGTCCATCTGCCAGCTCTGCGCCGCGCCCTTGCCGATCACCTCGAGCACCTGGGCCATGTCCAGCCCGGCCTTCTGGCCGAACGCGATGCCTTCGGCCAGGCTTTGCACCAGCCCGGCGATGCAGATCTGGTTGACCATCTTCGCGAGCTGCCCGGCGCCCGGGGGGCCGAGCAAGGTGACCGCGCGCGAGAACGCCATCGCCAGCGGTTTCATCGCGTCGAAGGCTTGCGCGTCGCCGCCGCACATCACGGTCAGCAGCCCATTCACCGCGCCGGTCTGGCCGCCGGAGACCGGGGCGTCGCAGAATTGCAGGCCGCGTTCGCGCGCCGCCGCATGCAGCTCGCGCGCGACCTCGGCCGACGCGGTGGTGTGGTCCACCAGCACCGCGCCGGCGGCCATGCCCGAGAACGCACCGTCGCTGCCGAGCACCACCGAGCGCAGGTCCTCGTCGTTGCCGACGCAGCAGAAGACAAACTCGGCGCCGGCCGCGGCCTCGCGCGGCGTGGCCGCACTGCGGCCGCCGTACTCGCGGGCCCAGGCCTGCGCCTTGGCTTTGGTGCGGTTGTAGACACAGACGCTGTGGCCGGCACGGGCCAAGTGCCCGGCCATCGGGTGGCCCATCACGCCCAGGCCGAGGAAGGCCACGCGGCGCGGCGGGGTGGGATCGTAGGTTTTGGTGTTCATGCCGCGCATCCTGCCACGGCGCGCGCGCGTGGCCGGTGATCGCGGCGTGCGATCGCGGCGTATGCCCGCCGCGTCAAATCTGCGGCCCGCGCCGGCGTTGCCGCCCAGGGCCGGCCCGCTCAGACGATCGTCAGGTGTTCGGTACCGGCGGCGAGGTCGGTCGACCGTGCGCGCTTGCTGTGCAGCTTGATCTGCAGGCGCAGGTCGTTCACCGAGTCGGCGTTGCGCAGCGCGTCTTCGTAGGTCACCGAGCGCGACTCGTAGAGGTCGAACAGCGCCTGGTCGAAGGTTTGCATGCCCAGTTCGCGCGAGCGTTTCATCAGCTCCTTGATCTCGCCCACCTCGCCCTTGAAGATCATGTCCGACACCAGCGGCGTGTTGA
>JANNGZ010000121.1:0-3546 GCA_031404155.1 Burkholderiales bacterium
GCCCCGCCGAGTCCTCGGGCGCCTCCGGCCAGGTTCATCGGCCAATGCTGCTTTGCGAATCTCATGGCTTGCTCCTTGTGTTGGTGTTCGTCACTCGGCCGGAATGCCGGCGATGGCGAGCGACTCGGACCACAGCTTGCCGGTGGCAAAGCCGTTGGCGGGAGTTCTTGCGAGGTAGTCGCGAATGGTCAGCAGAGGCTCGAGTTCGCGCAGGGAGCGTGCGGTGGCGCGGGCCTCGTCGAGGCGCCCGAGTTGAACCTGCGCGATCGTCATCACGCGCAAGGTGGAGGTGTGCGTGCGATGCAACCGCAGCGAGTGACGAGACCGCTCTATGGCCCGCTCCCATTGGCCCGCCGAGAGCGCGGCGGTGGACGCCAGCGACTCGAAGAAGTAGCGCATCGGGTCCAGAGGCGAGAGTTCGAGCGCGCGGTCTGCGGCGTTGAGCGCTTCGGCGCCATCTCCTTTGAAGGCGTGCAGGTTGCCCAGGAACAACCACGCAAGCGGTTCGCTCGGATTCTCGTTGAGCGCCATCTCCAGGCAGGCCTGGGCTTCGTCGAACCGCTTGTCCAGGTTGCAGTAGACGAAACCGGCGATGGCCAGCGACAGCGAGGAGCCCGGGTCCAGGTCGAGCGCGCGCGCGCTGAAGTCCAGCGCCAGTTGCCGGTCGCGCGCCCGGTCGGTCGACCAGCCTTGCTGCACCAGCATCACATGCCAGTTCGCCAGCCAGGCATAGGGCGCCGGATGGCGGCGGTCGCGATCGATCAGGTGCTCGAGCAGCGCACGCGAGCGGTTGAAGTCGGCGTGCGAGGTCGCGTGCAGAAGCGAAATCGCCGCCATGAGAAGGCAGAAGCTTTCGAGCGTTGCAAAAGGTTGTGTCCGCGCGCGCTCGACCTGACGCTTGCTCAGGGCCTGCGAGACCTTCTGCGCCAACTCCGACATCATCGGGTCGGCCCCGGCAAACACGCCGCGCAGGCTTCCGGTCGAAACGCCGGCCCAGACCACTTTGGCCGAACTGGCTTCGACCAGTTCGGCGACCAGGCGCGCTCGGTCCCCGCTGAGGTAGAGATGACCGGTGAGAACGTAGTCGGCTTTCAAATGCTGCCGCGCCATCGCCAGCAGGTTGCTCCGCCCCCGCAGCCCCTTGGTCGACAGACGCGAGATGAGCGACAGCTCGGGGTTTCGCGACAGCGCCGAGATGGCCTCGTCGGCGAGCGCGTCGCCGACCATCTTCGGCGCATCCGCCGAATTTCCGATCTCAAACGGAATGATGGCCAGGACCGGGCGCAGCGATCCGACGGCGGCCGTGCTCGCCGACCACGCCGGGACATCTGGCGGCGGGCCCACACGCCACGCGCGAACCGGCGTGTCGACATGCTTCAAGTAGTGCTCGCCAAGGTCCTCGACCTCGGCATCGATGCCGCCCACGACACGATCCCGAGCTTCGTTGGACAACAAAATTTCACCGGGCTGCGCAGCACCGGCCAGCCGCGCCGTGAGATTGACGGCCACACCGTGCACGTCGAGGTCGTCGATAACGACTTCGCCGCAGTGGATACCGGTGCGCAGCAGGATCGACTGCGCCGATGGATAGCCGGCATTGAAACGCTCGATGCGTCCTTGCAGGTCCAAGGCCGAAGCCACCGCAGCAGGCACGTTCTCGAACTCCAGCAGCATCCCGTCGCCCAGGCTCTTGACGAGCCGGCCGCCGTGAGCCGGCAGCACCTGGGTGCGGACCTCGTTGACGAAACGCCGCCAGCGATCGATGACGTCGGCCTCGTGGGCCTGCATCAGTCGCACCGACTCGACGACATCCACCACCACCAAGGCCCGGCGTTCCCGGTGCAGTTCGGGCCAGCTGGTCTCCTCGGCGGTGGGCGCGCTCATGGTGCGGATGTTTCGAGTTGTTTGCTTCCCCATTCTGTGGGATGACAAACGCTCGGCACAAGCACCACAGATTGCGCAGGGTCCTCAGGACTAGGGAGGAAAGAAGCCGCGCCGAAAGGCGCGATGCCCCGCGCGTCTCAAGCGTTGCCGAAGGTCTCGCCGAGCAATGCCGCGAGCCGCTGCTGCTCGGCGCGGTGCGCGTTCAAGTCGCGCCTGGCGTCCTCGGCGAGCTGCTTCGCGCGTTCGGGCTGCTCGAGTGCGGCGAGCACCTGCGCCAGGCGCGCCTGCGCCATCGCGCGGTCGTCCACGTCGCCGGGGATGCTCAACGCCAAGAGCCCGGCCTGGGCGTCGCGGCTGGCGCCTTTGCGGTCGCCGGCTTGCAGGCGGCACCAGGCCATGTCGGCGATGAAGCCAGCCTTCAGCCGCTCCAGCCCTTCGGTCATCGCGCGTTCGAGGTGGCTCTCGAAGAGCACCAGCGCTTCCGGGCAGCGGCCGACGGCGGCGAGCATCTGCGCGCGCAGCATCCGCACCAGGGACGCCAGCGACGCGGTGCCCACGCCCAAGTCGAAGTGGCCGGTGGACTCCGCGCCCATCAGCGCCTGGCGCAATTGCTCCTGTGCACCGGCCTGCTCGAACAGCGCGGCCAGGCGCGCCTGGTTGCCACGCAGCCAGGCCTGGTTGTGCATCAGCGCCGAGAGGTGCGCCTCGTCGCCGTCGGCCAGGGCGTGTTGGCGCGACTTGGCGTACCAGGGCAGCGCCTTGTCCAGGTGGCCGGCAAAGTGATAGGCCTCGGCCACCACCAGGCAGGCGCGCGAGCGCGCCGAGTGGTTGTCGGCCGCGGCGGTGTCCAGCGCTTCGCGGGCGTGCACCGCCATGCGGGTCATGTCGCTGGCCACGTATTCCATGTGCGCCAGCCAGGCAGCGGCCAGCGCATGCAGCGGCGCGAGTTCGTGCGAGCCGCTGAGCACATGCGCCCGCAGCATGCGGTCGCGCGCCTTGCCGCCGAGTGCGCTGTAGTGGTCGAGCAGGCCCTCGGCCAGGCTGACCCAGGCGCTTACCGCCGCATGCGGGCGCCATTCGAACTGCGCCTGCAGCTCGCCGATGATCTTGCGCGCCCGCGCCAGGTGGCCCTGGCGCGCGAGGAAGCCGGCGCGCTCGGCCTTGAGGCAGGCCACCTCGACCGGGTTGCGCGCCTTGGCGATCGCGGCGTCGAGCCGGGCGAGCAGGCGCGAGGCCATCAGTGCCCGCCCGGCCGCCCGAAGGGCACTGAACTCCCCTCGGGGGGCGGCGAACAACGTGAGCCTGGGGGCCGTCTTGTTGTCCCTCCCGGCCGCCCGAAGGGCAATGAACCCCCAAGGGCCACGCAGGGGTCCTTGCCGAACCCCGGGGGCGGCGAACAAGGTGAGCCTGGGGGCAGTGTCATTCAGGCCCCCAGCCGCTGCAAGGCGTCTTGGTACTTGGCTGCGGTGCGGGCCAGCACCTCGGCGGGCAGCGCGGGTGCGGGCGCCCGTTTGTTCCAGGGCGCGCCGTTCACCTGCGCCTTCTCCAGCCAGTCGCGCACGAACTGCTTGTCGTAGCTCGGCGGGTTGCTGCCTTCGGCATAACTCTCCACCGGCCAGTAGCGCGACGAGTCGGGGGTGAGCACCTCGTCCATCAGCGTCA
>JANNGZ010000122.1:0-18578 GCA_031404155.1 Burkholderiales bacterium
CATCGCCCGCTGCGCGAGCGCCGCGATCGTGAGCGCGGGGTTGATGCCGAGCGACGTGGCGACGATCGATCCGTCCAGTACCAGCAGGCCGTCGTGAAACGGATCGATGGCGCCTGCCGCTGCGTTGTAGACCCGCCCCAGGTGGTCGACCACGCCGCTGTCGCAGCTCTCTCCCATCACGCAGCCGCCCAGCGGGTGCACGCTGATCATCGCGCCGGGCCGGTCGTTGAGCAATTCGGCCATCGCCGGCGGCAGGCGGCGCCAAGCCGGGTTGAACAACAGGCGGCCGCCGACCTTGGCTTTGTGCATCGATTGGGCGACCGCCTCGTGCAGTTTCACGAAGCGGGGGTCGTGCTTGAGCGACGGCCATTGCACTGTGAGCGCGCCGTCGCCCTCGTGCAGCGCTTCGCTGCGGTTGAGCTTGAGCCGGCCGTTGGCGTCGTCGCGTCCGATGATGGCCAGCGGCAGGGTGTGTACCACCGCGCGCTGGTCGACCGCGCAGGGGTCGGTGTCGTCGCTTCGATGGCTTCGCCAGTCGGTCGTTGGCAAGCCGTGCAAGGTGTTGGCGGTGCTGAACAGCACTTCGAACAGGCGCCGCATCGCGCCCGGAACCGCGATGTCCTGCACCACGTAGCCGCCGTGCGGGCCGCTGCGGTGGTCGATCATCGTGGTGATGGTCGGGCCGCCGGTGCGCTGCTGCGTCGACTGGTCCTCGTCGGCGACCGCGCCCACTTCCGGCTCGATGTTCCACGCCGCGGCGAGCAGGTCGCCGTTGGCCGAAAAGTGCTTGCCGAGCTGGGGCGAAAGCAGGAACTCGCGCCCTTCGCCGGGCGTGCTTTCGGGCGGCGACTGCTCGGGATCGTGGGTCCGCGAGCGCATCAGGATTTCGGTCGAGCCGAGGGTTCCCGCGGCCAGGATCACACGCCGTGCCCGCAGCCGGAAATGCGCGCCCTGGCGGCGGCGCAGCGACTCGTCGGTGTGGTTGAGCAGCAGCGTCCAACCGGGGCCAGCGGGCGTTTTGGCGTCGATCTTCTCGATGCGCAACACGGTCGCGCCGGTGTGCACCGAGACCCGCTCCGGCTGGGCACGCGCCAGCGCCAGCACACCGAGGTCGAGCGACTCCTTCGAGCCGTGGTTGCAGCCGGTGAAGCAGTCGCCGCAGCCGCGGCACTTGTTCATCTTCACATGGCCGGGCGAGGGCACGCCGTCGTGCACCGACACGCTCATCGCCACCGGCCGCGCTGACGCGTCGATGCGCCGCATGGCGTGCAGGCGCGGTTGTTTTGGCAAGGCGTTGGCGTCGCGCGGCAGGTTGGCGTCACTGGCGCCGAGCAGGTTGCGAACGGCATCGAAGCGAGCAGTCCAGGCCGTGGTGCCGGCCTCGTCGCGGATGGCTTGCGGCCAGCGCGGCTCCTGGAACACCGCGGTCAGCGGCTCGACCATCACGCCGGCGTTGATCAGCGAGCCGCCGCCCAGGCCGTTGGCCACGAGCAGGTTCAGGTCGGGCCCGACCCGCACATCGAACAAGCCGCTGCGATACCCGCGCGCCGTGGCCGCACCGGGGCTGCTGAAGCGCACATGCCCGGCCATCTCGGACATGCGTGTCGGGAACATGCCCGGCAGGTACTCGCGGCCGCGTTCGAGCAGGCACACGGTGGGCGCGCAGCCGTTTTCGTCGCGCGCGCCGAGCAGTTCATGCAAGGCGACGGCGCCGCCGTAGCCGCTGCCGACGATCACCACGTCGAAGTGGATGTCCTGCGCGCGCTCGTGCGCCGGGTCTTCGGGGTCGATCTCGGGGAAGCGCAGCACCAGCGCTTCGAGCCCGCGCGACAGCCATCGGCTGGCTGGTTTTACTTCGGGGGGGGAATCCATGGCGGGCTTGAATCTGATGCACCGATTCTCGGCCGCTCGGCCACGGTCACCATCCTACGATCGGTGGAGGTGCGCCGGCAGCACGATTCGTGGCTGCCGCTTGCGGCGCGACGAGATGAGTGCGCGGCACCGCGCTTGCCTGCTGGGCACGCCCGCTCACACCACGTAGCCACCCGACCGATGCTCGTCGCGCATCCTCGAGACGGCCCAGCCGCCGATGGCCAGCGCCGCGCTGTTCAGGAGGAACAGGCCAAGCTGTGTCGGCCAGAAGGTGAGCGGCGCCACGTACTCCTTGTGGGCCTCGACCAAGCCGTATGCGCCGAGCAACAGCGGGAGCATCGCGTACTGCTGCCAGGGTTCGGTCGAGTTGCTGCTGCGGCGGACCGAGGAACGCAATTCGGCAAAATCGCGCTGGGTTTGTGCGCTCACCAGCAGCAAGGGCAGCAACAGCGCGCAGACCGGAATGCCAAGGCTGATCGTGCGTCCAAGCAGCAGGGTGCCGAAGCCGGCGCCCGCGGGCACGTCGCCGGGGACGAAGAAGGTGGCCACGAAGGGCAGCGGGCTGAGCAGCAGCAGCAGCGCACCCCAGGCGTCGAACTTGTAGCTCACGCTGCGTTGCGGCGGCACATAGGTGGAGGCGAAGGGGGTGTGGCCCAGACCGGCGCCCACGAAGCGGCCTGGGACTGACGGGTCCAGCAGGCTGGCGTCCAGTGCGCTCTGCCGTGACAGTGCGCCATACGCGAGCCCGCTCAAACCGCCCAGCGACGCGCGTTTGCGCGCGCTCAGCTTCTCGGCAAGTTGTTCGGCAAGTTTTGCTTCGGCCTCGCGAGCCGACTCGAGCCATGCGCGAGCTCGCTCGACACGTGGTGCTTCCTCCGGGCTGCGCGCGGCGACGCGGCTCCAGGCGTCTTCGAGGTAGGGCCGGATCTTCGATGCCAGCGCCGGACCAACGAGCGCGGCACGCAATCGGGCTTGGGTGGGCGACGGCGCCGCCACCGGGTCGCTGCCGTCGGCGAGCTTGCCCAGCAGCAGGCGCGCGGTGTCCGCGTCGCGGCGGCCCGCGGCTTCGACCAGCACGCTGCGCAACAGCGTTGACACGTCATATTCGTCATGGGCGCTGAGCAGCGCAATCACCGCGGGCATCGGCCCACGCCGCAGCATGCGTGGCATCTCGGCGGCAATCGGCTCGTGCAGCGCGCTGGCCTTGTGAACCTGCGAATCCAGCAGCAGCTCGTCGACCAGGTCGACATCGTGGCGCTGGGTAATTTCGACCAGCGCCTTCACCGCTTCCTCGAGCAGCGGTGCCGGCTGTGCGGCGTTGGCCAGCAGGAAGGCCTTGAGCTCGTCGGCGAGGTCGCGCTGCGCCACCATCGCCAGGTACTGCAACGCGACCGCCAAGGTGCCCAGATCCGGGCGCACGGCCGCAGGCAGGCCGGCGATCGGCTCGGCCTTGCCGCCGCTGCAGCGCAGCAGCCTGAGCAGAATCTCGCTCGCGGCCTCGCTCTGGTCGTCCGTCGTCGACGCGCCGGTCTTGATGATCAATTCCATCAATACCGAATCGTCGCCCTCCTGCGTGACTCGCGCCGCCATGCCGAAGGCTTCGCCGAGCACCGCGGCCGCGGGGGTACTGGCCAGCGCTGCGGCCCGGTACGAGGCCTGCGTGTGGTTGTGAACCACCTCGCGCAGGCGCGCCACCAGGTCCTCGGGCACCTCGGCTGGCGGCAACTCACCAACGACCTTGATCGCGAGCCAGCATTCGGCGTCGCCGCCGTGTTTGAAGAAGCTTCGCGCATCGGCCACGAGGTTGCCGCTCGGCCGAGCCGGATCCGGCTCGGCCGCCGCCTCCTGCGCCGCGCGCCGCCCGCTGCGCTCGTAGAACTCCTTGCTCACGCCCAGGCGGGAGGCAAGGACTTTGCCTTTGTCCTTGACGCTGTCGAACACGAACAGCGGGCGGCGCGGCGCGTCGCCGGTGTCACCCGGGGCCACTGGCGCGGTCACCAGCGTGAGGTGGTTGCCGAGGTCGCGCGCGAGCCGCAGCACATCGGGCAGCGAGAGCAGGCTCAGGTTGTTTTCGCGGATCGGCTCCAGCGTTTTGTCGTCGAACACCAGCGTCTGGCGGTCGATCGCGGTTTCCACCAGGATGTACAGGCCGCGCCGGATCTGCTCCAGCCGCGCCTCGTCGGCACCGACCCGCTCGGAGGCCAGCGTCACCTCGCCAGCCTGCGCTTGCAGCAGCGCGGACTCGGCCTTCGCCGCCGCGCCGCGCCAGGGCACTGCGGCGTTTTCGACCGCGGCTTGCACCGCTGCGATCAACGCCACCTCGCCCAGGTTGGCGATGCGGTCGCTCAGGAAGGGCTGGTCGCCATGGGTGCTCCACTGCTGCATCTGACGCAGCTCGCGGATGATGTCGCGCGGGTTGCCGAGCGACTTGTAGGTGAGGTAGCGCGCAAGCCGGTCCAGGGTGAGCAACTCGTCCTTGTTCAGCCCGTCCTTGTCCACCGTGCGGTCAGCCTCGGGCAACAACTCACGGTCGATCCACTGCAAGAGCAGTTCGCGGGTTTGCGCCGAGGTCAGCAGCGGCACATGCACCACCGCGCTGAAGTAGCTCGACAGCGTTGCGTCCTCCTTGGAGCGCTGGTCGTGCAGCTTGTAGTACATCTGCTTGCTGGTGACGAGCACGAACACCGCGTACCGGTGCAGGAACAGGTTCTTCAGCCCATCCAGCAGCGGCTCGACGCTGGCGGTGAAGTCGAGCTTGTCGAGCTCGTCGAACACCAGCACCAGCTTGATGCGCCGCTGCACGCCGGGCAAAAGCTCACGCGGCTGCGCCAGGCTGTCGATCAGGCGCGTGATGTCAGCCTCGGCAGCGTCCTCGTCGTAGTCGCGCAGGCTCAGCTCGCGCTTGAGCTTTTGTTGCTGCGAGCGCTTGGCCCCAAGCCTGGCCGAGGGCGCGATGCCGCCGCCGAAATACTTGCCCGGGTTGAGGTTCAGCGCGACACCGGCGCTCCATTCGCCCTCGTCCACGCTGGCGCGGCTCAAAGCCACGTTCCAGGTGGCACGCTCGTAGGCCCATTGGAGTTGCCGCAGCTCTTCGGCGGTGAGCGGCAGCGCCTGTCCCGGCATGCCGCGAGTGCCGGGAGCGCTGGGCAGGCCCGGAGTTCCGGGATTGCCGGACAAGCCCGGCACGGGCCGCGCTTTCAGGGTGTCGGGGTCGATCAGCGCCTCGCGCACCGAGCGCAGCGTGAGGCGCAACACGCTGGCCACGTTGGTGGCCTTGGCCACGCTCAAGCCCACCGGCACCACCAGCCAGCCGTCACCGGCGCTGGACTGATCCTTCGTCGCGTGGTGCAGGGCGCGGTTGACGAAGCTGGACTTGCCCACGCCGCGGTAGCCGGTGACCAGCACCACGCCGTCGGCATGGCGCATCTGGCGGGCCAGCCGCTGCGGCTCGTCATCGGGGCGGCCGTGGTAGCCGGGGTCGATGCCGTCGTAGGTCAGCGGCGCGGTCGCAATCGAGCGCAGCGGCAGGTGCACATGCCCCTCGTTGCGCGCCAGCGCCACATGCAGGCGAGCGTGCCAGCGTGCGGCAGCGCCGAGCGGTGGCTGCGGCTGCAAATGCGCCGCCATCTGCTGCACACGCTCGAAGAGGGCAAGCAGGTACTGCCGTGTCGACTCGGGCACCGCACGCTCGTGGTGGTCGCGCAGCACCATCTCCAGCGCCGCTTCCAGCGCGGCCAAGAGCCAGACCTGCGCCACCCGTGCCGGCGCCGCGGCCGCGAGTGGCCCGGCGCGCCAGCCTTCGGTGGCGGGCGCTGTCGGGCGGCGAATGCGGTGAAGCAGGGTGGCGAAATCGTCCGCCGAGCGCAGCCCGGCGTCGAGCCGGGCCAATTCGATGCGCATCGTTTCGGGACGCGCCAAGGCATCCGCGGTGTCTCGCGGCAAGGCCACCAGATCCGCGGCGTTGCCGAGTTGCGCGATGTGTCGTGCCAGCGCGGCCGAGTAGGTGTTGCCGACCTCTTCGCGTAGCGCCTCGGGCGGTTTGTCGACATGCGGCTGCGCCGCGATGAAGCGCGCGCGGTCGTCGATCAGATCCTTGAGGAACACATGCACCAGCGCGTCGAGCAGCGTGGGCGAACCGCGCTCCACCGCGTGGCGGTAGCGCACCAGCCAGCTGTGCAGTTGCCGCTCGAAGCGGCGTCGCAGGTCGCCCATCGACACATTCTTGCAAGCCCGCGCCGGCTTGGCGAGAGGGCCAACGCGCGGCTCGCAGGGCGGCTGGCGCAGGCCTGAGACCTGCGCTCAGCGGGTGGGTGTGCGCCCCTTGACCGGCGGCCGAGCGCCGGGGCCGGCATCGCGGCGCGCTGTGGACGTGGCGCCGCCCCCTCCGGCGCCGCGGCCGGAGCCGCCGCCGCCACCACCACCACCACGACGACCGCCACCACCACCACCGCCACCCCCACGCGGCCCGCCGCCCGGGGTCGGACGCATGCCGCGCCCGCCGCCGACGCCGATGGTCATGCGCCCGAGCACGATCGGCTCGGCCTTCTCGCCGGCCGGCGGCTCGAAGCCGGGCACCACGGCGCGCGGGATCACGCGCTTGATGAGCTTTTCGATGTCGGTGAGGAAACCGGCTTCGTCCACGCACACCAGCGAGATCGCCTCGCCGGTGGCGCCGGCGCGGCCGGTGCGGCCGATGCGGTGCACATAGTCCTCGGGCACGTTGGGCAACTCGAAGTTCACCACATGCGGCAGCTGGTCGATGTCGATGCCGCGCGCGGCGATGTCGGTGGCCACCAGCACCTGCAGCTCGCCGCTCTTGAAGTCGGCAAGCGCTTTGGTGCGTGCGCCCTGGCTCTTGTTGCCATGGATCGCCATGGCCGTGATGCCCTGCGTGTTGAGGAAATCGGTGAGCCGGTTGGCGCCGTGTTTCATGCGCGTGAACACGAGCACCTGGTGCCAGTTGCCCTGTTTGATCAGGTGCGCGAGCAGCTCCCTCTTGCGCTCGCGGCCAACCGGGTGCACCTTCTGCTCGATCGCTTCCACGGTGGAGTTGCGGCGCGCGACTTCGATCAGCGCCGGTTGGTTGAGCAGGCGGTCGGCGAGGTTCTTGATCTCGTCGCTGAAGGTGGCCGAGAAGAGCAGGCTCTGCTTCTTCACCGGCAGCACCGCGAGCACCTTCTTGATGTCGTGGATGAAGCCCATGTCGAGCATGCGGTCGGCTTCGTCGAGCACGAAGATTTCAACATGGCTCAGGTCCAGCGTGCGCTGGCCGTGGTGGTCGAGCAGGCGGCCGGGCGTGGCGACGAGGATGTCGACACCCTTGCGCAGCTTGTCGATCTGCGGCTGCATGCCGACACCGCCGAACATCACCATGCTGGTGAGCGGCAGGTACTTGCCGTAGGTGCGCACACTTTCTTCCACCTGCGCCGCGAGTTCGCGGGTGGGAGTGAGGATCAGCGCGCGGATCGCGATGCGGCCGCGGGCGTCCTTCTTGTGCGGCTGCGCGGCCAGGCGGTGCAGCATCGGCAGCGTGAAGCCTGCGGTCTTGCCGGTGCCGGTTTGTGCGCCGCCCATCAGGTCGCCGCCCTTGAGCACCTGCGGGATGGCTTGCGCCTGGATCGGGGTGGGGGTGTCGTAGCCCTGGTCGCGGATTGCGCGCAGGAGCGGCTCGGCCAGGCCGAGGTCGGTGAAATGCATTTGAGTTTGAGGCCCGCGTGTTCTTGTTCGGGGCCGTGGTTCGCTGCCTGCTGTCACCCGTTGCGGGCGCACCAGTCGGAAGGCGCGAGGGATTTGAAGCGTCGGAATCGACTGCGGCGCGATGACTGGAAGCCGCGACACTGGCCCGGAGTCTAACCGGCTTGCTCCGGAAGGCGCCGGCGCGCGACATGGGTGGTGTAAGCGATTGCCGCAAACGGTGATGCGGCGACAGCGTTTTCGGCGCTGCCCGGGTCAGCCGCGCGTGGCCGCGGCGAGCGGCCCCGAGTCCTTGCCGCGGCCCCAGGCCAGCGTGCTCAGGCCGAGCAGCGCGAACGGCACCCCGACCCAGGGCAGCAGCGCAAAGCCGACCTCGCCGACCACCGCACCGCCGACCGCCGCGCCGATCGCGGTGCCGATGTAGAGCATCGAGGTGTTGAGCGAAAACAGCAGCGGCGCCTGCGCCGGGGCCAGCGCCGCCAGACGTGCCTGCTGCGGCGCCATCATGCCGAAGCCGGCGCAGCCCCAGACCAGCAGCGCCGCGACCACGGCGAACAGCGAGCCCTGGGTCAGCGGCAACAGCGCCATCGTCGCGCCCAGCGTCGAGAGCATCGCGACCAGGGCGGTGCGCGTGCCGAAGCGGTCGGTGGCGTAGCCGCCGATGGCGGTGCCCACCGCGCCCGAGACGCCGAACATCGCGAGCACCACGGCGAGCGTGGTG
Organism: Burkholderiales bacterium; assembly: GCA_031404155.1. Taxonomy (GTDB): domain Bacteria; phylum Pseudomonadota; class Gammaproteobacteria; order Burkholderiales; family Burkholderiaceae_C; genus JANNGZ01. Next base: position 8,288 of record JANNGZ010000122.1, read on the forward strand.
CTGGACATCGGCTGCAGCGCACGCAGCACCGGCCCGATATAGGACATGGTGCAGAAAATGGCAACGAAGTACAGCAGCGTCAGCCCGAGCACCCGAAGCGCCGGGCCTTGGGTCAGCAGGCCGCTCAGGCCCTTGAAGCTGGTGCCCGGTGCGTCGATCTCGCGCGGCACCTTCCAGGCCAACAGCGCCACCATGGCCAGCGACGCCAGCGCCGACGCGGCCATCGGTGCGTGCCAGCCGTAGGTGAAGCCGAGCCAGGCGCCCAGGGGTACGCCGAGCGCATAACTCAGGCTCATGCCGAGGAACACCAGCGCCAGCGCCTTGCCGCGCAGCGACGGCGCCACCAGCGCCACCGTGATGCCCGCGGCCAGCGGCGAGAACCCCGAGCCGATGCCCATCAGGACGCGGCCGAACAACAGCGTCGACAGGTTGGGGGCCAGCGCGCAGACCGCATTGCCCGCGGTGAACAGCAGCATCGCCAGCAGCATCGCGGTTTTGCGCCGCCAGTGGCCGGTGGCGACCATCAGGATCGGCGCGAGCAGCGCGGTGGCCATCGCGTAGGCGGTCATCGCCTGGCCGGCCGCGGGCACCGAGACGCCCAGGCCCTGGCCGATCGGCTCCAGGATGGCGCTCACCACGAAGGCGCCGGTGCCGATGACCAGGTTGCAGAGCGAAAAGAGGATCAGCAGGCGCGGCATGTCCGGTCGCGGGGGTTCGGTCGGTGGTGGCGTGATTTTGCGAAGGCCGCGCACCCTAGCAGATGGCCGCGGCTACAGATGTCGCCAAAGGAACCGGCGACAATACGCGTTGTGGGCAGGCAGCGCCTGCCCTTTCGCTTTCACGAAACCCCCCAAGACATGGCCCAGTACGTATTTACGATGAACCGCGTCGGCAAGATCGTGCCGCCGAAGCGCCACATTCTCAAGGATGTTTCCTTGTCGTTTTTCCCCGGCGCCAAGATCGGCGTGCTCGGGGTGAACGGCTCGGGCAAGAGCACGCTGCTCAAGATCATGGCCGGTCTGGACCACGAGATCGAAGGCGAAGCCACGCCGATGCCGGGCCTGAAGATCGGCTACCTGCCGCAGGAGCCGCAGCTCGACCCCAACCAGACGGTGCGCGAAGCGGTGGAGCAGGGCATCGGCGGGGTGCTCGCGGCCAAGAAGCGCCTGGACGAGGTGTACGCCGAATACGCCGACGAAAACGCCGACTTCGACAAGCTCGCCGCCGAGCAGGCCGAGCTCGAAGCCATCATCGCCGCCGAAGGCTCGGGCAACACCGACCTGCAACTCGAACTCGCCGCCGACTCGCTGCGGCTGCCGCCCTGGGAGGCCAACATCGGCGTGCTCTCCGGCGGCGAGAAGCGCCGGGTGGCGCTGTGCCGCTTGCTGCTGAGCAAGCCCGACATGCTGCTGCTCGACGAGCCGACCAACCACCTCGACGCCGAAAGTGTCGAGTGGCTCGAAGTGTTCCTCAAGCGCTTCCCCGGCACCGTGGTGGCGATCACCCACGACCGCTACTTCCTCGACAACGCGGCGGAGTGGATCCTGGAACTCGACCGTGGCATGGGCATCCCGTGGAAGGGCAACTACTCCGACTGGCTCGACCAGAAAGAGCAGCGCCTGGAGCAGGAGCAGAAGACCGAAGACGCGCGCATGAAGGCGATGAAGGCCGAGCTGAAATGGGTGCGCAGCAACGCCAAGGGCCGGCAAACCAAGAGCAAGGCGCGCCTGGCCCGGTTCGAGGAACTGAGCGACGTCGACTACCAGAAGCGCAACGAGACCAACGAGATCTTCATCCCGGTGGCCGAGCGCCTGGGCAACGAGGTGATCGAGTTCAAGGGCGTGAGCAAGAGCTTCGGCGACCGCCTGCTGATCGACAACCTGAGCTTCAAGGTGCCGCCCGGCGCCATCGTCGGCATCATCGGCCCGAACGGTGCCGGCAAGTCGACGCTGTTCCGCCTGATCCAGGGGCGTGAGAAACCGGACTCGGGCGAGGTGCTGATCGGCAAGACCGCGCAACTGGCCTTCGTGGACCAGAGCCGCGAAAGCCTGGCCAACGACAAGACGGTGTGGGAGGACGTGTCGGGCGGGCTGGACAACATCACGGTGGGCAAGTTCGTGATGCCCAGCCGCGCCTATGTGGGCCGCTTCAACTTCAAGGGCAACGACCAGCAAAAGCGCATCGGCAGCCTCTCGGGCGGCGAACGCGGCCGGCTGCACCTGGCCAAGACGCTTTCAGAAGGCGGCAACGTGTTGATGCTCGACGAGCCGAGCAACGACCTTGATGTGGAAACCTTGCGCGCGCTGGAAGAAGCGCTGCTCGAATTTGCCGGTTCGGTGATGGTGATCAGCCACGACCGCTGGTTCCTCGACCGCATCGCCACCCATATCCTGGCCTGCGAACTCGACTCGCAATGGGTCTTCTTCGACGGCAACTACCAGGAGTACGAAGCCGACAAGGTGCGGCGCCTGGGCGAAGAGGGCGCCAGGCCGCACCGGCTGCGCTTCAAGGCGCTGCGCTGAGACGCTGCGCTGACACGCTGCGCTGAAACACGCCCATCCCCAATCGAGCGGACGCGGGCTGCGCCGCGCTGACGCTTGTTTGGGCATGATCTTGCGGTCCGCGTCACGGGCGGACAGGAGGGTCATCCGATGAGCTCGATCTCCAGCAGCTGGCTGCTTCCAGGCGCGGCATGGAACTTCCATGACCCCGCAACCATTCCCCGGCTGCTCGACGACCAGCGCCGCCTTGCGGGCGCCGACGGCGCGACACCGGCCGCTCGCGCCGCCGATCGATTCGGGTTGCTCGCGGAAGTCAGGCGGCGCGAAGCCGTAGTGCTGGAATTGCTGCTGGCGGTCTGGCGGCCGGCACGATGAGCGCTGCGCCGTGGCCGGCAGCGGCAGCCGTTTGCTCCGCTACTGCGCCGAGCGCGCGGGGCGCCGGCGTCCTTGCGTTCAAGCGCGTGAGAGGCGCTGGCGCCGCGGCGCGTCACTCGTACTGCCCGGCAATGCCGGCGCGGTCGTCGCGCGCCGCGCCGAGGATCGCGGCCTCCAGCTTGGCCGCGAGATCACGGTTGAGTGTCAGCAGCTTGCTGTGGTCGGCCTTGGCGCGGGCCATGTCGCCGATCTGGGTGAACAGCACGCCGCGGTACATGTAGGCCTGCGCCAGCGCGGGCTTCAACTCGATCGCACGGTTGTAATGGCGCAGCGAGCGCTCGAAGTTGTGCGCGCCCTGCATGCGCAGGCTGAAGGCGAGGTTGTTGTGCGCTTCGGCAATGGTTTCGTCGAGCTTCAGCGCGGCCTCGAAGCGCTGCTGCGCGGCGGCGAAGTTGCGCGCCAGCAGCAACTCCACGCCGCTGTTGTAGCTGCGTACCGCTTGGGCGCGCACCGTGTCGGCGGGCACCGGCAGCGGGTCGCTTTCGACCGCGGCGGCCGGCGTCGCCGCCGTCAGCAGCGCGACGAGCGCCGCTACCAGCACCAAGGCGGCTCGCGCCGCTGCCAGCACGGGTGCGGCTCGCGCTGCCTGCGGCATGCGCGCCGCCAGCGCCGCCGAGGCTGCGGCCGCCCGACCGCCGCGCGCAGGCCCAGGTCCGCTGCGCCGCATATTCAGCCGCGGCCCAGGAACCGCTTGGCCTGCGCCACTTCGGGCAGCGGCGTGTCGGCGCCGGCGGCGAGTTCGAGCACGCGGGCGTGCAGGTCGCGTGCGCGCGGCGCGTCGCCGCTGCGCTCGGCGGCCATCGCGGCGCTGGCCGTGGCGCGCAGCCGGTTCGGTTCCTTCTTCATCACCGCTTCGTACTCGCGCAGCGCGTTGGCCGGCTGCGCCGCCTCCAGCAGCACGTTGCCCAGCACCTCCCGCGCGGGCAGGATCGGCCCCGGCGTCACCGCGCTCTTCTCGGTGGCGTCTTCGCGGTCGGCGGCTTTGCGCTGCGTGTCCACGCCTTCGGCGAGCTTGCCTTCGGCCCCCAGCGCCAGGCCGGCCCCCCCCTCGGTCTGGATCGCGATCTGCTCGACCCAGTAGTTGAGCTTGAGAGTTGCGGCCGCTTCGCCCAGTTGTTTGAGCCGTTGAACTTCGGCTCGCGCCTTGGTCACGTCCTTGATGCCGGCGGCGCCCATGCCCCGTGCGAAGGCGTTGATCGCCTCGGCCTGCGGGTACTTGGCCCAGGGTGTTTGCGAGGCGCCGAGATCGAGCGCGGCCGCGTCGGCCCAGCGGCCGCGTTCGAGCACCATCCGCGCCGGAATCGCCGCCGCGGCGTAGGCGCTGGCGAAGTTGTCGCGCTCGTTGCTCACCGTTTGTGCTTCGCGCATCACTTTGGCCGCTGCCGCGTCCTGCGCCAGCTGCAGGTGCGCGTAGGCCATGTAGTCGTAGGCGTGCATCGTGTTCCAGCCGCGCTCCTTGTCGGCTTTGGCCGACGCGGCATTGGCCTCGACCGACTCGCGCCACGCCCCCACGCGGGTGAAGATGTGCGAGGGCATGTGCTGCGCATGCGGCGCGTCGGCGGCAATTTTGCTGTAGCGCTTCGCCGCGTCCAGGCCCTGGTGGGCAATCGGCGGGTAGTCGTAGCTGTGGATCAGGTAATGCGCGACGCCGGGGTGCTCCGGCTGCTCCTTGAACAGCGGCTCAAGAACCGCCGCCGCCTTGAGCTGGTTGGTGTATTTCTTGTCCGCGGGGTCGAAGTTGGCCGAAAGGATCAGCGAGTAGACGATCGACGCCTCGCGGTCCTCGGGGTAGCGTTTAGCGACCGCTTCAAGTGCCTCTTCCAGTGCCTTGGCGCGGCTGCGGTGGTTGAGCTTGTCGTGGTCCTTGTAGAACACCGCCAGCGCGTCCACGTAGTCGCGTTCGCGCTGCGTCTTCAGGCCGGCGCCGCGCGCCGCGTCGAGCGTGGTGGCGCCGTCGTTGAGCACCTTGGTCGACACATTGCCCGGCCAGGCGAAGGGGTTGTTCATCGCGCCGAGCGCACGCGCCCAGTGCGCCATGCCGCAGCTCGGGTCGGCCTTGAGCGTGGCCTCGATCGGGGCGGCCATCTGGGTCCACGCAAAGGAGTGGTAGTACGCCATCGCAAGGTTGAACTGCTTTTGCGCCTCGGCATTGCAGTCGACCTTGAACTCGACCTTGCCGAGCTTGGCGGGTACGCCGGCGGCGTCGTGCGCGACGACGGGCGCCACGGTGGCCAAGCCGACGATCGCGGCGCCGATCGCAGAATACAGGGGGATGCGGGATGGGTTCATGCAGTGCCTCCGGTCGTGGGGCCGCCAAGTTGAAAGAGCGGATTGGAAACGATAGGCCGAATGTTCCTGCTATGCAATGCGCCTGCATCTGCCCATCCCTAACACTGGTGGTGGCGTCCTCCGTGGCCGAAGGTCGTGCACCCGGCCCGCGCGCGGCATGCGCCCACCGGCCTGCGGCACGGGCACCGCTTGCGCCAGAATCCAGGCGCGTTGCGTCGCTCGACACCGCACCTTCAGACGGGAGATTCACGATGAGTCAAGACCAATCCAAGCCCCAGCGGCCGCCCGAGCCGGCGCCTGAACCGGCGCGGCGCGCGCTGCTGCGCCAGGCGGCCTGTGTGGCCAGCGCCTGGGCCGCGAGCGGCGTGGCGCCGACGCTGGCGGGCGCGCAGACCACCCCGGAGGCGCATGGCCGCACGCTGCTGGTCGACGCCTTCGGCAGCCCGCTGCTGGCGAGCCGGCTCGCGGTGGGCGAGCCCTATGTCTTCAACTACCCCTTCGACTCGACACCGGTATTCCTGATTGCGCTGCGCGACCGGGCCGAAGGTTTTGCGCTCGCCACCGAGGCAAAGCAACCCTACGAGGCGCCCGCGGGCGTGGGCCCGCGGCGGGCGATCGTGGCCTTCTCGGCCATCTGCGCCCACAAGCTGATGTACCCCACGGCGCAGATCAGCTTCATCGGCTTTCGCAAAGGCACCGGCCGCGAGCCGAGCCAGGTGATCCATTGCTGCGGCGACGACTCGCGCTACGACCCCCAGCACGGCGCGCGTGTGCTCGCCGGGCCGGCACCGCAACCGCTGGCCGCGGTGCTGCTCGAATGGGAGCCGAAGTCCGACCGGCTGCATGCGGTGGGCACCCTGGGCGGCGAGATGTTCAACGCCTTCTTCGAGAAGTACGCGCTCAAGCTCGAGATGGAGCATGGCCCCAAGGCGCGCACCCGCGTGGGCGGCAGCAGCGTCGCTCGGCCGGCGTCCGAGTTCAGTCGGCAGTGGCAGACCTGCCGGCCCTGACACGGCGAGTTCGCCAACACCAGGGCTGAGCGTTCAGCCCGGCCTCTCCTGTGGCGAGCGGCTGGTCTTCAGCGGCGTGGCAGCGGCCCGAGCCCGGGCAGCAGCGCCAGCAGGTCGTGCGCCGCATCGGGCAGGTCGGCGGTGTCGAAGCGGCATTGCATGCGCTCCTGGCCGACGAGCACCTCCACCACCAGGCATTGCGCGTCCGGGTAGCCCAGCGGCGGCGGGGTGTCGCTGCCGAACAGGCGTGCCAGCGTCTCGCCGATGCGCCGTGCCGGCGTCGCGCCCAGGCGCACCGCCTCCACGGTGGCGCCGCGGCGCAGGCCCCCGATGCCGCCCTCTTCGACGACTCGCAATTCGCGCCAATGCGCGAACTCAGAACCCGACCGCTTTCCGGGCATTTTCTTCAACGCCGCGCGAACCCTGCTGCCGCTGCCGTCGTCCGACGAAGTGGAGAGTTCCTCCAGCATGCAGGGCGGGATGATGCAGTGCAGGGGATGCGGTGGCCGGGGTGGCAAACGCAGCGCATGGGCAGCCCTCCTTTTTTTGCTCGGCCGGGTTGGCCGGCAAGCGCGATTGTTCGCGTCTGCGGCGCCGGCCGACATCCCTAGGAGGAATGAGTTTTCCGGGCCGGGGCGCTGAGCGCGGGCCACGGCCGGGGTTCGGAAACATGCCGCGCAAAGACGGCCGCGAAGCGGGAGAGCCCGGATGCGCGCCGCGCCGCGCCGCGGCCACAATGGGCGCCCAGCGCCCCTGGGCTGCCCGCAGCCGAACCACGGCCGATATCGGCACTCCAAGGGCATCCGTGCATCCACACGTCCTTACAAAGTATTCATGACCGCCATCGATACCCGATTCAGCCTTGCGCAAGTTCGCCGTGCGGCGCCCGCACGTCCGCCAGCAAGTCCGCCCGCACGTCCTTCCGCAAGCCCGCTCGCACTCGCCTGCGGCCTGCTGCTCGCCGGCTGCGCCACCGTGCCCGGTTCAGGCGCGCCGAGTGCCGGGACGCCCGCAGCCGCGCCAACGGCCGCCGCAGCGCCGGCCACGGTGTCACCGTACCCGCCCACACCGGCGGTGCTGCCCGGCACGGTGCCGGGCACTCCGCCCGGGGTCACCCCGCCGGTGGCGGCGCGTCCCGCAGGCGCAGCCTCCGGCGCCGCCGCGGTGCCGCCGGTGGCAGGCCAGCCGCAACCCTTCGCCACCGTGATCAAGGACGCGAAACAAAGCGACGGCCTGATTGCGTTCTGGCAAAAGGACGAGAAGGTGTGGCTGGAGCTCAAGCCCGAGGACTTCAACAAGCCGATGTTCCTGTCGCCGAAGATCTCCCACGGCATCGGCGAGAGCGGCCTGTACGGCGGCACCATGGTCGGCCGCTGGGGCCGTTGGGGCCGTTCGCAGGTGATCGAGTTCGTGCGGGTGCACAACCAAGTTCAGATGCGCGCGATCAACACCGACTACCTGGCCGCCGCCGGCTCCCCTGCGGCCCATGCGGTCAAGGCGGGCTTCTCCGCCAGCCTGCTCGGCAGCGCGCCGGTGGCGAGCCTGCCGCACCCGGAGCGCAAGACGGTGCTGGTCGAAGCCGGGCCGCTGTTCCTCAGCGACATGCTCGGCCTGGGTATGACGCTGCAACGCAACTACCGCCAGGGCTACACGCTGGACGGCCGGCACACCGGTTTCACCTCGGTGCGCGGCAAGCCCGACCAGGTGGTGTTCAACGTCAACGCCCATTTCGCCACCTCCACGATCGCGGTGCCGACACCCGGCGGGCCGCCCGGTGCGCCGGTGCCGACCACGCCGAGCTCGCTGCCCGACGCACGCAGCATGTTCGTCGGCCTGTACTACGCGATCGCCAAGCTGCCCGAGCAGCCGATGGCCCCGCGCAAGGCCGACCCGCGCATCGGCTACTTCAGCACCACGGTGCAGGACTTTAGCGACGACCTGGCGCGCTCGCCCAAGCAGCGCATCGTCAACCGCTGGCGCCTTGAGAAGGGTGACCCCGCGGCCGAACTGAGCGAGCCGGTCAAGCCGATCGTGTTCTGGCTCGACAAGACGATCCCGATGAAGTACCGCGACGCCTTCACCAAGGGCGTGCTGGCCTGGAACCCGGCGTTCGAGAAGATCGGCTTCAAGAACGCGCTGGTGGTGAAGGTGCAGCCCGACGATGCCGACTTCGACACCCTGGACGTGGGTGTCGCCTCGATCCGCTGGATGACGAACTCGCAGGCCAGCTTCGGCGCCATCGGGCCGAGCCAGGTCGACCCGCGTAGCGGCGAGATTCTCGATGCCGACATCGGCTTCGAGAGCCTGTCCTCGCGCTCGGTGCGCAACCTGCGCTCGCAGGTGCTGGCCTCGCGAGTCGCGGTCGACTGGCCGGCGCTGATGCAATCCGGCCCCGACACCGGGGGCACCCCGAGTGAGCAACGGCTGGCCGCGTTGATGACGGCACAGCATTCCGGCGACCAGTGCCAGCACGCCGACGTCGCGGCCGAGCAACTGGGCTACGCGATGGATGTGCTCGAAGCGCGCGGCGAGCTCGACCCCGCCAGCCCCGAGGCGCAGCAGTTCGTGCTCGACTACCTGATGGACACCACGATGCACGAGGTGGGCCACACGCTGGGCCTGCGCCACAACTTCCGCTCGTCGCGCGCGTACACCAATGCGCAGGTGGCCGACCCGGACTTCACCGCCAAGAACGGCCTCGCGGGCTCGGTGATGGAGTACGCCCCGATCAACATCGGCCTGCCCGGCCAGCGCCACGGTTCGCCCTTCCAGACTTCACTCGGGCCCTACGACTTCTGGGCGATCGAATACGCCTACAAGCCGATTGCGAAGGAGGCTGAGGCGGCCGAGCTGGCCCGGATCGCGGCGCGCAGCGGCGAGCCACAACTCGCGTACGGCACGGACGAGGACAACTCCTTGGGCATCGACCCGGAATCGCTGCACATGGACCTCGGCGACGACCCGGTGCAATTCGCCACCCACCGCATCGCGGTCGCGCGCGAACTGGTGGCGCGGCAGGAAACCCGGGTGCTCAAACCGGGCGAGGACTACTCGGTGTTGCGCCGTGCGGTGGGTTACGCGGTGCGCGACGCGGGCCGCGCGGTGGGCATCCTGGCGCGCCAGATCGGCGGCGTGCGCACCCTGCGCGACTTCCCCAACACCGGCCGCGACCCGCTCGCCCCGGTGCCCGCGGAGGTGCAGCGCAAGGCGCTCGACGTGCTCGCCGGCCAGGTGCTCGCGGCCAGCGCGTTCAAGCTCTCGCCCTCGCTGCAACGCAAGCTCGCGCCGGATTACCACGAACGCGGCGAAGCGCTCTTCGGCGGCGACGGCCCGGTGGCCACCGACTTCTCGGTGGCCGGCATGATCCTGGACATGCAGCGCGCGCTGCTCGCGCAGTTGATGAGCGACTCGGTGGCCGGGCGCATCGTCGACAGCGTGGGCAAGGTCGACGCCAAGGTGGGCGCCCGGGTGGGCGAGAAGAGCGGCGGCGGCGCCTTCCAGCTCTCCGAGCTGTACTCGCGGCTGACCCGTGAGGTGTGGAGCGAGCTCGGTGCGCGCAGCGGCGACATCGACGCGAACCGGCGCGAACTGCAACGCGAGCACCTGAACCGGCTCACCGGCCTGTTGCTGCGGCCCGGCGCGCTCTCGCGCGCGGATGCACGCGGGCTGATGCGCAGCGAAGCGCAAGCGCTGCTGGTGCGCATGAACGCGGCCGCCCGGCGCGACGGCCTCAGCGCCGAGGCGCGGGCTCACCTGGCCGACAGCGTGGAGTCGCTCAACCAGGCGCTGGCCGCGAAGGTGCAGCGCGCGGGGATTTGACGGCGCACAACGGGGCCGCCTGAACCGGCTGCCCGCTTGCTTGAAGGCCCGCCGTGTGCGGGCCTCATTTCATTTTGGGATTGACCCGCCGCAGGCAGCGCTCCAGCATCGCCGGCACCTTGCCACTGCCGGAGCTCAAGCCCGATGGCCACCACAACGAAGCGGAGCACCCGCAAGACCCCAACCGACGCGGCCAGGAAGACGGCCGCCAAGACGATCACGAGGACAGCCGCCACC
>JANNGZ010000123.1:0-9099 GCA_031404155.1 Burkholderiales bacterium
GAAGACCTTGTCGACATCGGCGTCGATTTCGTTGTCGGTGCGCACGAAGGCGCCCATCTGCAGGTTCTCGGTGATCGTCATGCGCGCGAACACGCCGCGGCCTTCGGGCACCATCACCAGGCCTTGCTCGACCAGCTTCCAAGCGCCCTGGCCCTTGATGCTGCGGCCCAGGTATTCGATCTCGCCCGCGGCGAAAGGCTGGATGCCGGTGATCGCCTTGAGCGTGGTGGTCTTGCCCGCGCCGTTGGCGCCGATCAGGCTCACCAGCTCGCCTTCGTGCACCTCGAAGCTCACGCCCTTGACGGCCTGGATGCCGCCATAGGCCACCTTCAGGCCGCTGACTTTCAGCAGAGTGTTTGCCATGTTGGATTTTCCGTTCGTCCTGAGCCCGTCGAAGGGCTCAGTGGTGCCCGGCGCCGAGGTAGGCCTCGATCACCTTTTCGTTCTTCTGCACATCGTCGGGCTTGCCTTCGGCGATCTGCTTGCCGTAGTCGAGCACGGTGACGCGGTCGCACAGGCCCATCACCAGCTTGACGTCGTGTTCGATCAACAGGATGGTGCGGCCGTCGTTGCGGATGCGGTCGATCAGCTCGCGCAGCGTCACCTTTTCGGTGGCGTTCATGCCGGCGGCGGGTTCGTCCAGCGCAATCAGCTTCGGGTCGGTGGCCAGCGCGCGGGCGATTTCCAGGCGCCGCTGGTCGCCGTAGCTCAGGGTGCGCGCCTTGTAGTCGGCGTACTTGGCGATGCCCACGTATTCGAGCAGCTCGCGCGAGCGCGCCGCGATCTGCTGCTCCTCGAGCTTGAAGCTCGCGGTGCGCAAGACGGCGCCGATCAGGCCCGAGTGGGTGCGCACATGGCGGCCGACCATCACGTTCTCCAGCGCGGTCATCTCGGCGAAGAGGCGGATGTTCTGGAAGGTGCGGGCGATGCCGGCCTTGGCCACTTCATGCACCGCGGTGGGCGTGTAGTGTGCGCCGCCGAGTTCGAAGCTGCCGCCGTCGGGCGTGTACAGGCCGGTGAGCACGTTGAAGAAGGTGGTCTTGCCGGCACCGTTGGGTCCGATCAGGCCGTAGACCTGGCCGGGCTCGATCGTGATGCCCACGTCGCTCAACGCTTGCAGGCCACCGAAGCGCTTGCTGACACCACTGACCTTGAGAACAGGGTTCATTGGAGCCCCTCGGCCGACGGGTACATCGGCCGATCCCCCAAGGGGATTCGGGCCGGCTTGGGAGCGGCCCGGCGCTCGGCCCTCAATGCGCAAACTGACAGGGAATTTCTCATTGGGCTGCTCCCGGGTTCAGCTGGCCGCGGCCGGTGCGGCCTTGCCATGTTCGGGTGAGGGCCACAGGCCGCGCGGGCGCATCAGCATGATCACGATCATCGCCAGCGCAATCAGCAGCTGGCGCAGGATGGAGGAGTCCAGGCGCCCGCCGGTCATCTCCTGCAGCGGGCTGCCGACGTAGCGCAGCACCTCGGGCAGCGCGGCCAGCATCACCGCGCCGAGGATCACGCCGGGAATGTGGCCGATGCCGCCGAGCACCACCATCGCCACGATCATCACGCTCTCCATCAGGCTGAAGGATTCGGGCGAGACAAAGCCCTGGAAGGACGCGAACATCGAGCCGGCCACGCCGCCGAAAGTGGCGCCCATCGCAAAGGCGAGCAGCTTCATGTTGCGGGTGTTGATGCCCATCGCCTTGGCCGCGATTTCGTCTTCCCGGATCGCCATCCAGGCGCGGCCGATGCGCGAGGTTTCCAGGCGGTGGCAGATGACGACGCTGGCCACCACGAGCGAGAGGAAGAGGTAGAAGTACAGCGTCACCGACGGAATCTTGAACTCGCCGACCATGAAGCCCTTGCCGAAATCGACCACGCCGAAGAGGTTCATCGAATCGATGCGGTCCAGGCCGCGCGGCCCATTGGTGATGTTCACCGGGTGCTCCAGGTTGTTCAGGAACACGCGGATGATTTCGCCGAAGCCCAGGGTGACGATGGCCAGGTAGTCGCCGCGCAGCTTCAAGGTCGGCGCGCCGAGCAGCGCGCCGGCGACGCCAGCCAGCAGCGCCGCGAGCGGTACCACCAGCCACAGCGGGGTGTGCAGCCCTTCGGGGAAGATCGCCTTGAGCGCTTCGAAGTTCTCGGTCAGATGCGGCGACGCGAGCAGCGCGTACATGTAGGCACCGAGCGCGTAGAAGGCCACGAAGCCGAGGTCGAGCAGGCCTGCGTAGCCGACCACGATGTTCAGGCCGAGCGCGAGCAGCACGTACAGCAGCGCCAGCGCCATGATGCGGATCCAGCCATGGCCGAGGTCCAGCGCCTGGATCGCCAGCGGCAGTGCGAGCAGCGCCACCGCGGCAAACAGGAAGACGGCGAGTTTGTTTTTCATCATCTTTGCGCTCCGTCCTCAGGCTCGATCCGCGACCCGCTCGCCAAGCAAGCCCGAAGGCCGCAGCGTGAGCACCAGGATCAGCAGCGCGAAGGCGAAGATGTCGGCGTAATGGCTGCCGAGCACGCCGCCGGTGAGGTCGCCCAGGTAGCCCGCGCCGATGGCTTCGACCAGGCCGAGCAGGATGCCGCCGACCACCGCACCGGCCAGGTTGCCGATGCCACCCAGCACCGCCGCGGTGAAGGCCTTCAGGCCCGGCAGGAAGCCCATCGAGTGTTGAACCGTGCCGTAGTTGGCCGCCCACATCACGCCGGCCACCGCGGCGAGTGCGGCGCCGATGATGAAGGTGGCCGAGATCACCATATCCGGCCGCACGCCCATCAACGCGGCCACTCTCGGGTTCTCGGCGGTGGCACGCATCGCGCGGCCGAGCTTGGTTTTGTTCACCAGGTACATCAGGCTGGCCAGGATCACCGCGGTGAGCCCGAGGATCAGGCATTGCGTGATGCTGATCACCGGGCCGCCGAGGTTGATCGGGTCGGTGGGCAGTAGCAGCGGGTAGGGCTTCGGGTTGGGCTTCCAGACGATCATCGCCAGCGTCTGCAGCAGCAGGCTCATGCCCATCGCGGTGATCAGCGGCGCCAGCCGCGGCGCGTTGCGCAGCGGCCGGTAGGCCACCTTCTCGATCGTGAAGTTCAGCGCTGCGCAGATGATGATCGCGCAGACCACCGAGATCAGCATCAGCGCCCAACCGGGCAGCCCGGAATCGGCGAGGGCCACCACCACCGTCCAGCTGGTGAGCGCACCGACCATCAGCACCTCGCCGTGCGCGAAGTTGATCAGGTTGATGATGCCGTAGACCATCGTGTAGCCCAGCGCCACCAGGGCGTACATGCTGCCCAGCACCAGCCCGTTGATGATCTGCTGGATGAAGGTGTCCATCGAGGCTGTCTCCTGGTTGTCGCTTTCGGCGCCGCCTCGACGGGCAGGGGTTGCGCATCGCTCGGGCCCGCGCCGGTCAAAAAGTGGTCCGCTCGGCGCTGGCTGGCGGGCATTGTAGGTTTGGCCCTTTGGCGAGAACGCCGGGAATTACCCCGCTCGCGGCTGCATAAAACACCGATTGATTCGACGCCCGGTGGCGATTCTTCGGCGAGCTCGCGGGCATGTCCGAGGGCGATCCTGCGGGTGCGACCGCGGGTGCGACCACGGGTGCGACCGCGCTTGTGACGGCCCGATGGGTGGGCGCGGCTTTGGCGGCCGCCGCGGCTACGGCGCTGGGGGCTCGCGGCCGGTGCCCATGTCGCTGGCCGCCTTCGCGTTCAAGGCCCGCAACTCGGCGAGCCGCTCGCCGATTCGAAGCTCCAGGCCCCGGGGTGCGGGGTCATAGAAGCGCGTGTCGGGCATGTCGTCGGGCAGGTAGCGCTCGCCAGCGGCAAAGCCACCGCCTTCGTCATGCGCGTAGCGGTAGTCGCGGCCGTAGTCCAGATCCTTCATCAACTTCGTCGGCGCATTGCGCAGCCGCAGCGGCACCGGGCGGGTGCCGTCTTGTTTGACGAAGGCGCGCGCGGCATTCCAGGCCGCATAGACCGCGTTGGACTTGGGCGCCACGGCAAGGTAGACCACCGCCTGCGCGAGCGCGAGTTCGCCTTCGGGAGAGCCCAGGCGTTCGTAGACCTCGGTGGCGTCCAGCGCCATGCGCAGCGCACGGGGGTCGGCCAGGCCGATGTCTTCGCTGGCCATGCGCAACACACGGCGCGCCACATAACGCGGGTCGACACCGCCGTCGAGCATGCGCACCAGCCAGTACAGCGCGGCATCAGGGTCGCTGCCGCGCACGCTCTTGTGCAGCGCCGAGATCGTGTCGTAAAACTGCTCGCCGCCTTTGTCGTAGCGGCGCAGCATTTCGCCCAACGCATGCTCCAGCATGGGTTCGTCGATTTCACGCGTTCGAGCGTCGGCTTCGTCGATCGGCCCAACGCCACGCGCGGCCGCCGCCACGTTCTCGATCGCATTGAGCAAACGCCGCCCGTCGCCGTCGGCGAACGCCACCAGCCGGTCGCGCGCGGCATCGCTGAGCGGCGGCGCTTTCAACTCGGCACCCGCGCGCTCGAGCAACAGCATGAGGTCGTCGGCATCGAGCGCCTTGAGCACATGCACCGAGGCGCGCGAGAGCAGCGCGGAGTTGACCTCGAAGGACGGATTCTCGGTGGTGGCCCCGATGAAGGTGAACAGGCCCGCTTCCACATGCGGCAGGAAGGCGTCCTGCTGCGCCTTGTTGAAGCGGTGCACCTCGTCGACGAAGACCACGCTGGCACGGCCGCGCTGGCGTTCGCCTTTGGCCTGCTCGACCGCTTCGCGGATGTCCTTGACGCCGCCGAGCACCGCGGAGAGCACGATGAAACAGGCGTCGAAGGCGCTGGCCATCAGGCGCGCAAGCGTGGTCTTGCCCACGCCCGGCGGGCCCCACAGGATCATCGAATGCAGGCGGCCGGTTTCGAAGGCAACGCGCAGCGGCTTGCCGGCGCCGAGCAGGTGGCGCTGGCCAATCACCTCGTCAAGGCTTCGCGGGCGCAGCCGTTCGGCCAGGGGCGCCGCGTTTGCCAGCCCGTTCGCCAGCCCGTTCGCCAGCGCGCTCGCCAGCGGCGTCGCCGGACTCGCGTTTGCGCTGCTGCCAAAGAGGTCGACTTCGTCCACCGGCCGATTGTCGCCGCGCGCCGCCGCGCTTCAGCGCAGGCCGTCGATCGGGGCCAGCAGGTTCTCCAGGAAGAAGGCCGACAACGCAGCGCGCCCGGTGAGCCCGGCCTTGGCGTAGATCGAACGTGCATGCTCGCGCACGGTGCGTTCGCTGCCGGTGCGCACCGCCGCGATCTCCTTGGTGCTCAAACCCTTGAGCAGCAGCAGCGCCACCTCGCGCTCGGCGTCGGTAAGGCTCCAGCGGGTGAACTGAATATCGAGCGCGCCCCCGGCACCAAAGGCGTAGCTCGCGGACAGCATCTCCGACACGTCCTCGGCATTGCCGAGAGAAAACTCCTCCAGGTAGGCCTGACCGGCACGCGGGCGCGCCGGCATGATCAGGCCGGCCTTGTCGCGGTCGACGCCATGCTTGAAGGAACCGTCGCGGCTTAGCAGTTCCGGCCGGCGTGGCCTGTCGCCGTCGCCTGTCGCCGTCGAAGCTGGCGTAGTCCTTGACCTCTTCGCCGCAGTACCAGGTGCTGCCGTCGCGGCCGGAGGCGTACCAGTCGTCGGTGGCCTCCTTGAGGTCACCGTTCTGGTACACAAGATCGCGCAGCACGACGCAGGTCACGCCCTCGATGCGCTTGGTCTCGCTGGCCACTTCGACCACGTTGCGTTCGCCTTCGCCGAGATAGACCCAGCGGTTGCCGATGCCGAGCGGAAAGTAGGGGTTCGGGTTCGAGAGCTGGCGGAAGTCGCTGTCGAAGCGGTCGGCCGTGAACGGCGGGTCGTAGCGCGCCTCGCCGAGCAGTTGGCAGGCCGCGCGGCGCCAGTGGAGCTGGACACGGCAGGCCTTGTTGGCTTCGGCCTAGGCCACGCGCGCCTCGCGATGGCATGCCGCGCGCGCCGGCGTCGCCGAGGTTGATGCAATTGGCCTTGAGCACGTAGAAATCATCCCTGGCCTCGAAGCCGCAGGCGCTGTGGAACAGGCGGGCGGTGGCGCTGCAGAAACCGCGGTCGCGCGGCTCGTCTTCATCGTCGTCGCGGGCTTGAGCCGCGCACGCGGCCAGCGCGCAGGTGAGGACGGCGACCACTGCCGCCGGCAGGCGACGCCACGGCGGGCGGCGCGGGTTCGAAGCATGTTGGGGAGACTGAATCAGGTTCATCTGCACTCCTGTGTTCACCGGGTTGTGAATTCGCGCCCGCAAACCGCATCGGGCACGTGGCGCCTCGGCAAACTTCGGCGACGCATTGGCAGTTGTCGATCGGCGCTGCGACATAGTTGGAGCGCCAGCGCGCCGAACCGCGTTGGCGGAATGACGTACGCCCAGGGGCCGAGGCCCGCAGACGGAGGCAGCAAGCGCGAGAATCGCTGCCCACAGGATCGCGGCGGCTGGGCCGCGAGACACGCTGCATATGTGACCGGAGCACCGATGAACCTCGCTCAACGCCTGTTCGCCTGCCTTTTCTGCGTTGCGGCCTGCACTCAAGCGCACGCGAGCCGCTCCAGCGTGACCGACCCGTCCGACGTTTCCGAGGCCGGCGACTGCGAACTCGAGGCCGGCTTGGAGCGCCGCACCAGCCGCGGCGAGCCGCGGCAGCGCGACACGTCACTGCGCCTGGCCTGCGGCATCGGCTGGCGCACCGAGCTGGAGGCGGCGTTCGCGCGCCAGCGCTCGGTGGACCTGCGAGGTGAATCGTTTGTGGCCGAGGCCAAGACCACGCTGCGTGAGCGCGGGGATGGCCGCACCGGTTGGGCGCTGGCGGTCGGCGTCGGCGCCGAACGTGTCGCCGGCGGGCGCTGGCAGCAAAGCGAAAGGTTCGTGCTGCTCGAGGCCACGCGGCAGTTGGGTCCGCGATGGCTGGTCGAGCTCCAGTTCGGCGCGGCACGCGACCTCGCCGCGCGCCGCAACGCCACCTTGTGGGCGCTGGCCGCCGAACATGCGCTCAGCGAGACGGTCGAGCTGCGGGCAGAGCTTGAAGGCGACGACCGCGGCAGGCCGCAGGCGGGTGTCGGCTTGCGGTACGTGCTTTGGCCCGAACTCGCCGTGCTCAAACTTTCCTACGGCACGCGCGGTGGGCCGAGCCGCGAACGCCGGACCGGGCTGGGCTTGAAGTTCGAGTTCTGATCGCGCGTCCGCACCAACTCGCCCAACTCGCGGCAACCGCTCGACCAGCCCCGGTCGGCCGTTCCCGCTCAGCGCTGCGCGCGCTCAAGCGCTACTGCGCGAGCACCTCGACACCCTTGGGTGGCACGAAGCGGAACGCCTCGGCCGAGGGCGTGATGTTGGTGGCGACATCGGAAAAGCTCAGCATCGACCGCTGCCCGAAGCCGTCAACCAGTTCGACCGCGGCCAGGGTCTTGCCCTTGAATCCGACCCGCAGCGATTGCAGATTCGCCGCACCGTCCTTGTCCTTGGGCGTGGCCTGGACCCATTCGAGGCCGTCGGCCGCGGGCAGCGCGCGCAAGTCGAAGTCTTTCTCAAGGCCGCTGCCGGCGAGCAAGGCCGCGGGCGTCGCGCCCAGGGCTTTGTCCATGCCGCGAACGCTCGCCTGTTGCAGATCGATGTCGTAGAGCCAGACCTTCTGGCCGTCGCCGACGATCAGCTGCTCGTAGGGTTTGGCGTAGGCGAAGCGGAAGCGGTTCGGGCGCGAGAACTCAAAGCTGCCGCTGGAGGTCTTTTTCTTCGCGCCGTCGGGCGAGGTGACGGTTTGGGTGAACGCGGCGCGGCCGGTCTTGGCGTCGCGCACAAACTCGCGCAGCGTGTCGACGGCGTCGGCCCAGGCGGCGCCGCAGCCGGTGAGCAAAACCGCTATCAGAAGAATGGATCTCATTCGATGCGCGCCGGGACAAGGATGATGTCGCGGTTGCCGTTGGTGGCCATGCCCGATACGAGCCCGGATTTCTCCATTTGTTCCAAGAGCCGCGCGGCGCGGTTGTAGCCGATGCGCAAGTGGCGCTGCACCAGCGAGATCGAGGCGCGTTTGTGCTGCAACACGATCGCCACCGCCTGGTCGTACATCGGGTCGGCCTCGGCGTCGCCGGCCGATGCGGCGCCGGCTTCAGCATCGCCATCGCCGTCCAGCGTGCCGCCTTCGAGCAGGCCTTCGATGTAGTTCGGAGCACCCTGGCTCTTCAGGTATTCGACCACGCGGTGCACCTCGTCATCGCTGACAAACGCGCCGTGGACCCGCACCGGTTGACCGCCGCCCGGCGGCAGGTAGAGCATGTCGCCCTGGCCGAGCAGCGCCTCGGCGCCCATCTGGTCGAGGATGGTTCGCGAGTCGATCTTGCTCGACACCTGGAACGACAGCCGCGTCGGGATGTTGGCCTTGATCAGGCCGGTGATCACGTCCACGCTCGGCCGCTGCGTCGCAAGCACCAGGTGGATGCCGGCGGCGCGCGCCTTTTGCGCCAGGCGCGCGATCAGCTCCTCGATCTTCTTGCCCACCACCATCATCAGGTCGGCAAGCTCGTCGATCACCACCACCACGAAGGGCAGGCGCTCCAGCGGCTCGGGTGCTTCGGGCGTGAGGCTGAACGGATTGGGCAGCTTCTGGCCCGCTTCGGCCGCGTCGGCGATCTTGCGGTTGTAGCCCGAGAGCTGACGCACCCCGAGCTTGCTCATCAGCTTGTAGCGCCGCTCCATTTCGCCGACGCACCAGTTGAGCGCGTTGGCGGCCTGCTTCATGTCGGTGACCACCGGGCAGAGCAGGTGCGGAATGCCCTCGTAGACGCTCATCTCGAGCATCTTCGGGTCGATCAGGATCAGGCGCACATCACGTGCCTCGGCCTTGTAGAGCAGGCTCAGGATCATCGCGTTGATGCCCACGCTCTTGCCCGCGCCGGTGGTGCCGGCCACCCGGCAATGCGCCATCTTGGCCAGGTCGGCCACCATCGGCGCGCCGACGATGTCCTTGCCCAGGCCGATGGTGAGCTGCGACGCGGCGTCGTTGTAGACCGTCGAGCCGAGGATCTCGGCCAGCCGGATCGTCTGGCGCTTGGCGTTGGGCAGCTCCAGCGCCATCGTGGTCTTGCC
>JANNGZ010000124.1:0-10132 GCA_031404155.1 Burkholderiales bacterium
CTGGAGTTGTTGCAGCAGGCTTGAGGCGATCAGTCGGTCCGCGTCAAATTGCGGCTCGGCCCATGGCCTGGCTCACGCACTCGCCTGCAGAGTCTCCAGCTCCGACTGCAGTTGCAGCCAACGTTCTTCGAGCTGACCCACTTCGGCGGCGATGTGGTTCAGGCGGCGGCCGGTGTCTGCGATCTCGGCGGCAGGGCGTTTGCCTGCGGCCAGCGTCTGCTCGAGCGCGGCGCGCTCGGCGGCCAGCTTCTCCATGCGGCCGTCGATCTGCTGCAGCTCCACGCGCAGCGGCCGCGTCAGGTTCGCCATCTGCGAGCGCGACTGGGCGGCCTGCTTGCGATCGTCGCGTCCGCCGCCCGTTGGCTTGGACGCCGGTGCACCTGGCTTCGCGACGAGCGCCGGCTTGGGTGCTTCAACGCGGTCCACCACCGCGGCCCTGGGCGGATCGGGCAGCGGCTGGCCCTTGGCCGCGGCGCGGCTGACGTCGAGCAGCCACTTCTGGTAGTCGTCCAGGTCACCGTCGAAAGGCTGCACCTGGCCGCGCGCGACGAGCCAGAACTCGTCACAGGTCTCGCGCAACAGCGCGCGGTCGTGGCTGACCAGCATCACCGTGCCTTCGAACTCGTTGAGCGCGATCGACAGCGCTTCGCGCGTCGTCAGGTCGAGGTGGTTGGTGGGCTCGTCCAGCAGCAGCAGGTTGGGGCGCTGCCACACCAGCATGGCCAGCACCAGGCGCGCCTTCTCGCCGCCGGACAGCGAGCCGACGGCCTGCTGCGCCATCTCGCCGGTGAAGCGGAAGCGCCCGAGGAAGTCGCGCAGTTCCTGTTCACGCGCGGCCGGGCCCTGCTCGCGCGCCAGCCGAACCATGTGCGCCAACGGGCCTTCATCCAGGCGCAGGACGTCGAGCTCCTGCTGCGCGAAGTAGCCGATCTGCAGCCCCTTTCCTTCGGTGATGCCACCTGCCACCGGTGGCAAGGTGCGCGCGATGGTCTTGACCAGGGTCGATTTGCCCTGTCCATTGGCGCCGAGGATGCCGATCCGTTGTCCGGCCAGCACCGATCGGTTGATGTTGCGCACGATGATGTGCTTCTCGCCGTATCCACAGGCCACACCGCTGAACGCCAGCATCGGGTTGGGCAGGCTCAGCGGCTCGCGGAACTCGAAGGCGAAATCGCTTGCGGTGAGCACCGGCGCAATGCGCTCCATGCGGGCCAGTGCCTTCACGCGGCTTTGTGCCTGTTTGGCCTTCGAGGCCTTGGCCTTGAAGCGGTCGATGATGCGCTGCAAATGGGCGATGCGGTCCTTTTGCTTGTCGAACGCCGATTGCTGGAGCTGCATGCGCTCGGAGAGCATCTCCTCGAAGGCGCTGTAGTTGCCGCCGTAGCGGGTGAGCCCGGCATCTTCCAGGTGCACCGTGACCTTGGTGATCGCGTCGAGAAATTCGCGGTCGTGGCTGATGACCACCAGCGTGCCGGCATAGCGCTTGAGCCAACTCTCCAGCCACACCAGCGCATCGAGGTCGAGGTGGTTGGTCGGCTCGTCGAGCAGCAGCAGGTCGGCCGGGCACATCAGCGCCCGTGCGAGCTGCAGGCGCATGCGCCAGCCGCCGGAGAAGCTGTTTACGGCCAAGTCGAGCTGCTCGGTTTTGAAGCCCAGGCCGAGCAGGAGCGCCTGCGCGCGCGAGGGCGCGTCGAAGCCGTTGGCCTCTTCGATGGCCAGGTGGCCATGGGCGATGGCGTCGCCGTCGCCGCTGATTTCGGCCGCGGCGAGCTCGTCCTGCGCGGCCATCAGCAGGGTGTCGCCCTCGAGCACGAAGTCGGTGGCCGGGATGTCGGTTTCGGGCATCGACTGCGCCACTTCGCCCAGGCGCCAGCGCTGCGGCATGTCGAAGTCGCCGCCGTCGGCGTGCAGCCGCCCGGCGAGCAGCGCAAACAGGCTGGATTTGCCGGCACCGTTGCGGCCGACAAGGCCGACACTTTCGCCCGGGTTGAGCGTGAGGTTCGCGCTGTTGAGCACGACCTTGGCGCCGCGGCGCAGCGTGAGATTCTTGAGGACGATCATGGAGTGCGCAGTTTGCAGGAAGCGGGGAGTGTAGGCAGCCTCGCGGCCAGCCATCGGCGGCCCGGCATGGCGCCTTTGCGGAGCGGGCCCAAGCCCCGGGTTGCCCCGGAGACGTGAGCCGGTGGATCGGCCGCGCCGCGAACTCAGTCGTTCACCAGCACCGTGCGTCCCTGCACCCGCCCGGCGCGCATCTCGTCCAGTGCTTCGTTGGCCTGTGCCAGCGGGCGCGTGTGGCAGTGGCAGCGCAGCTTGCCCGCGGCGGCCAGCGCAAGCGTGGCGCGCAGGTCGTCGCGTGTGCCGACCGCGTTGCCGACGATGCGGTACTCGCCGCTCACGATCGCCAGCGCACCGAATTGCAAGGGCTCCGGCGGCAGGCCGACGATAGCCAGCGTGCCGGTGGGCCGCAGCAGCTTGAATGCGAGCTCGAACGCGGCGCGCGCGGCCGAGGTGACCACCGCGATATGCACCCCGCCGAGCGCACGCACCGCCTTGGCCGTGTCGGGCGCGCGGGCGTCAAAGGCGTGGGCCGCACCGAGTCCTCGCGCTGCGGCCAGCTTGTCCTCGGCCACGTCGATCGCAATCACTTCCGCGCCCGCGGCGAGCGCAATCTGCACCGCCAGGTGCCCGAGCCCGCCGACGCCGACCACCGCCACGCGCTGCCCCGGCGCCACGCCCGCGTTGTGCAGCGCGCGGTAGCTGGTGACGCCGGCGCAGAACAGCGGCGCGGCCTCCACCGATGAGAGGGCGTCGGGAATCGGCAGCGCATGGCTGGCCTTGGCGCGCATGAACTCGGCATAACCGCCGTCCACCGTCATGCCGGTAACCGTGCCCTTGCGGCACAGGTTCTCCTTGCCGCCGAGGCACAAATCGCAAACGCCGCAGGCATGGTGCAGCCAGGCCACGCCGACACGCTGGCCGACTTCGAGGTGCCTGACCTCGGCGCCGCGTTTCACCACCGTGCCCACCACCTCGTGGCCCGGAATCAGCTGCGCCTTGGTGCCGGCCTTGAAGCCGGGCGTGTCGCCGTCGACGATATGCAGATCGGAGTGGCAGACGCCGCAGGCCAGCACCTTGAGCAGCACCTCGTCGGCCAGCGGCTCCGGTGTGGGCAGGTCGAGCAGGGCGAGGGGTTGGCCGAAGGCCTGGAGCACGGCGGCTTTCATCGAATGTCCTTGGTAGGAAATCGTGTGATCGCGGTTGGCGCCGCGAGGAGGCGGGAGGATAGCGCTGCGCTCAGAGGTTGAGAGGCGACCGGATACACGCGGGTGCATCCGATCGCCTCTCAGCTTCTTAGCCGAGCAGGGCGCTTCGGGTCAGCAGCAGCACCTGGTCGTCGCCGCCGCTGGTGGGCAGCCAGATGGCGTCGAGCTGCGGGAACGCGGCGTCGAAGTGTTCGCGCTCGTGGCCGATTTCGAGCACCAGCGCGCCGCCCTCGTTCAAATATTCCGCCGCGTTGACGAGCAAGTTGCGGATGAAATCCATGCCGTCGCTGCCGCCATGCAGTGCCAGCCCCGGCTCGGCGAGGAACTCCGGCGGCAGCGCGGCCATCGACGCTGCGTTCACATAGGGCGGGTTGCACAGGATCAGGTCGTAGCGGTGCGCGCCCAGCGCGGCCAGGCCGTCGCCCAGGTGCAGGGTGATGCGCTCACCGAGTTCGTGTTGTTCGAGGTTGATGCGCGCCACCGCGAGCGCGTCGGCGCTCAGGTCGGCGGCGTCCACATGCGCCTGCGGCCAGGCCAGCGCGGCCAGCACGGCCAGGCTGCCGTTGCCGGTGCACAGGTCCAGCACCGTGTTGGGTCCGCCGCCCGCGCCGACGCCGAGCCAGGCGTCGATCAGA
Organism: Burkholderiales bacterium; assembly: GCA_031404155.1. Classification (GTDB taxonomy): domain Bacteria; phylum Pseudomonadota; class Gammaproteobacteria; order Burkholderiales; family Burkholderiaceae_C; genus JANNGZ01. The sequence continues at coordinate 3,899 of JANNGZ010000124.1, forward strand.
CCTTCGGCCAGGACTTCGGCAATCAAGGAGCGCGGCACGATCGCACGTTCGTCGATGTAGAACGGCACGCCTTGCAACCAGGCTTCGCGGGTCAGGTAGGCGGCGGGTTTGCGGCTGTGGATACGCTCGTCGACCAGCGCCTGTACGCGGCCCGCATCCTCTTCGGAGAGCTCACGCGCGGCCACGCCGTCGAGTTCGTCCAGCGGCAGGCCCAGGCGCCACAGCACCAGCCAGACCGCCTCGTCGAAGGCGTTGCTGGTGCCATGCCCAAAACAAACGCCCGCCTCTTGAAGGCGGGCGCTGGAGGCGTGCACGAGCTCGATCAGGGTCACGTCAGCAGTGTTTCCAAAGTGCGCCGGTAGATGCGCGCCAGCGGTTCGATGCTGGCCACCGCCACATGCTCGTCGAGCTTGTGGATGCTCTCGTTCACCGGGCCGAACTCCACCACCTGCGGGCAGATGCGCGCGATGAAGCGGCCGTCGGAAGTGCCGCCGGTGGTCGAGAGCCGGGTGTCGACGCCGGTCTCCGCCCGGATCGCGCCGACGAGTGCGTTCACCAGCGTGCCCGGCGTGGTGAGAAAGGCCTCGCCACCGAGTGTCCAGGCCAGCTCGTATTGCAGTTGATGGCGGTCGAGCAGGGCGTGCACCCGCGCCTTCAAACCCTCGGCGCTGGACTCGGTGGAGAAGCGGAAATTGAAGTCCACCACCAGCTCGCCCGGGATCACATTGCCCGCGCCGGTGCCGGCGTGGATGTTCGACACCTGCCAGCTGGTTGGCGGGAAGAAGGCGTTGCCGCGGTCCCACTCGACGGCGGTCAGCTCGGCGAGCGCCGGCGCGAACTGGTGGATCGGGTTGCGCGCCAGCTGCGGGTAGGCGATATGGCCCTGGACTCCGAGCACACGCAGCTTGCCCGACAGGGTGCCGCGGCGGCCGTTCTTGATCATGTCGCCGAGGCGTTCCACCGAAGTCGGCTCGCCGACGATGCAGGCGTCGAGCTTCACGCCGCGCTGGCTCAGCATCTCCACCAGGCGCAGCGTGCCGTCGACCGAGGGGCCTTCTTCGTCGCTGGTGATCAGGAAGCCGAGCGCGCCCTTGTGCCCGGGGTGCGCGGCAACCAGGCCTTCGGCGGCCACCACCATCGCGGCGATCGAGGTCTTCATGTCCGCCGCGCCGCGGCCGTAGAGCTTGCCGTCGCGGTGGGTGGGTACAAAGGGGTCGCTGGTCCATTGCGCCAGCGGGCCGGTGGGCACCACGTCGGTGTGGCCGGCGAACACGATGGTCGGGCCGGGGTGTTTGCCCCGGCGCAGCGCCCACAGGTTGGTGACGCGGAAGTGCTCCGGTCCGTGCGCCACGGTTTCGCACTCGAAGCCCGCGGCGCTGAGCCGCTGCGCAATCAGCGTCTGGCAGCCGGCGTCGTTCGGCGTCACCGAAGGCCTGGCGATCAGCGCTTCGGCGAGCGCGGTGGCGGACGAGGCGGTCATCGGCGGCGCGGGCGCGGGCTCAGCCTCTCAGATGGTCTTGAGCAGGCCGGCCATCGTCGAGCGCGGTTCGTCCGGGCGCACGTCGAGCGTGATGTCGGTGAAGGTGGGCGCCTCGGGCTCCTCGGCTTTGGGCGGCTGGCGCGACACCGGCGCCGATTCGTTCTGCAGCCGCCAGAGCAGGTTGGTCGGCGAGTCGGCGTAGGCCAGGCCCTCTTCGCGCGTGATATGCCCGGCGGTGATCAGCCGCGCCAGGTCTTGCTCGAAGGTTTGCGAGCCCTGGGAGAGCGACTTCTCCATCGCCTCCTTGATGCCGCTCAGGTCGTTCTTCTCGATCAACTCGCCGATCAGCTTGCTGTTGAGCATCACCTCCACCGCCGGGGTGCGGCCACCGGCCTGTGTGCGGATCAGGCGCTGCGACACCACGGCCTTGAGGCCGGCGGCCAGGTCCGACAGCAGCGCGGCGCGCGCCTCGGGCGCGTAGAAGGACAAGATGCGCCCGAGCGCGTGGTAGCTGTTGTTGGCATGCAAGGTGGCCAGCACCACATGGCCAGAGAGCGCGTAGGAGATCGCCAGCGTCATCGTCTCGCGGTCGCGAATCTCGCCGATCATGATGCAGTCGGGCGCCTGGCGCAGCGCGTTGCGCAGAGCCACCTGCAGGCTCTCGGTGTCGCGCCCCACCTCACGCTGGTTCACGATCGACTTCTTGTTGCTGAACAGGAACTCGATCGGGTCTTCGATGGTGAGGATGTGCCCGGTGAGCTCCTGGTTGCGCTTCTCGAGCATCGCGGCCAACGTGGTGCTCTTGCCGGTGCCGGTGGCACCCACCATCAGGATCAGGCCGCGCTTTTCCAGGATCAGGTTGGTGAGCACAGGCGGCAGGTTCAGCGAATCCAGCGACGGCACTTCGGTGGGGATGCAGCGGAACACCGCGGCCACCGTGCCGCGCTGCTTGAAGGCCGAGAGCCGGAAGCTGCCCACGCCCGCGATTGCGACGCTGACGTTCAGCTCCTTGATGTCGTCGAGCTCCTCGAGCTGCTGCGGGGTGAGCACCTCGGAGAGCAACTGCCGCGGCTGCTGCACGGTGAGCGGCGTGTCCGAGAGTTGCAGGATCTGGCCGTTGATCTTGATCAGGATCGGCGTGGCCACCGAGATGTAGACGTCCGACGCTTTTTTCTCCGCCATCAGGCGAAGCACCCGGTCCATGTTGCCGCCGCTCATATCTTCTCCCGCGTCAAATTGAGGTGGCTCGCGTGCACAAACGGTGCGCGTGAGCCGTAGTCTCGATCATGCGCGAAGCAACTCGTTGATGCTGGTCTTGGCGCGGGTCTGGGCGTCGACTTTCTTCACGATCACCGCGCAGTAGAGGCTGTATTTGCCGTCGGCGCTGGGCAGGTTGCCGCTCACCACCACCGAGCCGGCCGGGATGCGGCCGTAGCTCACCTCGCCGGTGGCGCGGTCGTAAATCTTTGTGCTCTGGCCGATGTACACACCCATGCTGATGACCGAGTTCTCCTCGACGATCACACCTTCCACCACCTCGGAGCGCGCGCCGACAAAACAGTTGTCTTCGATGATCGTCGGGTTGGCCTGCACCGGCTCGAGCACACCGCCGATGCCGACGCCGCCGGAGAGGTGCACGTTCTTGCCGATCTGCGCACAGGAGCCCACCGTGGCCCAGGTGTCGACCATCGTGTTTTCGTCGACATAGGCGCCGATGTTCACGTAGCTCGGCATCAGCACCGCGCCCTTGGCGATGTAGCTGCCGCGGCGCGCCACCGCAGGCGGCACCACACGCACCCCGGTTTCGCGCATCGCGGCTTCGTCCAGGTGCGCGAATTTGGTTTGCACCTTGTCGTAGAAGCCGAGGTCGCCGGCGCGCATGATCTTGTTGTCGCTCAGGCGGAAGCTCAGGAGCACCGCCTTCTTGATCCACTGGTTCACGGTCCACTGGCCCACGCCCTGGCGTTCGGCCACGCGGATGCGGCCCTTGTTCAGGTCGGCGATCACATGTTCCACCGCGTCGCGCAGTTCCGGCGCGTTCACCGAGTTGAGGTTGGCGCGGGCCTCCCAGGCGAGGTCGATGATGTTTTGCAGTTGGCGTGTCATGAGCGGCTTTGAGTGAAAGAGACGATTCGGCGTGCGGCCTCAGCGCATGCATCCACGCCGGCCACCAGCGCCATGCGGATGCGGCCCCGGCCGGGGTTGATGCCGTAGGCGTCGCGGGCGAGCAGGCTGCCCGGAAGCACGCTCACATTGTATTGAGCGAAGAGGTCCAGGGCGAAGCCGACATCGTCCGAGCCCGGCACCGCGGCCCAGAGGTAGAAGCCCGCGTCGGGCAGTTTCACATCGAGCACCGAGGCGAGCAGCGGCGTGACTTGCGCGAACTTGGCGCGGTACAGCGCAGGGTTGGCCTTCACATGCTCTTCATCGTTCCAGGCAGCGATGCTCGCCGCCTGGATCGCCGGGCTCATGGCGCTGCCATGGTAGGTGCGGTAGAGCAGGAAGTTCTTGATGATCCCGGCATCACCGGCCACGAACCCGGAGCGCATGCCCGGCACGTTCGAGCGTTTGGACAGCGATGTGAGCATCACCAGGCGCTTGAAATCGCGCCCCAGCGCAAGCGCCGCTTGCAGGCCGCCGAGCGGCGCCGCGTTCGCGTCTTCGGCGCCGAAGTAGATCTCGGAATAACACTCGTCGCTCGCGATCGTGAAGCCGTGGCGGTCCGAGAGTTCGAACAGGGTCTGCCACTCGGCCAGCGGCATCACCGCACCGGTGGGGTTGCCGGGCGAGCAGACGTAGACGAGCTGAATGCGCGCCCAGTTGGCGGCAGACACCTGGCGCCAGTCGGGCGCGAAATTGCGTTGGGGGTCGCTGTTCGCAAACACCACATCGGCGGCACCGAGCAGCGCCGCGCCTTCATAGATTTGATAGAACGGGTTGGGGCACAACACCGCCGCGCCGGGCCGCGTCGGGTCGATCAACGTTTGCGCCAGAGAGAACAAGGCCTCGCGCGTGCCGTTCACCGGCAGCACCTCGGTCCGCGGGTTCAGCGTCACCCCATAACGCCGCTGCACCCAGCCCGCGCAGGCCTCGCGCAGCGCCGGCTCACCGGCGGTGGCGGGGTAGCGTGAGAGGCCGTCCAGCGCTGCGGTGAGCGCGTCGCGCACCAGCGCCGGCGTCGCATGTTTCGGCTCGCCCAGCCCGAGGCTGATCGGGCTGAACGCCGGGTTCGGTTCGATCTCGCGGGTGAGCGCGGCCAGCCGTTCGAAGGGGTAGGGCTTGAGCCGTTGCAGCAGGGGGTTCATCGCGGGCGATGATAGGGCGCGCGGGGGTTGCCTCGCGCGTACGGCACTGTGTGGACTTCGGTTTGGATTGACCCGGCAGTGGCCGTTGGCGATAGTGCCGCCATGCGCCTGATCGACCTTCGCTTCCCGCTCGCATGGTCGCTGCCGGTGCTGGTGGCCGCGGCCGCGTGGCGCTCGCCGGTGCTGGCCTGGGTCGCGACGCTGAGCTTTCAACTGGCGCTGGCGGCCATCGAGCGCTTTCCGCCGGCGCTGCACTCACCCGCGGCCGAGCGCGCACCGGCACCACGCTTTCGCTGGTTCGTGCGCCTGCATCTGCCCTTGCAGGCTGCGCTGCTGGCGCTCGGCGTGTTCGTCGCCGTGCGCCACGACGCGGCCGGCGGATCGTGGTGGGCCGTCGTGGCGCTGGGCATCGGCGTCGGCGGTGTCACCGGCGGGCAGGGCATTACTTTTGCGCATGAGCTGGGGCATTCACGCCCGCGCCTGGACCGCGTGCTCTCCTGGATGTTGATGAGCAGCGTGCTCTACGCCCACTTCTTGGTCGAGCATTACCGCGGCCACCACCCGCGCGCGGCGACCTGGGACGACCCCGCCTCGGCGCGCGAAGGCGAGACACTTTGGCGCTTCCTGCCGCGCACGCTCGCGGGCAGTTTCGCAAACGCCTGGCGGCTCGAAGCGCAGCAGTTGCGCCGGTTGCGCCGCGGCTGGCCGCGCAGCCCGCTGCTCTGGGCCACGCTGCTGCAACTCGTGGGGCTGGTGCTGCTCGCCAGCACCTTCGGCGCTGCCGCGTTGCTGTTCTGGTTGGTGCAGGCGGCCTACGCGGTGTTCCTGCTCGAAGCCATCAACTACATCGAGCATTACGGCCTGGCGCGCCGCAAGGACACGCAGGGCCGGCCCGAGCCTTTCGGCATGCAACACGCCTGGAATGCCGACCATGCGCTGACCAACATCTTCGTGGCCAACCTGCAGCGCCACAGCGACCACCACCTGCACGCCTGGAAGCCCTACGAAACGCTGGACGCGCTGCCGGGACCGCAGTTGCCTACCGGCTACGCGGGCTGCATCTTCCTGGCGACCGTGCCACCGCTGTGGTTCAGGGCGATGCGGCCCAGGCTGACGGCTTGGTCGACAGCCTGAGCCGCACCCAGCTCAGAGCCGGCCCACGCACCCCGCCGCGCCGCAGCGGCATTGCAGCTTGCCTTCGTGGTGGGTCTCGCCGTAGTTCACGGTGATCTCTTCGCCGGGTGCAATCGGGCGCAGCGCGTAGAACTCCACGCGCCCCTGGCGGATGCACAGGCGCGCGTTCGGCTTGCAGGAGTGGTTGGTGTAGCGCATCGGGTCGCTCGACTTGCTGAAGTCGATCGCCCGGCGCTGCGACACCTCCACGATCATGATGCGTTCATGCCGCGTGGCGCGAATGCGCGCGTCGGCCACGCTGATCGACTCGCCGCG
>JANNGZ010000125.1:0-3123 GCA_031404155.1 Burkholderiales bacterium
CGCGGCATCGGCGGCATCAAGATCAAGGTCGGCCAGCCCGACCCGATGATCGATTTGCAGCGGGTGCAGGCGGTGCATGAATGCATCAACGGCCGCGCCGCGATGATGATCGACGCCAACCAGCAGTGGGACCGCGTCACCGCGCAGCGCTTCGGCAAGCTGGTCGAGCCGCTCAACCTGACCTGGATCGAAGAGCCTCTGGACGCCTACGATGCCGAGGGCCACGCCGCACTCGCCGCGATGCTCGACACCCCGATCGCCAGCGGCGAGATGCTGACCAGCCCGGCCGAACATTGGGAGCTGATACGCCACCGCAGCGTGGACTTCATCCAGCCCGACGCGCCGCGTGTCGGTGGCATCACCCCGATGCTGAAGATCATGGCGCTGGCCGACCATGCGCGCATCCGCATGGCGCCGCACTTTGCGATGGAGATCCACCTGAGCCTGTGCGCGGTCTACCCGCACGAGCCCTGGGTCGAACATTTCGAATGGCTCGAGCCGATGTTCAACGAGCGGCTGAAGATCGAGAACGGGCGCATGCAGGTGCCGAACCGGCCCGGGCTGGGTTTCTCCTTGAGCGAGCAGGCGCTGCGCTGGACGGCGCAGAGCGCGGAGTTCGGCCAGCGGCCGTGAATTCGCAGCCCCGCTCCCTGGCGCGTCGAGGGTGCCGGTTCGTCAGTTTGCCAAAATTTGGCAACCGTCCCAAGTCGGCGGATGCTGGGGGCCGGCCGGCCGGCCGGCGCTGGCCGCTGCCTGTCAGCGCCTGCGCAATCCCAGCCAGATCACCGTGGCCACCACCAGCAGGCCGCCGCCCACCTGCAGCGGCGCGATGCTCTGGCCGAGGATCGCCCAGGCCAGCACCAGCGCGAAGATCGGCTCGATGTTCATGATCGCCGAGTTGCCGACCACGCCCAGCCGCGGCAGCACGGTGAACATGACCGTGAACGCGGTACCGTAGAGGAAGGTCAGCGCCGCGAGGCCCCACCAGCCGGGCGGCGCCTGCGGCCAGTGGAAACCGCCCTGCGTGGCCACGCCGGCCAGCGCGATCACCGCCACCAGCGTCATCGTGCTGGCGGTGCGCACACGGCCGTCGAGCTCGCCCGCTTCATGCTGGGTGAGCACCAGCGCCAAGCCGAAGGTGGCCGCTGCCGCCAATGCAAAGGCCACGCCGATGCCGATGCGGCTCCATTGTGCCGCGGCACCCAGGCCCGACGCGGCGCCGAGCACATCCAGCGCCAGCGCCAGCCCGAGCAGCATGAACGGCATCGCGAGCATCAAGCGGCGCTCGGGCCGGTGGTGGTAGACCACGCGCGCCCAGAGCGCCGTCCACAACGGGTAGGTGTTGAAGGCGAGCAGCGCCAGCGCCACCGGCAGCCGCGCCACCGCGGCGTACAGGCACAAGCTCTGCACGCCGATCAGCAGGCCGATCGCCGGCAGCGCCCGCCGATGGCGGCGCTCGAGCCGCAGCGGCACCTGCTGCACCACAACCAAGAGACTCACCGCCAGCGCGGTGAGCGTGCTGCGAACGCTCACCGCGGTGGCCACGTCCACCCCGTGGTTGAACGCCATGCGCGCCGCCACATGGTTGGCACCCATCATGAAGGCGATCAACAGCAGCGTGGCGAACGCGGTGCCCGAGAGCGCCGCGCGGCGCGGGGTGGGGTTCGACGATGTCATGCGCCAGTGTGGGGTCTTGCTGGACCCTGCACTCAGCGATGGCGAGGTGCCCGGTTCAGTGGCACACCACACCGGGCGGCCGCGGCGCGCTTCGAAGCCGCCGCGGCCATGCTCAAAGCTTCGCCAGATCGGGGCCGCCGCGGGCGCCGAACCAGGCGCGCTGGAAGGCCTGGCGGGCGTTGCGCTCGGCCGCCGCGTCGCCCGCCTTGCGCTCCACCTCGGCCAGGCCGGCGAGCGCCCAGCCGTTGTTGCGCACCCGGGCCAGCGACTCGCGCAGGGCCTGGCGCGCCGCGTCAAGCTGGCCCTGGCGCAGCCGCAGCGCGCCCAGCGACTGGCGCACCGGGTAGTACCAGTAGGGCGGCTCGGTGTAGGGCAACTGGTCTTCGATCGCCACCGCGTCCTGGTAGGCCTTGGCCGCGGCGTCCAGGTCGCCGAGGGCATCGGCCAGGCGCGCGCGCGCCACCAGCTGCGCGGTGCGCACGATCTCCTTGGCCGGCACCGCCCACTCCTCGAAGGGTTTGAAGTCGGCCTTGCTTTCGATGGCCGCGATGGCGTCGATTTCCTTGCCCGCGTTGGCCGCGTCCTTGCGCGCCGCGAACGCGACCGCGCGCGCGTAGTGGTACATCGCCCGCACCAGAACGGTCTCTTCGCTCGGGGGCGCCAGTGCCAGGATGGTGGCCGCGTCGCTGAACTGCGCATGCGTGCTGTAGGGAGCGGCCTTCACCGGCTGCAGAACCGCGAAGGCCTTGACCGCGTCGCCGGGCAGCGCGGCGTCGAGCTTGTTCGCCGCCGCCAGCGCGGTTGGGCCGTCGCCGCCCATCTGCGCCGAGACCATCACGAAGTGAATGTTGTGCGGGTAGTACGCGGATTTGTACATAGGGTCCGACGGCGAGGTCTTGAAATACTGTTCGTCAACATCGATCGCGCGCCTGTTGGCGGCGATCGATTCGCGGTACATGCCCACCCGGTAGTAGATGTGCGCCGGCATGTGCACCAGGTGGCCGGCGCCGGGCACCAGCGCGCCCAGGCGCCGCGCATGTGGCAGCGCCCTTTCCGGCCGCGACGAGGCCTCGACCGCGTGGATGTACAGGTGGATCGCGCCAATGTGCGCTGGGTTGCGCTGGAGCACCGTCTCCAGCGCGCCCACGATGTCGCCGGCGCGGCCCTTGGTCTTGGTGCCGCCGGCCTCCCAATAGTCCCAGGGCTGGGTGTCCATGGCCGCTTCGGCGAACAGCGCCTGCACCGTGTCGTCGGCGGGGAATTGCGCGGCGACGGTTTTCATCGCGTCGGCATAGGCCGCATCGAGCATCGCGCGGTCCGCCTTGGGGTCGGCCGCGTAGCGCTTGGCCAGCGCATCGATCAGCGCACGCTCCTTCGCCGTGGCGCTGTTCTTCAAGGCCTGCGCCTTGCCGAGTGCGGCAAGCGCGGGCGCATGGGCCTCGGGTG
>JANNGZ010000126.1:0-18872 GCA_031404155.1 Burkholderiales bacterium
GAGTCTGGACGCGGCAAGTCACCACCTGGTTTTGATATTTCATCCCGACGAAGTATTGCCGCGGCCCAGCGCCTGGCCGGGCGGGTTTGACAGGGAGGTCTGATCATGAACAGCGCACTCAGACTTATCTGGCTGCTCACCGCCCAGGTCATTGCCGTCGCGGCCGGCGTGCTGACCGCGTGGCGAGCGTTCGGGCCGGCGCCGGCTGCAGTACCGCCCGCAAGCGTGGTGGCGGTGCGCGAGGCCGCGCCACTGGCAACCCGTTCCGCCTCCGCCGTGGCGGCAGGGCTGGAAGCGGGTTTTCGTGCCGCCTCCAGAAAGGCCTAGCGATACCGCCATCGAATTCGACGACGTGGTCGCCGGCTATGGCGACTTCATGATCCTCAACAACCTGAGCTTCAAGGCCCCAGGCCGGCACGATCACGCTGCTGCTCGGCCCCAACGGCGCCGGCAAGAGAACCGTGCTGAAGACCCTGTTCGGGCTGCTCAAGGTGCGCCAGGGCCAGGTGCGGCTGCACGGCGAAAACATCACCGGCATGAGCGCCGAGGCCCTGCTCACACAAGGCGGCATCGCCTTCGTGCCGCAGGGGGCGCTCTCGCCGATCGTGGTGCCGGTGCTCGACCGCCTCGCCGAGGCTTGCGGCGAGCTGGTGCGGCTCGGCGTGGTGGATGTCGACCACATCACCTGGGTGTCCTTGTCGCAGCGCGCGCGCCGCCACCACCGCGTGGGCGCGCCGATATACTGCGGCGCGCTCAAGCGCCGACGTGCCGCAACGCTGCGCTCGCAGCATTCGCGAAGCCTGTTCATCCGGAATGCACGCAGGGCAGCGCAGCCCACCCGGCCCCCTGGAGCCCCCTTGTCCGACTCGCACATCCTGACCCTGTCCTGCCCTGACCGCCCGGGCATCGTGCATGCCGTCACCGGCGTGTTGGCGGCGCAGGGCTGCAACATCACCGAGGCGGCGCAGTTCAACGACCAAAGCACTGGCCTGTTTTTCATGCGCGTGCAGTTCGATGCGGGGGGCGACGCCGCCGGCAACGCCCCGCTGGCGTTGCGCGAGGACTTCACCACGCTGGCCGAGCGGTGGCGCATGGGCTGGCAGCTCACCGCGACGCGCGAGCGCATGCGCACCGTGGTCATGGTGTCCAAGGAAGGGCATTGCCTGAACGACCTGCTGTTCCGCCACCGCTCGCAGCAGTTGCCGCTGGACATCCGCGCGGTGGTCTCGAACCACCGCGACTTCTATCAACTGGTGGCCTCGTACAACATTCCGTTCCACCATGTGCCGGTGGCCCCGGAGAGCAAGGCCCAGGCCGAAGCGCGCCTGCTCGACATCGTGGCGCAGGAGGGGGCGGAGCTGGTGGTGCTGGCGCGCTACATGCAAGTGCTGTCCAACGATCTGTGCCAAGCGCTCGCGGGCCGCGCCATCAACATCCACCACTCCTTCCTGCCCAGCTTCAAGGGCGCCAAGCCCTACCAGCAGGCGCACGACCGCGGCGTGAAGATCATCGGCGCCACCGCGCACTACGTGACCGCGGACCTCGACGAAGGCCCGATCATCGAACAGAACATCGCTCGCGTGGACCACTCCAACGACAACGCCGAACTCACGGCCATCGGCCGCGATGTGGAAAACGCGGTGCTGGCCCGCGCGGTGGTCTGGCATGCCGAGCGGCGGGTGCTGGTCAACGGCCACAAAACCGTGGTGTTCCGGTAGCCAAATTGCCGCGCGGGCAAACCCGCCTCGGGGCGAAAGCCTACGGCTCCTAGAATGCTCTGACTGCCCTCAAAGGAAACCTGCATGCCTTCAAAAAGCCGTGCCAGCGCCGCGGGTGAGCCCCAAGGCAAGGGCACCGGCCTGCGCGTGTTGAAAAAGTACCCGAACCGCCGGCTCTATGACACCCATGCCAGCAGCTACATCACGCTGGCCGATGTGAAGAGGATGGTGCTCGACGCCACGCCCTTCGAGGTGCGAGACGCCAAGACCGGCGAAGAGATCACCCGCAGCATCCTGCTGCAGATCATTCTTGAAGAAGAAACCGGCGGCGTGCCGATGTTCTCCACCCAGACCCTGGCGCAGATCATCCGCTTCTACGGCCATGCGATGCAGGGCGTGATGGGCTCGATGCTCGAGAAGAACATGCAGACCTTCGTCGACCTGCAAAGCCGCATTGCCGACCCGAGCAAGACCTTCACGCCCGAGACCTGGGCGCAGTTCATCAGCGGGCAGGCACCGGTGATGCAGAGCCTGATGGGCGCCTACGTCGACCAGTCCAAGACTTTGTTCGAGCAGATGCAGGAGCAGATGCTCAAGCAGTCGAGTGCGATCTTCCCGGGCTTCCCCGGCAGCAAGGGCGGCTGAGATTTCGAGGCCTGAACCGGCATGAGCGAAAATCGCGCATGTCGATCCCTACACTCGCCGATACCCCCAGCGCCGCGGCGGCCCACGCCCCCACCATCGGCTTCGTCAGCCTCGGCTGCCCGAAGGCGCTGACCGATTCCGAACTGATCCTCACGCAGCTCAGCGCCGAGGGCTACCGCACAGCCAAGACCTTCCACGGCGCCGACCTGGTGATCGTGAACACCTGCGGCTTCATCGACGACGCGGTGAAGGAGAGCCTGGACACGATCGGCGAGGCGCTGGCCGAAAACGGCCGCGTGATCGTCACCGGCTGCCTCGGCGCGAAGGCGGCTGACGACGGCAGCGGTGCGAACCTGGTGCGCCAGGTGCACCCCAAGGTGCTCGCGGTCACCGGCCCGCACGCCACGCAGGAGGTGATGGACGCGGTGCACCTGCATGTGCCGAAACCGCATGACCCGTTTGTCGATCTCGTTCCCGCCGGGTTTGATCCCAAGGTCGGCATAAAACTCACCCCACGCCACTACGCCTACCTGAAGATCAGCGAGGGCTGCAACCACCGCTGTACCTTCTGCATCATCCCGAGCCTGCGCGGCGACCTGGTGTCGCGGCCGATCGGCGATGTGCTCGGCGAAGCCGAGCGCCTGTTCGAATCCGGCGTGAAGGAGTTGCTCGTGGTCAGCCAGGACACCAGCGCGTACGGTGTGGACATCAAGTACCGCACCGGCTTCTGGAACGGCCAGCCGGTCAAGACCCGCATGCTCGACCTGTGCGAGAAGCTGGGCGACATTGCCGAAGCGCATGGCGCCTGGGTGCGCCTGCATTACGTCTACCCCTACCCGCATGTGGACGAGGTGCTGACGCTGATGGCCGCCGGCCGAGTGCTGCCCTACCTGGATGTGCCGTTCCAGCATTCGCACCCGGACGTGCTCCGGCGCATGAAACGCCCGGCCAGCGGCGAGCGCAACCTGGAGCGCATCGCGCGCTGGCGCGAGATCTGCCCCGAGTTGGTGATCCGCAGCACCTTCATCGCCGGCTTCCCGGGCGAAACTGAAGCCGAGTTCGAACACCTGCTGCAGTTCATGCAGGAAGCGCAGATCGACCGCGCCGGCTGCTTCGCTTACTCACCGGTGAAGGGTGCGACGGCCAATCAATTGCCCGGCGCGGTCCCGGCCGAATTGCGCGAGGCGCGGCGCGCGCGTTTCATGCAGGTGGCCGAAGCCGCGTCCACACGGCGCCTGGCGCGCCGCGTCGGTGCCACGATGCAGGTGCTGGTGGACAGTGCGCCAGCGCTCGGCCGCAAAGGTGGTGTCGGCCGCTCTTATGCCGACGCGCCGGAGATCGACGGCACGGTGCGCCTGCTGCCGCCGCTGAAGGCGTCCAAGGTGCTCAAGGTGGGTGAGTTCACGCAGGCGCGTGTGGTCGCCACCGAGGGGCACGACCTGATTGCGCAGCCGTTGTAGGGCGGCGCGGGCCAGCGCCGGGCCGCTCCCGAGCGGCCCGAACTCCCCTCGGAGGACACGAGCGCAGCGAGCTGGGGGCTGTCATCCTTTGTCCAGCGCCAGGAACACGTTGTTCAGCGCCTCGGCCAGCGTCGGGTGTGCGAACACCGCTTCCTTCAACACGGTGTAGGGCAGCTTGCCGAGCATCGCAATCTGCAGCATCGACATCAGCTCGCCGCCCTCGATGCCGAGCACCGTGGCGCCGAGGATCTGCTTCGATTGGGCATCGACGACCACCTTGATGAAGCCGCGCGCCTCGCTCATCTCCAGCGCGCGTGCCACCGAACCCATCGGCAGCTTCGCGACCCGAACCGCGAGGCCGCGTTTTTTCGCCTCGGTTTCGGTCAGGCCCACCTGGCCGAGCTGCGGGTCGATGAACATGGTGTTGGGCACCAGGCGCTGGCCGATTCGCGCGTCCAGGCCATGCAGCCAGCGGTCGCGCAGGACGCGGTAGTCGTCATAGGAAATATGGGTGAAGGCCGGGCCGCCTTTCACGTCGCCCACCGCGTACACGCCCGCCGCGCTGGTTTGCAGCGTGTCGTCCACCTGGATGTAGCCGGTGGTGTCCACCGCGATGCCGGCGGCCGCCAGGTTCAGCGCCTCGGTGTTCGGGCGGCGGCCGCTGGCCAGCAGCAGGTGAGACGCGTTCAACGTGCGGGCCGCGCCGCCTTGGGTGAACGACACATCGATGCCCTCGGCCGCCTTGGCAAAGCGTTCCACCGCGACGCCGAACTCGAAGCGCACCCCGTCTTCGACGAGCAGATCGTGCACCGCCTGCGACACATCGGCGTCCTCGCGCGGAATCAGCCGGTCGTCGCGTTGCAGCACCGTGACCGCGGCGCCGAAGCGGCGGAACATCTGCGCGAACTCCAGGCCGATGTAGCCGCCGCCGACGATCACCAGGTGGCGCGGCACCTCCTGCACCTCCATGATCGAGGTCGAGTCGAGAAAGGGCACCTTGTTCACGCCCGGCACCGGCGGCACCGCAGGGCGCCCGCCGGTGTTGATGACGATGCGTTCGGCCGCGACGCGGCGCGTGCCGCCATCGGCGAGGGCGACCTCGACTTCGCGTGCGCTGACGAAGCGCGCCACGCCATAGATCAGCTCCAGGTTCGCGGTGCGTTGAACGGTCTGGGTGCCGTACTTGCGAAAGCGCTCGACGATCTCGCGTTTGCGCTGCACCACCTGCACCATGTCCATCTCGACCGCGCCGGCACGCACGCCGAAGTCGGCGGCGCGGCGCGCGAGGTAGGCCACCCGCGCGCTCGCCACCATCGTCTTGGTCGGTGTGCAGCCGACGTTGATGCAGGTGCCGCCGACATGTTCGCGCTCGACCAGCGCCACCGTGCGCCCGGCACGCGCCAGTTCCAGCGCCAGCGGTTTGCCGGCCTGGCCGGCGCCGATGATCAAGGTGTCGAAGCTGTCCATGGCCGCTCTCCTGCTGGGGGTTGCGCCACAGTGTGCGCGGCCTGCGACTGAGTCGGCAAGAGCGGGGCGGCATTCCGCCAAACCGGCTTGCGCAGCCGCGCCCGAATAAACTCGACCGCCCCCGAGACCCACCGCAGCGCCGCCATGACCGAAGAATCTCGACGCACCCGCCTGATCCACCACCCCTACCGTGCGCCGGCCGGTTTCGACGCGCCGAGCGTCGGGGTGCATAAGGCCTCGACCGTGTTCTTCCCCAACGTGGCCGCCCTGCGCTCGCGCGCCTGGCTCGACCGCAGCGCCTACACCTACGGGGTGCACGGCACGCCCACCAGCTACACGCTGGAGGCGAGACTGGCCACGCTCGAAGGCGGCCGGCATGCGCTGCTCACCACGAGCGGCCTGGCGGCGATCGCACTCGTGAACCAGGCCCTGCTGTCCGCCGGCGACCAGGTGCTTCTGCCCGACAACGCCTATGCGCCCGGCACCAACCTGGCGCGCCACGAACTCGCGCGCTGGGGCATCGGCCATGCGTTCTACGATGCGATGGACCCGGCCACGCTGGCCGCGGCGATCACCCCGAACACGAAACTCGTCTGGCTCGAAGCGCCGGGCTCGGTGACGCTGGAGTTCCCCGACCTGCGCGCACTCGTCCGCCTGGTGCGCGAGCGCGCGCCGCAAGCGGTGCTGGCGCTGGACAACACCTGGGGCGCCGGCCTCGCTTTCGACGCCTTCGACCTCGGCGGCGGGCTCGCGGTGGACCTCACCGCGCATGCGCTGACCAAATACCCCTCGGGCGGCGGCGACGTGGTGATGGGCTCGGTGGTGTCGCAAGACACCGCGCTGCATGAACGCATGGCGCTGACGCACAGCCGCCTGGGCATCTGCATCGGGGTGAACGACATCGAACTGGTGCTGCGCTCCTTGCCTTCGCTGCCGCTTCGTTATGCCGCGCAGGACGCTGCGGGGCGGCAGTTTGCGCAGTGGTGCGGCGGCGAGCCCCGCTTCGTGCGTGTGCTGCACCCGGCCACGCCCGGTTCGCCCGGGCACGAACATTGGGCCTCGCTTTGCCGCGCCGCCGCCGGGCTGGTGAGCGTGGAGGTCGATCCGCGCTTCACATCCGCGACCGTGAATGCGTTTGTCGACGCCCTGCGCCTGTTTCGCATCGGCGCCTCCTGGGGCGGGCCGTTCAGCCTCGTGATCCCCTACGACACCCGCCCGATGCGCCCGCTGGGCAGCCGCTATCGCGGCATGGTGGTGCGCTTTTGCATCGGCTTGGAGAGCGTCGAAGACCTGATTGCCGATGTGAAGCAGGCGCTGGAGGTCTTGCGTTGAAGCCGGAATATTGACGCTGCAAGCACGGCGAACCCAGTGCCGTCATCGGGCGGGTGCGCGCGGAGCGAGCTCGGGGGCAGTCAGGCCTTGGACTTCGGCGACACCTTGTGCCGCATCAGCCGCCCTTGCTCACGCTGCCAGTCGCGCTTCTTCTCGGTGTCGCGTTTGTCGTGTTCGGCCTTGCCCTTGGCCAGCGCGATGTCGGCCTTCACCAGACCGTCCTTGAAGTGCAGGTTCAGCGGCACCAGCGTGAAGCCGCGCTGCTCCACCTTGCCGATCAGGCGGCGGATCTCTTCCTTGTGCATCAACAGCTTCTTGGTGCGGTCGGCTTCCGGGTTCACATGGGTGCTGGCGCTGCCCAGCGCGTTGATGCGGCAGCCGATCAGGTGCAGCTGGCCGTCGCGGATCACCACATAACCGTCGGTGAGCTGGACCTGGCCGGCGCGGATCGCCTTGACCTCCCAGCCCTCGAGCACGACGCCGGCTTCGAACTGTTCCTCGATGTGGTAGTCGAAGCGGGCGCGGCGGTTTTCGGCGATGGCGGGCATGTGAATCGAGCCTGGAAACGAGATGGGGCCGCTGCGGCGCTCGACCAGCGCGCCGCGGCTCGGCCCCTAGAATTCCCTGCATTGTATGAAGCGCGTCAACAAGTCCGTTCTGATCTGGTACTCGCCGCGCGAGATGTACGAGCTGGTGACCGCCGTCGAGGACTATCCGCGCTTCCTGCCCTGGTGCCACGCCAGCGAGGTGCTGGACCGCGGCGACGCGGCTCTCACCGCGCGCCTGCACCTGCACTTCATGGGCGTGCGCCACGCCTTCACCACGCGCAACCTGCATGTCGACGGCCGCTCGGTGACGATGGCGCTGCTCGACGGTCCGTTTTCCATGCTCGACGGCACCTGGCTCTTCGAGCCGCTCGGCCGCCCGGGCAGCGACGCCGCCGCCTGCAAGGTGCTGTTTGACCTGCGTTATGCCTTTGCCAACCCGGCGCTGGAGGCGCTGATCAGCCCCGCGTTCGACCGCATCGCCGACACCTTCGTCGACTCCTTCGTCAAGCGGGCGGAGAGTGTCTATGGGCCACGCTGAGGGTTTGGGCGCAGCGCTGTTGCGCGTCGAGCTGGCCTACAGCCCGGCGCCCGACCTGGTCGACCGCCAGACGCTGCACCTCGCACCCGGCGCGACGGTAGCCGACGCATTGCAAGCCAGCGGTGTCTTGCAACGCCACCCTGAGCTGGCGTTGGCGACCCTGAGCGCCGGTGTCTGGTGCAAGGCCAAGCCGCTGGAACACTTGCTGCGCGACGGCGACCGGGTCGAGGTGTACCGGCCACTCAAGGTCGACCCCAAGGAAGCGCGAAGGCTGCGCTACAAACGCGACGGCAAGGCCAAGCGGGTCACCACAGGCGGCTGAACGCGGCGACGCGCGTTGGTCAGTCGGCGCTCAAGCCGCGGCGCCGCCGCGGGTTGTGTTCGGCTCGCCGCTCAGCGGCAGCGGGTCAACGGCAGTCGGAGGCCATTGCGCTGCGCGCGCGTTGCATCTCGTCGGCGCGCTGCTTGTCGTCGAGGATCTCGCGCTCGCCCTTTTCGTTCACCCGCACCGCGCGGACGCCGCTCTCCAGGGTACGCAGTTGCACCTTGGCCCGCTCGCAGTTCTCGGCTCTTGCCGCAGCGAGCTTGGTTTCTTCCTGCTTGCGCAGCGCCAACTGGTCCTGCTCGGCCTTGCGCTTGCGCGCTTCGAGTTCCGGGTCGACGCGCGCTTTGCCCGAGTCGGCCCCCGAAGCCGCAGCCGATGCAGCCGACGCCGCAGGCACAGGCGCCGGTGCTGCGCGCCGTGCGGGTGGCGCGGGGCGGGAGAGGATGTCCTTCTCGGCCACGTCGCGCGGCGGCGGCAGGTCGCTCACCGTGACCCGGCCCTGGCTGTCGCGCCATTTCCATTGCGCCTGCGCGGCGCCGTGCAGCGTGACCGTGAACAACAAGGCGGCGAGGGTCAGACAGAGTCGGCGCATAGGAGAGAGGCCCATGTCGAAGCAGATGCCGCCCAGTGTAGCGGCGCGCCCTGCAACGAGGCGTGACCGAGTGGGCGGTCCGTATAATCTGCTTTTGCGACTGGAGCTACACCCACCATGCGCCTTCTCGGCAAAGCGCTGACCTTCGACGATGTGTTGTTGGTTCCAGCCTTCTCCCAGGTGTTGCCCCGCGACACCAGCCTCTCGACCCGCCTTTCCCGCAACATCACCCTGAACCTGCCGCTGGTTTCCGCGGCAATGGACACGGTGACCGAAGCCCGCCTCGCGATCGCGATGGCGCAGGAAGGCGGCATCGGCATCGTGCACAAAAACCTCACGCCGCGGCAGCAGGCCGCGGAGGTGGCGCGTGTCAAACGCTACGAATCCGGCGTGCTGCGCGACCCGATCACGGTGACACCCGACGTCACCGTGCGCGAGGTGATGTCGCTGGCCCAGCAGCACGGCATCTCCGGTTTTCCGGTGCTCGAGGGCGCGAAGGTGGTGGGCATCGTCACCAACCGTGACCTGCGTTTCGAGACCCGCATGAACGCACCGGTGCGCGAGATCATGACGCCGCGCGAGCGCCTGATCACGGTGCGCGAAAGCGCCACCCTCGCCGACGGCAAGGCGCTGATGCACAAGCACAAGCTCGAGCGGGTGCTGGTCGTGAACGACGCCTTCGAGCTGCGTGGCCTGATGACGGTGAAGGACATCACCAAACAAACCAACTTTCCCAACGCCGCGCGCGACAGCCACGGCAAGCTGCGGGTGGGCGCTGCGGTGGGTGTGGGCGAGGGGACCGAAGAGCGCGTGGAACTGCTGGTCAAGGCCGGCGTCGACGCGATCGTGGTCGACACCGCGCATGGCCATTCGGCAGGCGTGATCGAGCGGGTGCGCTGGGTCAAGCGGAACTTCCCCGGCGTCGACGTGATCGGCGGCAACATTGCCACCGGCGCCGCGGCGCTGGCCTTGGTGGAGGCCGGTGCCGACGGGGTCAAGGTGGGCATCGGCCCGGGGTCGATCTGCACCACGCGCATCGTGGCCGGTGTGGGTGTGCCGCAGATCACCGCCATCGACAACGTGGCCACCGCATTGCGCGGCAGCCAGGTGCCCTTGATTGCCGACGGTGGCATCCGCTACTCGGGCGACCTGGCCAAGGCGGTCGCCGCCGGCGCCAGCACCGTGATGATGGGCGGCATGTTTGCCGGCACCGAAGAGGCGCCAGGGGAAGTGGTGCTGTTTCAGGGCCGCAGCTACAAGAGCTACCGCGGCATGGGCTCGATCGGCGCAATGCAGGCCGGCTCGGCCGACCGCTACTTCCAGGAAACCGACGAGACCGGCAACCCCAACACCGACAAGCTGGTGCCCGAGGGCATCGAGGGCCGCGTGCCCTACAAGGGCTCTGTGGTTTCAATCATCTTCCAGATGGCCGGCGGCCTGCGCGCGTCGATGGGCTATTGCGGCTGCAACGGCATCACGCAGATGCACGACCGCGCCGAGTTCGTCGAGATCACGTCCGCCGGCATCCGCGAGAGCCACGTGCACGACGTGCAGATCACCAAGGAAGCGCCGAACTACCGCTCGGAGTAAATGACAGCCCCAAGCACGCTCCGCTCGCAGTCCCAGGGCCCGGTATGGCCCCTGCGTGGCCCGTGGGCGCTCGGCCTCTGAACGCTTGATGTCCTACCCTGCCACCGCCAAGCCGCCACCGACTCAGGCGGCGATGCCCTTCATCCTGGTCACGGTGCTGATCGACATGGTGTCGATCGGCTTGATCATTCCGGTGCTGCCGCCGCTGGTGGGCACCTTCGCCGCCAACCAGACCGAGCAGGCCTACTGGTACGGCGCGGTGATGTTCGCCTTCGGCATCGCCAACTTCTTCGCCTCGCCGATCCTGGGCGCGCTGTCCGACCGCTACGGCCGCCGCCCGGTGCTGCTGCTCGGCTTCAGCGGCCTGGCGCTGAGTTTCATCGTCACCGGTTTGGCCACCGCGCTGTGGGTGCTGATCGTGGTGCGCCTTTTCAGCGGCGCGATGCAGGCCAACGCCGCGGTGGCCAACGCCTATGTGGCCGACATCACACCGCCCGAGGACCGCGCGCGCCGCTTCGGCCTGCTCGGCGCCATGTTCGGCATGGGCTTCATCCTCGGCCCGGTGCTCGGCGGGCTGCTCGGCGCGATCGACCTGCACCTGCCGTTCTTCGTGGCCGGCGGCCTGGCGCTGTTGAACTGGCTCTACGGCTTCTTCGTGCTCCCCGAGTCGCTGCCCAGGGAGCGGCGCACGCCCTTCGAATGGCGCAACGCCAACCCGGTGGCGGCGCTGAAGGGCCTGGCCGAACTCAAGGGCATCGGGCCGCTGGTGATCGTGCTCGCGCTGTCGGCGATGGCGCAGTTCGTGCTGCATGCCACCTGGGTGCTCTACACCTCGTTCAAGTTCGGCTGGGGCCCGCTGGAGAACGGTTGGTCGCTGTTTGCGGTGGGCGTGATGTCGGTGCTGGTGCAGGGCGTGCTGCTCAAGCACCTGCTCAAGCGCTTCTCGGCGCAGCGCCTGGCGGTGATGGGGCTGGTGTCCTCGTCGCTGTGTTACCTCGCCTGGGGCCTGGTGCCCGAAGGCTGGATGATGGTCGTGGTGGTCGCATTCAACCTGCTCGGCTTCGCAGTGGCCTCGGCGATGCAGAGCATCGTCTCCAACGCCGCCGACGACACCACGCAGGGCCGCACCATGGGCGCGGTGTCGTCGCTGAACAGCATGATGGCGGTGGCCGCGCCGGTGGTCGGCGCCGCGATCCTCGGCTTTGTCTCACACCTGCCCAAGGGCGACTGGCGCATCGGCGCGCCGTACTACTTCTGCGCGCTGCTGCAGGCAGTGGCGATGCTGATCGCGCTGCGCCACTTTGCGCGCCAGCGCCGCACCGAAGTTTCGAACCCGGCGCCGGCCGCGCCCTGAGACCCAAGAACCCCACGATGGCCCACGACAAAATCCTGATCCTCGACTTCGGCTCGCAAGTCACGCAGCTCATTGCACGCCGGGTGCGGGAGGCGCATGTGTACTGCGAGATCCACCTCAACGATGTGAACGAGGCTTTCATCCGCGAGTTCGCACCGAAGGGCATCATCCTCTCGGGCAGCCACGCCAGCACCTACGAAGAGCATGAGCTGCGCGCGCCCGACGTGGTGTGGCAGCTCGGCGTGCCGGTGCTCGGCATCTGCTACGGCATGTTCACGATGACGGTGCAACTCGGCGGGCAGGTGGAAGCTTCCACGCACCGCGAGTTCGGTTATGCCGAGGTCAGAGCCCGCGGCCACACCCAACTCTTCGACGGCATCGAGGACTTCCGCACCGCCGAAGGCCACGGCATGCTCAAGGTGTGGATGAGCCACGGCGACAAGGTCACCGCGCTGCCGCCCGGCTTCAAGCTGATGGCCAGCACGCCAAGCTGCCCGATCGCCGGCATGGCCGACGAAGCCCGCCGCTACTACGCGCTGCAGTTTCACCCCGAGGTGACACACACGGTGCAGGGCAGGGCGATGCTCGAGCGCTTCGTGTTGACGATCTGCGGCGCGAAGCCCGACTGGGTGATGCGCGACCATGTCGCCGAGGCGGTCGCAAAAATCCGCGAACAGGTCGGCAGCGATGAGGTGATCCTCGGCCTCTCGGGCGGCGTCGATTCCAGCGTGGCCGCGGCGCTGATCCACCGCGCCATCGGCGAGCAGCTCACCTGCGTTTTCGTCGACCACGGCCTGCTGCGCCTGCACGAAGCACAGATGGTGATGGAGATGTTCGCCGGCCCCTCTTCCAATGTTCACGCCAAGGTGATCCATGTCGACGCGAGCGCGCAGTTCCTCGGCGCGCTGAAAGGCGTGAGCGAGCCC
This sequence comes from Burkholderiales bacterium, assembly GCA_031404155.1. Taxonomy (GTDB): domain Bacteria; phylum Pseudomonadota; class Gammaproteobacteria; order Burkholderiales; family Burkholderiaceae_C; genus JANNGZ01. Next base: position 12,496 of record JANNGZ010000126.1, read on the forward strand.
GAAGCCAAACGCAAGATCATCGGCCGCGAGTTCGTAGAAGTGTTTCAGCGCGAAGCCCACAAACTGCGGGTTGCTGACGGCGCCGCCTCCGGCGGCGGTGCGAAGTGGCTGGCCCAGGGCACGATCTACCCCGACGTGATCGAAAGCGGCGGCGCCCGATCGTCGACAGGTACGAAGAAGGCGACCACGATCAAGAGCCACCACAACGTCGGCGGCCTGCCCGAGACGCTTGGGCTGAAACTACTCGAACCGTTGCGCGACCTGTTCAAGGACGAAGTGCGCGAACTCGGCGTGGCGCTCGGCCTGCCCGCCGAGATGGTCTATCGCCATCCCTTCCCCGGCCCCGGCCTGGGGGTGCGCATCCTCGGCGAGGTGAAGCCGGAATACGCCGACTTGCTGCGCCGCGCCGATGCCATCTTCATCGAGGAACTGCGCAAGCACCGCGACGAGGCCAGCGGCAAGAACTGGTACGAGCTCACCTCGCAGGCCTTTGCGGTTTTTCTGCCCGTGAAAAGTGTCGGCGTGATGGGCGACGGCCGCACCTACGACTTCGTGGTCGCGCTGCGCGCGGTGCAAACCAGCGACTTCATGACCGCCGACTGGGCCGAGCTGCCTTACGCGCTGCTGAAGAAAGTGTCGAGCCGCATCATCAACGAGGTGCGCGGCATCAACCGTGTCACCTACGACGTGAGCAGCAAGCCGCCGGCGACGATCGAGTGGGAGTGAGAGGCCCCTGGTCCTAGGCCTTCGGGTTTAGTCTGGCGCCATGAGCCTGCCCGGCCGCCCGAAAGGCGAATACCGGAGTGCGCAGCACGGAGGTTGCCTGATGAACGACACCGTGGCCACGCTGTACCGGCAGGAAAGCCGGCGAGTGTTTTCAACGCTGGTGCGGCTGCTGGGCAGCTTCGACGCGGCCGAAGAAGCGCTGCACGACGCTTTTGTTGCCGCGGCCGAGCAGTGGCCCAGCCACGGCGTGCCGGCCAACCCGGTGGCCTGGCTTGTTTCCGCCGGCCGCTTCAAGGCGATCGACCGCATCCGCCGCGACAAGCGGTTCGTGGGTTGGGACGAAGCCGCCGAACAAACCGAGGCGGTGGCCGACGACGCACCCGGCTGGGAGCACTTGGTCGACGAGCGCGACGCCATCGAGGACGACCGCCTGCGCCTGGTCATCACCTGCAGCCACCCGAGCTTGGCCGAAGAGGCGCGCATCGCGCTCACGCTGCGCGAAGTCTGCGGCCTCACCACCGAGGCGATTGCGGCGGCCTTCCTGGTCGCCACGCCCACGCTGGCGCAGCGTATCGTGCGCGCCAAGGCCAAGATCGCGGCGGCGCGCATCCCCTACGAAGTGCCGGGCCCGGCCGAGCGGCCGGCGCGGCTGGCCAGCGTGCTGCGGGTGGTCTACCTGGTCTTCAACGAAGGCCATTCGGCGCAGGCGGCGGGGCTGGCTGACGAAGCGATCCGCCTGGCGCGGCTGCTGCGGGCGCTGCTGTGCGAGCCTGTTCCCGAGCCCGAGGTGCTGGGCCTTCTGGCGCTGCTGCTGTTGCACGACGCACGCCGCGCCGCGCGTTGCTCGGCAGCGGGCGAACTGGTGCCGCTGGAAGAACAGGACCGTGCGCTGTGGAACCCCGGCGCGATCACCGAAGGCTGCGCGCTGGCCGAAGCAGCGTTGTCGCAGCGCGGCTTTGGCGCCTACGCGCTGCAAGCCGCGATTGCGGCGCTGCACGGCGAAGCCGCGAGCGCGGCAGAGACCGACTGGCCGCAGATCGTGGGCCTGTACGACGCACTCCTGCGCGTCGAGCCCAGCGCCGTGATCGCGCTCAACCGCGCCGTGGCGGTGGCGATGCGCGACGGCCCCGAGGCCGGCCTGGCGCTGGTCGAGCCGCTGTTGACCGCGCTGCCGGGCTACCACGCCGCACCCGCGGCGGCGGCCGACCTGTGCCGCCGCGCCGGCCGGCTGCACGAAGCCCAGGTGCACTACCGCGCCGCCGCCGCCTTGGCGCGGCAGGAGCCCGAGCGCCGCTTCCTGCTGCGCCGGCTGGCCGAAGTGGGTGGCTGAATTTTATTTCTTCATCGCGTGTCGAAAGCCGTCGAGACCGTTCGACTACTCCATGCCGGCAGATTGAAACCATCCACACCCACCCCACTGGAGCCTCTCATGACCACCACCCTGACCCCCTACCTGAGCTTTGGCGGCAACACCCGCGAGGCCTTTGCTTTCTATGAAGAGGCGCTCGGCGCCAAGATCGAAACCATGATGAGCTACGCCGACATGCCCGCGCCGGCCGCAGGCGACGCCGGTTGCGGCGACGGCCCGCCCCCCAGCGGCGACGGCATCATGCATGCGTGCCTGGCGCTGCCCGGCGGCGCGATGCTGTTTGCCGGCGACACTCCGCCCGGCATGCCTTACGAGGGCATGAAAGGCGTGATGCTCGCGCTGCAATACGACACCGTCGACCAGGCCCACAGCGCCTTCAACGCGCTGTCGCAAGGCGGCCAGGTGACGATGCCGCTAGCACCCGCGTTCTGGGCCAAGACCTTCGGCATGCTGACCGACCGCTTCGGCGTCAGCTGGGCCGTCAACGGCGAGCCGATCGCGTTCGAGTAAGCCCATTCGGCACACCCATCAAGGAGCCCACCATGAACTCCGACCGCGACCTCGTCATCACGCGCGACATCGCCGTGCCGCGCCACAAGCTGTACCGCTGCTGGACCGAACCCGAGCTGATCAAGCAGTGGTTTGCGCCGAAACCCTGGGTGACGCCGCATGCCGAAGTCGACCTGCGTGTGGGCGGCACCAGCCTGGTGGTGATGCGCGGGCCCGACGGCCAGGAGTTCCCCAACCCGGGTGTCTATCTGGAGTTGGTGCCCAACGAGCGCATCGTCGCCACAGACGCCTACACCAGCGCCTGGGAGCTCGCGGCCAAGCCCTTCATGACCCTGATCCTGACGTTCGAGGACCTCGGCGGTGGCAGAACCCGCTACACCGCGCGCGCCCGCCACTGGACCGAGGCCGACCGCGAAGCGCACGAGAAAATGGGCTTCACCGAAGGCTGGGGCCGGTGCACCACCCAGCTGGCCGAACTGGCGGCCACGCTGTGAAGTACCTGTGCCTGGTCTACCTCGACGCTGCGCACTGGAACGCGTGCAGCGACAGCGTCTGCGCCGACTATGTGCAGCAGCTCGCGGCCGGCCGGCGCCTGCTGGCCGCCGAGCCGCTGCACCCCACGCACACCGCGACCACGGTGCGCGTGCGCAACGGCGAGGTGACGCTGTTCGACGGGCCCTTTGCCGAGACCAAGGAGATGCTGGCGGGCTTCTACCTGGTGGACGCGAAGGACCTGAACGAAGCGATTCAGCTCGCCGCCGGCATCCCGCCGGCTTTGCACGGCAGCATCGAGGTGCGGCCGGTGCGCGAGCTGCAGGTGGTGCCGGCCTGAACCGCGTCCTTCAGAGGCGCAGGCCCGGCGGCAGCGGCTGGTGCCGCTGCGCCACACCATCCTATAACCATCCACAGGGATGGTGATAGGATGGCGTCATGGGAACAAAACTCACCACCGCGGCGGCCAAGCTCAAAACCACCGACTCCGAGAAGATCACGATCAACCTCGGGTTCGTCGACCTCGGGCAGGTCGACCTTCTGGTCTCCGAGGGCTTCTACGGCAACCGCACCGACTTCATCCGCACCGCCATCCGCAACCAGCTGGGCAGCCACGCGGATGCGGTGAAGCAGGCGGTGGCGCGCAAGACCCTGGTGCTCGGCTTGCAGCACTTCAGCGCCGCAGACCTGCGGGCGGTGAAAGCGGCAAAACAGAAGCTGAACATCCGGGCGCTGGGCCTGGTGTCGATCGCGCACGATGTGACCCCGGAACTGGCGCTGGCCACCCTCGAGTCGGTGGACGTGCTGGGCGCGCTGCACGCCAGCCCCGCAGTCAAGGCCGCGCTGGCCCGCCGCCCGCGCTGAGCGCCTCCCGATTTCAACAACACAAGGACAAGATGAACGACAGCTTCTTGGAACTGATGCACAACGCTACCCGGCTCACCCGCGCCGGGCAATTGAGTGAGGCCACCGCGGCGATTCAACGCGCGCTCGGCGGCACCACGGTCGGCCATCCCGCGCCGCATCCGGCAGCGCGGCAAGCGCAACAGCAAGCGGTGCCGCGCGGTGCCTTCCAGGCTGGCACGGCGACGGCGCCCTCCGCTGCGGCGGCCAACGCGATCGATGGCTGTGTGGTCGAGGTGGCCGACGGCGCCTGCATCGAGGAGGCCCCCTCGAGCCTGCCGGGCGTGGCGCATGCGCCGACCGGCCGTGCCGCGCCGTGGCCCGAAGCTGCGCCCGGATTTCGCGGCGACGCCGGTGCGGCACGCACCAGCGAACGCGAAGGCGACGGCGAATTCCTCGGCGGCGTGCACACGCACGCGTCGCTCACCCGCGAATACAAGCTCTACCTGCCGGCAGGCGCTGCCGAACGCGCGCGTCCGCTGCTGGTGATGTTGCATGGCTGCACACAAGGCCCCGACGACTTTGCAGCGGGCACCGCGATGAATGCGCTGGCGGCTGAGCAGGGCTTCTGTGTCCTCTACCCGGCGCAGGCGCAGGAGGCGAACCCATCGCGGTGCTGGAACTGGTTCAAGCACAACCACCAGGAACGGGGCCGCGGCGAGCCTGCCTTGATCGCCGCGATGACGCAGGCGGTGATGAAGGCCCACCACATCGACCCGCGGCGTGTGTACCTGGCCGGGCTGTCTGCGGGCGGCGCCATGGCAGCCATCATCGGCGCGGCCTACCCCGACATCTTCGCGGCGGTCGGTGTGCATTCGGGGCTGGCGCCCGGCGCCGCCCGCAGCCTGCCCGAAGCACTCACCGCGATGCGTGGTACTTCGGCCGCTGCACCGCCACAGCCCGCCACGGCGATGCGCTTCGGCACACCCGCCATGCAACCGCCGGCGGCCCTGCCGCTGCCGGTGATCGTCTTCCACGGCGACCAGGACACAACGGTCCACCCGCGCAACGGCGAGCAGGTGATCGCGGCCGCGGTTCGTGCCGCCGCTGCGCGCTCCGCGCCGGCGGACGAGGCGCGCTCTTCTGGTCCCAGGGTGGAGCAGGGCGTGTCGGCGCAGGGGCGCCACTACACACGTTCGATTCACGACGCTCAAGGCGCTCAGCCCGCGGCTGAACATTGGCTGCTGCACGGTGCCGGGCATGCCTGGTCGGGTGGTCGGACGGCGGGTTCTTACACCGACCCCCGAGGGCCGGATGCCTCGCGGGAGATGCTGCGCTTTTTCCTCGCGCATCCTCGGCAGCCGGTGCAGTGATCTGCGCTGCCTCGGGGCGTTTCCCCGCGCCGTTCCGAAGGCAGGGCCGGCGCTTGCGGGCCGGCGGTTACGGCGCCTGCATCAGTGCCGTGTAGCGCCGCTGCATCTCCTCGTTGCTGACGTCTTCGATGCTGTGCCCGATGTTCCAGCGGTGGCCGACACGGTGACCCCGCCGAAATCCATCTCGGCATGGCCGATGCGGCCACTCGGTTCGACGAGGCGAAACTTCTCGCTGGCGTCGAACACCGTGGCGTAAAAGTGAATCGCCTTGGCGGTGTCGTTCACGCAGAGGTAGGCAAAGAGTTCATGGATCATGGTGGGCTGCCGGGGTCGCTGGAGTCGCTGGAGTCGCTGGAGTCGACAAGATAGCGCCGGAACCGCGGCGCGTCTTGAAGGAATTTGACCCGCGGCATACCGCAGCTCAAGGCCGCATCATGGTCACGTGGTGCCCGGCCGCCGGCGCACGCCGGCGGTACTGCTGTGGTGTGCTGCCGGCGAACTCGCGGAACTCGCGGTTCATGTGGGCCTGGCCGGCGTAGCCCGCGGCCAGCGCGCTTTCGGCAAGCGACACGAGGGCGGGCGAGCGCAACAGGGCGAGCAGCCGCTGCAAGCGCATCAGCCTTGCATAGCGCTTCGGGCTCAAGCCGGTGGCCTGCATGAACAGGGGTGCTGACGGTGCAAGGCACGATGCCCAGGCAGACGGACTTCAACCAGACGCTGTGCGCCGACATCAACGGGTTCAGCCTGCACGCCACCGTACGCTGCGGCGCTGAGGATCGCCAGGCGCGGGAACAACTGTGCCGCTACATCACCCGCCCGGCGCTGGCCAGCGAACGAGTGCAATGCAACGCTGCGGGTGCAACAGCCGCAGGCGCCCGCCCAGGCCGCGCCACCCGCCGAGTGCGAGGCGAACTGTGCGCACCATCGCCCGGTGCGGCTGAGTTGGGCCAGGCTGCTCAAGCGCGTCTTCGATCCGTCTTCGATCTGGACCTGGAGCACTGCCCGAACTGCGGTGGCGAGCTGAAGATCATCGCTGCGCTCCTCGAGCAGCCGGTGGTCGAAAA
>JANNGZ010000127.1:0-7672 GCA_031404155.1 Burkholderiales bacterium
CGCCGGGGGGCGGCCGCCGGCGGCGGGGCCGCGTTGGGGGGCGGGTGGTGATCCAACCCCCCCCGCGCGCGGGGGGGGGGGGGGGGGGGGGGGGCGCGGGGCGCCGCGCCGACGCCGACGCCAACACCCCACCCCCATGCCAGCCTTCCCCCGTCAAGGGGCAAGGAGCAAACGCTCCTGGTCGTCAAGGACCTGAGCGTTCGTTTCCCGATCCGCAAAGGCCTGCTGCAACGCGCCGCGGGCCACTTCGACGCGGTGAGCCAGGTGAGCTTCGACATCGGTTCGGCTCGCACGCTGGCGCTTGTGGGCGAGTCCGGCTGCGGCAAGACCACCGCCGGCAAGGCCATCGTGCAATTGCTGCGCAGCCAGGCCGAGATCAGCGGCAGCGCCGAGCTCTCCGGGCGCAACCTGTTCAGCCTGGAAGGCGACGCGCTGCGCGAGGCGCGAGCCGAGATCCAGATCATCTTCCAGGACCCGTTTGCTTCGCTCAACCCGCGCATGCGCGTCTTCGACATTCTCGAAGAGGGCCTCACCGCCTTGCGCCCCGAGATGGCTGCACCCGCGCGCCGGCAGCGCCTGGAACAACTTGCCGACCAGGTAGGCCTGCGCCGCGAGGCGCTGGAGCGCTACCCGCACGAGTTCTCCGGCGGCCAGCGCCAGCGCATCGCGATTGCGCGGGCCCTGGCGGTGCAGCCCAGGCTCATCGTCTGCGACGAACCCACCTCGGCGCTGGACGTGAGCGTGCAAGCGCAAATCCTCAACCTGCTGCGCGAGCTGCAGCGGGAGCTGGGCTTGAGCTACCTCTTCATCACCCACAACATCGGCGTCGTGGAGTACATCGCCGACCATGTGGCGGTGATGCGCCAGGGGCGCATCGTGGAGCAGGGCCCCTGTGCCGACGTGCTCGGTGCGCCGCGGCAGGAGTACACCCGCACGCTGCTCGCCGCGGTGCCGCGGCTCGCCGCTGCCACTGCGGAGTAACGCCCGCGCCAACCCCCGTGTTCGTGGGTTGTTGCATGGCGCCAACGAGACAGTAACGTCCCGGTAGGGGACTGCCCCTACCGGGACGCTGCCGGGTCCGCCAGCAGGTCGCGGCAATACATCGGTAGATTGCCGCAAACCCAGTATTCATGCGGGTTTGCAGGCAACGATGTGCTGCGGGCCGCGGCAACACGTGCTGCGGCGCGTTGGACGCTAGAGAGTTTCCCTGAGCCCCTGCTGCGCAAGGGGTCCGTGACAATCTGGTTACTTGTTGGTGAAACCACGCGGTAACCGCTCACGAAGCGGGTTGCAGCGGGCCTGCCAACTGGGTGAATCGATCAACCCTTTCCCTAGGAGAAAAGTCCATGTTCAAGAGGACCAAAATTTGCAGCGGCGTGCTGCTCGCGCTGGGCGGCACCCTGATGCTGCCCGCTGCCCCGGTGTTCGCACAGGGTCAGACGGTGGAGATCACGGGTTCGCGAGTCAAGCGTGCAGACGTCGAAGGTGCGTTGCCGGTCACGGTCGTCACGCGTGAAGAACTCGAGGCCAGCGGCCAGAACACCGTTGCGGAGTACATCCGCGGCCTGTCCGTCATGACCGCCGGCAACTTCCGGCCCCAGTCGGGCAGTTCGGCCCAGGCGTTTTCGGAGGCAAACCTTCGCGGCCTGGGCAGCCGCCGCACGCTGGTGTTGGTCGACGGCCGCCGCATCGCCAAATCGCCGATCGTCGGCGACGCGGTGGACATGAACTCGATCCCTGTCGCCGCGGTCGAGCGGATTGAAATCCTGACCGACGGCGCATCCGCAATCTACGGCTCCGACGCCATCGGCGGCGTGATCAACGTGATCCTGCGCAAGGACTTCCAGGGTATCGCTGTCTCGTACGGTGAAACCAAACCCAGCGTCAAGGGCGGTGACCGCAGCGAGGCCTCGGCCATCATGGGCTTGACCGGCGAGAACGGCCGGGCCGTGTTCGGTGCCTCCAAGACTTCGCGCGACATCATCTTCGTGCGCGACTACCCGTGGGGCGCTGCGGTCGGTGCCTCGACTTATGCGAACAACTACTTCCGGGCTCCCGGTTTTGGCAGCGGTGGCAGTTTCATCGCTGCGGTGCCTGGCGCCCTCGCCTGCAGTGGCCCGGGCTTCTACGTCACCAACCGTTGCCGCTTCAACTTCAACCTTGTGGCAGCGGACGAGGCGGCGCTGGATACCAACTCGTTCTTTGCCCGCGGCGAAGTGAAAATCGCCAAGGACTGGACCGCGTTCTTGTCAAGTTCCGTGAACCGGGTCACAAGTTTTGGCCGCTATGCCCCGGTGCCGGGGGATGTCCAGATCGATCCGGGCAGTCCGGCGCATCCGTGGCACCCGAGTAACCCGGCCCCGGCCTTGCGCGCCACCGTGGGCGCCGCCGAAACCATCTTCCTGGCCCACCGCTTCGCTGCGGGGGGCAACCGCGACACCTCGACCAACACCAACCTGTACGACGTGTTGCTCGGCGTGCAGGGCCGATTCCTGGGTGCTGATGTCGAAGCCGGTGTCCGTCGTTCAAACTCGACGTACACCGAAGTCGGCCGTGGCTTCGTGATCGAAACGCTTGCGCGCCAAGCGATCTTCGAAGGTCGCTACAGCATCTTCGACCCGTTTGGGGCGTCTCAGGCCGCGCTCCAGTCGTTCACGGCCACGGTGGGCCGCGATTCGAAGTTCGCGTCGAGCGACTACTACGGCAATGCCCAGATCGACGTGTTCAAGCTGGGTGGCGGTAATGCTCGCCTGTTCGTTGGCGGCGAGTACCGCAAGGAGGTCTACGCCGACATCTTCGACTCGCTGTCTGAAGCGGGCGTGGTGCTCGGCAGTGCCGGCAATTCGGCCGCTGGCAGTCGCAAGGTGGCTGCCGTGACCGGCGAACTGGTGATGCCGATCACCAAGCAGTTGGAGGCTTCGCTCGCTGGCCGCTATGAAAAGTACTCCGACTACGGCAGCGACTTTTCGCCCAAAGCCTCGATTCGATTCCAGCCCGTGAAGACTGTGACGCTGCGCGCCGCAGCCGGCAAGGGCTTCTCGGCGCCGACACTTCCGCAGCTGACCGCAAAGCCCGCCTTCTCTGCCGACGACGCAATCGACCTGCGGCATTGCATCGCCGATGGCGGCTTCACGCCCGCGGTATGCGCGGCCGACAGACCGGTGTTCCAGATCAATGGCCTGGTGATCTCCAATCCGGCGCTGACCTCGGAGAAGTCGACCCAGTTCTCCTTCGGCGGTGTGTGGGACGTGACGCCCCAGCTCAGCCTCAAGGCCGACTTCTGGAGCACCAAGATCAATGGCGTGATCTCGAACGTCTCGGCGCAAGACATCATCGACCGCGACAACGACAACTTTACCGGTGCGAACATCCTTCCTCCCGTCCCTGCCGGCCTGTCGATCACGCGCGACCCGGTCACCGGCGCGATCCAGCAGATCGTGCGCGGTACCACCAACGAGGGTGTGCTGAAGAAGAGCGGCGTCGACGCCAGCATCGTCTTCGGTTCGTACAACCTGGGCGGTGTCGGCAAGTTCCGCCACGAGTTGACCTGGTCGCACGTGGTCAGCTCGAAGATCGACGGCACCACCACAAACGGCCTTTTCGGTGAGCCGAAGGATCGTGCGACGCTGGCGACCAAATGGTCGCTGGGGCCGTTCGATGCGGCATGGAACGTGAACATGATCGGCAAACATGGCGACGACACCGTCGGCTTCGTCGGCGCATACGTCACCCACGACGTGCAACTTGCGTACAACACGCCGATCAAGGGTTCCAAGGTGATTGTTGGAGCGGTCAACGCCGGCGGCAAGCTGCCGCAACTGATCACCAGTACCACCAAGCCGTTCAGCTACGAGTTGTACGACTCGTATGGCGCCCAGTACTACGTCCGGGTCGAGATGAAGTTCTGAGACTGAGCTTGTAGCGAACCCCCGGGGCGCGCAGGCGTTCCGGAGACCGCAAGGCCGCTTGGCAGCGATGCGAAGCGGCCTTTTTCATCGTGGCGCGCGCTACTTTTTTACCGGATCCGCGATCAGCCACCAACCGAACAGGTGCTCGCCACCGCGCAGCTCGCCGGCTTCGACGGTCATCGCACCTGCTGCAAGCTGTTCGCGCACAGCCTGCAACGCGGCTTCGTCGAGCGCGTACCGAATCAGTTCCTCAAGCCGCAGCCGCGAATCTCGAAGCTGAAGCGTGAAGGCCTGCGCCACGCTCTGGCCCGCCGCTACCCCAACTTCGGCAGCAGTCATCAGCACCTGGCTCGCGGCCTCCGATGCTTCGTTCAGCACATCGGGGCAGATGCTGTCGGCGGCAAGTTGCGCACGTTGATCCTGCAAGCCGTTGAAGCGGTCGCGCAGTGCATTGGCGCGAGCGTCGCGAGCCAGATGCGCGCGCCCGGCCAGCGTGGCGGCGCGTGAAAAGGGTTCCGCCAGATGCGCCACGGTCTGCAGCAGGCCGTCGGGCGCGAACAACCAGGCGATGTGCTCCAGCTCCACGCGCGCCAGCTGCAGGGTGCGCGACCGCGCGTGGTGCAGCACAAAGCGCAACGCACCGTCGGGGCGCAGCACCCGCCGCACCTCGGCCAGCGAACGCTCGAGCTCGGTGTACTCGATTCCGAACTGGCTGGTGACCACGCTGAAGCGCGCATCCGCGAACGGCAGGCGCTCGGTGCATACGCCGGGGTGCACCCGCACCCGCGCAGTGTCCCGAGCCGGCAGTGCAGCAAGCCATGGGGGCGCCACCTGGGCCAGGTCCACGCCGTCCAAGCGCACCGTTGCCGGCGCATGGTCAAGCCCCAGACGCAGCACCGCGCCGCTGCCGGTCGCCAGGTCCAGCACGGCGGCGTCGTGCGGCAGCGCGCCAAAAACCTGTTGCCACCACGCGCCGATGGCGCCGTCGTAACGCTCGCCAAAACTGCCGGCGCAGGAGTGGCCGGCGCCCTGCGCCCAATAGCGCGACCACACCTGCGCGCGTTGCGTCAGCTGCGTCGAGTTGTCGGGGTACGTCGGTGGCGTCATGTGGCGAAGAGGTGGTTCACTCGGGGTGGGCGTGACGGGTTTCGCGCTGCCCGCAGAGGCGCGCGAATGATAGGGGTAGAGAGAGTTAGAAACCGGCATGTGTCCCGGGCCACGCGACCACTACACTCGCGCCCGTTGCGGCGAACCTGGACCTTGAGATGAAAGCATCCATTTGGCTGGTGGCAGGTGCGATCGGCCTGCTTTTGAGCGCAGCCGCTTCGGCGCAAGCCGACGCGGCTGCGCCAATTCCGGTCGAGAACTTCTTCCGCAGGCCGGCGGTCGCCGCGCCGCAACTCTCGCCGGCCGGCGACCGCATCGCAATGCTGATGGCCGGCCCCGAGGACCGCACCGTGCTCGCCGTCGCCGAGGTGTCGAATCCGCGCAAATGGATCGGCATCGCGCGCTTCAGCGACGCGGACGTGCGCAGCTTCCACTGGGTCAACGACAAGCGGCTGGTGTTCGACGCGATCGATTTCAAGTCGCCGCTGGGCGAGCAGTTCTCCGGCGGCCTGTACGCGGTAAACGTGGACGGCAGCGACCCCATGTGGCTGGTCGGGCGTGGCCACAAGCAGGACATCGAAGGCCATGTGGCCAGCCGCCCGCTGCGCTCCAACCATGTGCTGCGCACCACCGTGCGCGACGGCAGCAACGACGTGATCGTGGAGCGCTACAACCTGCGCTACGAACACGAAGCCGGCAGCACCTCCATGTTCCGGCTGGACACCACCACACGCGCGCTCAAAGCGCTGCTTAAGGACGAGCCCGAGAACGCATCGGGTTGGGTGCTGGACCGTACCGGCGTGCCGCGCGCGGCGCTCTCGATTGACAAGCAGGGCCTGGCCAAGGTGTTGTGGCGCACCGACCCCGGCGACAGCTGGACTGATCTGGCGCGCTACAACGTGTGGGTGCCGCCGGCAGGCAGCGTCGCGCCCAAGGCGATCGACTTCGACGGCCAGTTGCTGGTCACCTCCACACAGGCCAACGTGGAGGGCACCGCGGCGCTGTTCCGTTACGACGTGGCCAAGCGCAAGGTCGATGGCTCACCGATCGTCGCGTTGAAGGGTTTCGACTTCACGGGCGATGTGCTGTTCGACCCGGTGGCCAGGAAAATGGCGGGCGTCAGCTTCGTGTCCGATGCCGCGGGCGTGGAGTGGTTCGACCCAGGTGTGAAGGCGCTGCAGGCGCGTCTGGACAAGCTGCTGCCCAACACGGTCAACATGTTCACCTGCACCACCTGCTCGACGCAGCGGCACTTCGTGGTCACCAGTTGGTCGGACCGCCAGAGCCCGATCTACATGCTGCTGGACCGCGAGAAGGAGGGCAAGGACAGCCTGAACTTGATCGGCGTGTCGCGGCCCTGGATCGACGCGGCGCGCATGGCCGAGCAGGACTTTGTGCGCATCAAGGCACGCGACGGGCTGGAGTTCCCGGCCTACGTCACCAAGCCCAAAGGCAAAGGCCCGTGGCCGACCGTGGTGCTGGTGCACGGCGGGCCCTGGGTGCGTGGCGGCAGCTGGGGCTGGGATTCGGACTCCCAGTTCCTGGCGGCGCGCGGCTACCTCGTCGTCGAGCCCGAGTTCCGCGGCAGCGTCGGGTTTGGCTACAAGCTGTTCCGCGCCAGCTGGAAGCAGTGGGGCCTGTCGATGCAGGACGATGTCACCGACGCCACCCAGTGGGCGGTGGCGCAGGGCCTGGCCGACCCCAAGCGCATTGCGATCGCCGGCGCCAGCTGCGGCGGCTACGCCACGATGATGGGCTTGGTGAAGGAGCCCGAGCTGTACCGCGCGGGCATCAACTGGGTCGGCGTGACCGACATCGAGATGATGTACACGGTGGACTGGAGCGATTTTCGCGAAGAGTACAAGCGCTATGGCATGCCGAGCATGGTGGGCGACCGCGAGAAGGACAGGGCGCAGCTCGACGCCACCTCACCGCTGAAGCGCGCCAAAGAGATCACCAAGCCGGTGTTGATGGCCTACGGCGGCGAGGACTACCGCGTGCCGCTGCCCCACGGCACCAAGATGCGCGACGCGCTCAAGGCCGCGGGCAAGGTGGAGGTGGAGTGGGTGGAGTACAGCGACGAAGGCCACGGCTTTTTGCTGTTGAAGAACAACGTGGACTTCTGGAGCCGCGTCGAGCGCTTTCTGGCCCGGCACCTCAAGTAGCCGCTTCTGTCGCCGGCGCCGTGCATCGCGCTCCGGCCCTGAGGCTCAGCCGCGATCGAAGGCGTCGATCGCTTCGACCAGCTGCTTCACCGCGATCTTCTCCACCGCGGTGAGGTGCGGATTCCAGCAGTCCATCAGCAGGATGACGCGTGTGCTGTCGGAGTCGTTCCACGCCTCGTGCTGGTAGGTGTCGTCGAACATCATCAGCTCGCCTTCGCGCCATTGGTGCTCGCCGGCGCCGACGACGTTGAGCGCACAGCCCGGCGGCACGATCAGCGGCAGGTGCATCACCAGGCGCGTGTTGGTCACGCCGTGGTGGGCCATGATTTTCGAGCCTGGGCGCAGCACTGTGAAGCACACCTCGGGCGCCTGGTGGTCGACGCGGCAGAGTTCGATCGACTCGAGCAGCGCACTGGTCTTCGGGCACCGGGCATGGTTGGCGTCGAAGCGTTCGCTGTGCCGGTAGAAGAAGAAGGCGTCCCACGCCGGGTT
>JANNGZ010000128.1:0-3790 GCA_031404155.1 Burkholderiales bacterium
CCGAGCCTGCCGCGGCCGACGCCGCCCTCGAGGCCGCTCCGGTTGGCGGTGCCGAGAGCGCCACGCTGCCGCTGCCGGAAGTCGAGGAAGTCTCATTCGACCTGGATCTCGATCTGGGTGCCGTCCACGCCGCTGGCGCTGCACCCGCTTTTAGCGTGTCGGACACCCCGGCCCTGCTGCCTGCGCTGGACCTGCCAGACTTCGGGCTCGAGCCGACACAAGCCGTTCCGCTGTCCGAGCCCGAGGCGCCAAGCGCAGAGGAAGCGACCTCGCTCGACCTGATCGACCTGAACTTTGACGCGTTGCCGGCGCTGCCCGAAACCCGTGCGCCCGAGGCGGACCCGGAGCAGTTCAAGCTCGTCGGCCCGCTGCGGATCGGCATTCCGCTGTTCAACATCTTTCTCAACGAGGCCGACGAGCAGTCGCGCCGGCTCACCACCGAGGTGGCCGAGTGGGCCATGGAGCTGCACCGTCCGATCAGCGAGGCGGCGGTGGCGCTGGCTCATTCGCTCGCCGGCAACTCGGCCACGGTCGGGTATACCGAGTTGTCGCAACTGGCGCGCACGCTTGAGCATGGCATGACCCGGTCGCAGGTGATCGGGCAGGGCGACGCCGACGAAGCGCGCCTGTTCGTCGACGCTGCCGAAGAAATCCGCCGTTTGCTGCACCAGTTCGCGGCCGGCTTCCTGCACCCGGTGGCACCGGGCCTGATGGGAAGGCTTGCCGAGCATGAGCGCCTGAGCGCCGAGCGGATTCATACGATCACCACGATCGACGTCGGCGACATGCTCGCCGACGCCGCCGCGGCGGCGACGCCTGCGGCCGAAGCCGCTGCGCTCCTGAACCTGAGCCCGGCGACGCCCGCGCCGATGCTGGCGCCGATGTCGGCGCCGGCGGGGGCACCAGCGCCGACTGCTGCCTTCGCGACGATGTCGGCCCAGCTGCCGGCGCAGACCCCGGCGCAGACGCCGGTACCCGTACCCGCGTTCGATGCGCCGCCGGCCGAGGCGTCCGCGTTGGCGCCGCAGGTCGACGTACCCGCCGCCGCCGAGGCGCCCGCGATGGCGGAAGCGGCGCCGCCGCTCGCCGCGCCGTTGCCCGCGCTAGTCGCCGCCGAGGTTTCAGCGCGGGCCGCGATGCCGGCGGCCCCCGCCACCGGCCTCGCCGCGCTGGCGCCAGCGAGTGACTTCGCCGCCTTCGGCCAGGTGGAGCTCAAGCGCTTCAGCGCCTTGGCCAAGGACGACCACAGCAGCGCGCAGGTGCGTGCCGACGCGCTGGACGACGAAGACGACATCGACGCGGTCGACGCGGTCGACGCCGAGCTCTTCCCGATCTTCGAAGAAGAAGCGCAGGAGCTGTTGCCGCAACTGGCGTCGCGCCTGCGCGACTGGGCGCGCCGCCCGGGCGACCCCGCGGGCGCCTCGGCCTGCATGCGCACCCTGCACACGCTCAAGGGCGGCGCGCGCCTGGCCGGAGCGATGCGCCTGGGCGAGATGGCGCACCGGCTCGAAACCGCGATCGAACACCTGCTCGCGCACGACAAGAACACCAGCGCCGACGTGGAGCCGCTGCAGGCGCGCGCCGACATGCTCACTGCGACCTTCGAGGCCCTGCGCTCGCGCGACGCCACCGCCTACGCCGCCGCCAGCGAGGCGGTGGAACGCACCCTGCCCCGTGTTTCGGCGTTCACGCCCCTGCTCGACGAGCTGCCGGCCGCGCCGCTGGTGGCCAAAGCCGACGAGCCTGCACCCGCTGCGGCGGCCATGCCCGCTGTCACCCCAACCGCCGAGCCCGAGGCCGAAGCGGTGGTGGCCAGGGCGCTCGCCGGGCCACTGCGCTCGGGCGGCGCCGCGCCTGCCGCGGCGATCGACTGGGCCCGTTTCCCGGTGCGGCCGAACGCCGCCAAGGCGACGCCGGAACGTGCCAGCCTCGCCGGCAGCCATGCCGCGGTGCGGGTGCGCGCGCCGCTGCTCGACCGCCTGGTCAACCACGCCGGCGAGGTGAGTATCACCCGCTCGCGCATCGAGTCCGACATGGGCCAGCTCAAGGGCTCGCTCGGCGACCTGACCGAAAACCTCGAGCGGCTGCGCCGCCACCTGCGCGACATCGAGTTGCAGGCCGAGACGCAGATCAGCTCGCGAATGGAAGCGGCCAAGGCCTCGGCGCAGTCCTTCGACCCGCTGGAGATGGACCGCTTCACGCGCTTCCAGGAACTCACCCGGATGATGGCCGAGTCGGTCAATGACGTGGCCACGGTGCAGCGCAACCTGCAACGCTCGCTGCAGTCGGCCGAGGACGAACTCGCGGCGCAAGCGCGGCTCACCCGCGACATGCAGGAGGACCTGCTGCGCACCCGCATGGTCGAGTTCGAAGGCCTGTCCGACCGCCTCTACCGGGTGGTGCGCCAGGCCGCGAAGGAAACCGGCAAGCAGGTGCGCCTGGACCTGGTCGGCGGCAGCATCGAAGTCGACCGCGGCGTGCTCGACCGCATGACCGGCTCCTTCGAACACCTGCTGCGCAACTGCGTCACCCACGGCATCGAGATGCCGCAGGCCCGCACCGCCGCCGGCAAGGACGCGGCGGGGCAGATCACGGTATCGCTGGCCCACGAGGGCAACGAGGTCGGCATCGAGTTCCGCGACGACGGCGCCGGGCTGGACCTGTTGCGCATCCGCGAAAAGGGTATTTCGATGGGCCTGCTGCCTGCCGACGCGCAGCCCAGCGAAGCCGAACTGGCCAACCTGATCTTTGCGCCCGGCTTCTCCACCGCCGAGCAGGTGACCGAACTTGCCGGCCGCGGCGTCGGCATGGACGTGGTGCGCTCCGAAGTGGCCGCGATG
Source organism: Burkholderiales bacterium (assembly GCA_031404155.1). Taxonomy (GTDB): domain Bacteria; phylum Pseudomonadota; class Gammaproteobacteria; order Burkholderiales; family Burkholderiaceae_C; genus JANNGZ01. The sequence continues at coordinate 2,841 of JANNGZ010000128.1, forward strand.
GGTGGGCGCATCGAAACCGCCACCGCGCCCGGGCAGGGCTCGAGCTTCCGCCTCGTGCTGCCGCTGACCACCGCGGTGACCCAGGTGGTGATGCTGCGTTGTGGCGAGACCACCGTGGCGGTGCCGTCGACGCTGGTGGAAATCGTGCGCCGGGCCAAGCCGTCGGAAGTCGAGGCCGCCTATACCAGCGGCAGCTATCCGCTCGGCGAGCGCATGCTGCCCTTCTTCTGGCTCGGGGCCCTGCTGCAAACCAGCACCCGAGCCGCCGAACTGCGCGCCCGCACCCTGCCGGTGGTGGTGATCCGCAGCGCCCAGCAGCGGGTGGCCCTGCACGTCGATGAAGTCCTCGGCAACCACGAAGTGGTGGTCAAGAACCTGGGGCTGCAACTTTCGCGCGTGCCCGGCCTGGCCGGCATGACGCTGCTTGCCTCCGGGGTGCCGACCCTGATCTACAACCCGGTGGCCCTGGCCACGCTGTACGGCGAGGCAGCGCGCGCGCAGTCGCGCGAAGCCATGGTGACGCCGGGCACCACGCAGCCGGTGGCCCAGTTGCCGGTGCAGGCGCTCGCGCCGCTGGTATTGGTGGTGGACGATTCGCTCACCGTGCGCCGCGTCACCCAGCGCCTGCTGGTGCGCGAGGGCTACCGCGTGACACTGGCCAAGGACGGCCTGGAGGGCCTGGCCTGCCTGGCCGAAGAGACGCCGACGGTGGTGCTCTCGGACATCGAGATGCCGCGCATGGACGGCTTCGACCTGGTGCGCAACCTGCGCGGCGACTCCCGCTGGCGCGACCTGCCCGTGATCATGATCACCTCGCGCATCGCGCAGAAACACCGCGACGTGGCGGCCGAACTCGGCGTCGACCATTACCTCGGCAAGCCCTACTCGGAAGAGGACCTGCTCGCGCTGGTGGCGCGCTACGCCGCGGCGCCGGCGATGGCCTGAGCTTG
>JANNGZ010000129.1:0-2065 GCA_031404155.1 Burkholderiales bacterium
CCCGACTTTTTCTTCGACGACCAGACCGGGCATGTCGACTCGGCCTCGGCGCATGTGCCCTCCGGGCATGTGGCCGCCGGCATCTCCAACCATTGACCCGATGGGCAACGCCGTTCAGCGCGGCGCGTAGGCGCGCAGCCCCTCCAGGTCGAGCACCCGCACTCCGCCGTACTCGATGCGGATCAGCTGCTGGAGCTGCAGGGCATGCAGCGCCTGGTTCACCCGCTGGCGCGACAGCCCGACCAGAAAACCGATTTCCTGCTGGGTGATGCGCAGCAGCGTACCCACGCCGGGGTAGAGCACCGGGTGGAACAGCGCCGCGAGGTTGCGTGCGACGCGGGTGTCGGGGTCGGTCAGGCGGTCGATTTCGCGCGCAGCGATGAACTGGCTCAAACGCTCGTTGAGCTGGTTCATCAGGTAGCGGTTGAACGGCAGGCTGCGGTCGATCAAGGCCCCGAACGTCTCGATCGGCAGGCCGGCCACGGTGCTCTTTCGCAGCGCCTCGATGTTGTAGCGGTAGCTCTCGCGCTTGAGCAGCGTGCCCTCGCCGAACCAGGCGCCCGGCGGCACACCGGTGAAAGTGACCGAAGCGCCGCTGGTGCTGTCGTTGCTCATTTTGAGCAGGCCGTCGACCACGCCGAACCACCAGGCTGCGGGGCGGCCAATCTTGCAAAGGAACTCACCCACCTCGGCATCGGCGAGTTGCAGCGCATCTTCGGCCTGGTGGCGCTCGGCCTCGTCGAGCAGGCGCAGCCACGGGATCATCGCCAGCTCGTCGGCCGAGGCGCGCCGCGCGCGCTGGCGCAGCGGCTTGTTCGCCGGCAGGGAATCGAAGGCGCTGACCGGGGAGTCGGTTGGCATGGCAGATGAGAAGACGCTGACGCCGGGCCCCGGGAAAGTACTCCTCGGGGTGTCCCGCGGATTGTCGTCACAACGACAACGCGGCGTCAAACTTCTGCCTACATTCCGACTCCGAGATTGGCGCTGCCAAGGCTGCGCGCTCACCCCTGCGGACCCAAGGAGTTCATGTCGTGCAAACGACGTTCCCCCGATTGATGTTGGAGCACGCCAAGCAGCGGCCCGACGCCGCCGCGTTGCGTGAAAAGGTCTACGGCATCTGGCAGACCCTGACCTGGGCGCAGCTCGCGGTGCTGGTGCGCGAGCTGGCCTGCGGGCTGGCCGCGGCGGGCCTCAAGCGCGGGCAGCACATCGTGGTGGTGGGCGAGAACCGGCCGCGGCTCAACGCGACGATGCTCGCGGCCCAGTCGCTCGGTGCGATTCCGGTGCCGCTGTACCAGGACGCGGCGACGAGTGAGTACGTCTTCCCGATCAACAACGCCGAGGTCGCCTTCGCGGTCGTGGAAGACCAGGAGCAGGTCGACAAGATGCTCGAGCTGCGCGAGCAATGCCCGCAGCTCGCGCGCATCTGGTACGACGAGGCGCGCGGCCTGCGCAATTACGACGACAGCGGCCTGGCCTCGCTGGAGGCGCTGATCGAATCCGGCCGGCAGTTCGACCGCGAGCACAGCGGATTTTTCCAGGCCGAACTCGACGCCGGCGCGCCGGGCGACGTGGCCGCGATGTTCTTCACCTCGGGCACCACCGGCAACCCGAAGGGTGTGGTGCACACCCACCTCACGCTGCTCGACCGCGCGAAAGCCGGCGCCGATTTCGACAAGCTCACCGAGCGCGAAGAGGTGCTGGCGTATCTGCCGCCGGCCTGGATCGGCCAGAACATCTTCAGCTACGCGCAGTGGCTGGCTTGCGGTTTCGTGGTGAACTGCCCCGAGAACGCAAGCACGGTCACCATCGACCTGAAGGAAGTCGGCCCCACCTACTACTTCGCGCCGCCGCGGGTGTTCGAAGGCCTGCTCACCAGCGTGACGATCCGCATGGAAGACGCGGGCAGCGTCAAGAAGTGGCTCTACAAACACTTCATGGCCGTGGCCCAGCGGGTCGGCCCGGATTTACTGGACGGAAAGGCGGTCGGCTTGGCCGACCGCGTCCAGCTGTTGCTGGGCAACCTGTTCGTCTACGGCCCGCTGCGCAACACGCTCGGCCTGTC